>JAZPXZ010000023.1:0-48262 GCA_045543915.1 Wujia sp.
TATGATGGATATAGGGATGTGTATGCCCAAAATGATTCCATAATAGGGTGGTCAAAGCTTATAAAGACGCAAGAAGGTGACAATTATACAATTTCTAATCATTTTGACATAAAAGATTTTTTTAAAAAGGAATCAGTTCAATCGTTTTCTAAAGGTGAAAATTTTACTGCTTGTTTGACAAGTGGAGGTGAAATATTCTATTGGGGATTTGATTTTCTGTCAGTTTCTTGTTGTGATGACTATGCGATGCCGCCTAAGAATGTTCCTTACATTGACGATGTAGATATGATTTACTCTGGACGAGATGTGATATATGCTAAAAAGGGTGAAAAAATTTATATTATAAAAAAACCATATACATTGAATGATTTTTTGAACAAGCTATTAAATTAAAACAAACAAATCGCGAACATACATCATTTGGGATGTGTGTTCGCGATTTATTTAATGTAATAATGTGATTTGGAAAACAATATTATTTAGCCAATTCCTCTATCATATCCACTATCATGGTAATGGAGTCGGTCTTAGCACTGAGCTCCATATTTTTGATATAGTTATCTCTGTTATCGTATACTTCGTTCACTGCCTCAAGTAGGCTTTCATTAGTCACATCCTCCTCCATAAGAAGCTTTGCATATCCGCTCTTGTCAAAGGACTTGGCGTTAAGGATTTGGTCTCCGCGGCTTGCCTCAAGTGATAGTGGAATAAGTACACTAGGCTTTCTTAGGGCAAGTAGCTCGCAGATGGCGTTAGCTCCTGCTCTTGAGATGACTACATCGGCTAAGGCCAGCATACCACTAAGCTCCTGCTTAACATATTCGTACTGAACATAGTTAGGAACATCCTTGTATGCGTCGTTAGTTTTATCCTTACCACATAGGTGGATAATATTATATTTCTTAGTGAGCTCATCCAAGCAGCTCCATACCGCTTCATTTACTCTAACACTTCCTGTGCTTCCTCCAATAATAAGAAGGGTAGGTCTAACATCCTTAAAGCCACAGAAGGTCATAGCCTCAGCTGCATTACCGTTAAATAGCTCCTTTCTAATAGGAGTTCCTGTTACAACAGCTTTACCCTCAGGTAATTTATCTAGGGTTTCAGGGAAATTGCAGCATATTTTAGCTGCATTAGGTATGCAGATTTTGTTAGCCAGTCCCGGAGTCATGTCTGACTCGTGGATAATGGCAGGTATCTTCTTTGATTTAGCTGCTAACACAACAGGTACAGCAACAAAGCCTCCCTTGGAGAATACCACATCCGGCTTTAACTCCTTCATAAGTGACTTAGCCTCTGAGAAGCCCTTGATAACTCGAAATGGATCTGAGAAATTCTTCACATCAAAGTATCTTCTAAGCTTTCCTGTTGATATAGGATGATATGGGATATTCATCTCCTCTATCAGCTTCTTCTCAATGCCCTCATGGGATCCAATGTAATGTATGTCATAGCCCTTTTCCAAAAGAACAGGAATAATAGCCATATTAGGTGTCACATGTCCTGCAGTTCCACCACCTGTTAAAACGATTCTTTTCATAGTAGCCTCCATACTAAATACATTCCTTAAGAGCCTGAGCAAGCTGATCTGGGCATGAGGTATTCTTAAAGCCACAGGTTGTGCCTTCAAGTCTCTTAATTACTTCAGCCACCTCCATACCTTCTACCAGTGATCCGATACCCTTAAGATTACCATTACATCCGCCGTAGAACTTAACATTATATACCTTTCCGTCCTTAATCTCAAAGTCAATTGCTTGAGAACAGGTTCCTTTGGTTTTGTAATTCATAAAACACTCCTCCAGTTATCATTAGCTAATTTTAATAATTCTAGTACTCATTAAGCTGTGTCCTTTAAAACTTCAATAAGTATAGCATAATTATCTAAGAGATTAAAGGCATATTTTTTCGCATAAATTGTAGATATTTGCAACTGAAAAAGGCTTGCTTTCTCAATTTAACCTTCCATATAATCAGCCCATCAGCAGGAAACCTGCGTAAAAAATGAAAAGAGGTAAGCAAAATGTATGACATGATTATGGGTTTTGGTACAAATGTGCATGTTCTATGGGGGATAGGATTGCTGGGATTACTTATTAAGATGATTGTAAACTTCCATGTAAAGTCCCTGGTAAAGGCTTCTGAGAATATGGCCACTACCAAGAAGCGAAGCTTACGAATAATGAGACAAAAATATGTGAATGGAAGAAACCTAGGAATAAACAGGGGCAATGGAGCCGCCTTTGTGGAGAAAAATATAAGAAGACTAAAATGGGCGGGATTGCCACTAGAGCTATGGAAACGGTCTGGTGTAATACTTAGTATAATGTCCATTATGCTAATGGCCGGAAGCTTCATATATTATGAGACCAGATGGAGAGGAAGTCCGGAAATGGTTACATTTTTGGCAAATGGAGTGCTGGTTTGTGCATTTTTAATTGTGGTGGAGAATATATTTTTAGTAAATAATAAATTGGAAATATTGAAAGCTAACATTAGAGATTATCTGGAGAATCTTACCCTTCCACCTCCAAAGGCTCAGATAGCTCCGGAGGATTTGAAGGAGTTTGGTAATCTAAGAGGACCATTAAAGGATATAAAACAGACAGAACCTGATGGGGTGGCTAAAGAAATTGCGGCTTCCAAGGAGCCTGTAATGGGAAATGGAGAAGCTGAAGCCGCCAAGTATGGGGAGGAAAAGATTACCTCCATAGATAATGAGAGAATGCTAGATAGCTTTCTAAAGGAATTCTTCTCTTGAAAAGGAAATTAATTATTGTTGGGATACTAGTTGTTTTGTTTTTGATAATAAAAGGAGGGATTTGTGGAAGGATAGCTGAGAATAAGCAGGTAGAAAAGGATGGCTTTAATTGGGGAAATAATGAGTGTCAGATAAGCTCCTGTCAGGATGCTCCTAAGGAGAATAGTGATGATATTAGATACCATACATTTCCCATAGAAAGTAAAATATTAAGCAAGGACAGCTACTACGAGTATTCAAACTCTAAGCTGGCCTGGTATATGGTAAGAAAAGATAATCATGAGCCTACGGGCTGTGACGAAACGGTGGACATATATAATTATGGAGGGTATCATATTGATAAAAAGTCCGCTAATGATAGCAGGGTTATGTATCTAACCTTTGATTGTGGCTACGAAAATGGGTATACCAATCAGATACTTGATGTGTTAAAGGAGCAAAATGTGCCGGCATGCTTCTTTGTGACCCAGACCTACATAAGGGATAACTTAGAACTTATTAAGCGTATGAAGGAGGAGGGACACCAGGTGGCAAATCACACCGTAACTCATCCGTCCATGCCGGAAAGGTCCTATGAGGAGATAATAGAGGAGGTAGAGGGCTGTGCAAATTATATGGCAGAGAATACGGGATTTACTATGGATCCATATCTGCGACCTCCAATGGGAGAATACAGCGAAAGAACTCTTGCAATTACTAGGGACTTAGGCTACAAAACTATATTTTGGAGCATGGCTTATATGGATTATGATGTGAACAACCAGCCTGGTGTATCCTATGTTGTGGACCATTTTGAAAAGTATCATCACAATGGGGCCATAATTCTTATGCACAATGTGTCCGAATCAAATGCAGATGCACTAAAGACTGTAATAGAGAATATGAAGGAAAAGGGGTACCGATTTGCCAGCTTAAATGAGCTTAGATAATAAATAAAAAATATATATTCTTTACTCTTGTAATGAAAAATGTATTTTGTTAAAATATTCCTAGTGTTTCCCTAAGGGAGATATGGGAAATATAAATCCCTCATATGGGATTTGCAATATTAATAATAACGAGGAGATAAAACATGGCACAGACAATCAAATTCGATTTTAGTAACACTGAGTTTATGGCTTCTAAGGAAGATGTAGCGGCAATGTCTTCTAGAGTAGAAGCAGCTAAGAAAACACTTCTTGAGAAGACTGGTGAGGGTAATGATTTCCTTGGATGGATTGACCTTCCAGTAGATTACGATAAGGAAGAGTTTGCAAGAATTAAGAAGGCAGCAGAGAAAATCAAGAGCGATTCAGAGGTTCTTGTTGTAATAGGTATCGGTGGCTCATATCTTGGAGCAAGAGCAGCTATCGAGGCACTTAGACATTCATTCTACAACTCAGTATCTAAGGAGATTCGTAAGACTCCTGAGATTTACTACTGTGGTAACAATATAAGCAGCACTTACCTTTCACATCTTATGGATGTAATCGGAGATAAGGATTTCTCAGTAAATATTATCTCTAAGTCAGGTACAACTACTGAGCCAGCTATCGCATTTAGAATTATGAAGAAGAAGCTTGAGGCTAAGTATGGTAAGGCTGAGGCAGCTAAGAGAATTTACGCAACTACTGACAAGGCTAAGGGAGCTTTAAAGAACCTTGCTACAGAGGAGGGCTATGAGACATTTGTAGTACCTGATGATGTAGGAGGAAGATTCTCAGTTCTTACAGCAGTAGGTTTACTCCCAATTGCAGTTAGTGGTGCTGACATAGATAAGCTTATGCAGGGTGCTGCAAATGCACGTGAGTACTGTATAGCTAATGATTTCGATTCAAACGACGCTATGAAGTATGCGGCTGTTCGTAATGTTCTTCATGAGAAGGGACTTGGCATGGAGATTCTTGCTAACTACGAGCCAGCACTTCACTATGTATCAGAGTGGTGGAAGCAGCTTTACGGCGAGAGCGAGGGTAAGGATGGAAAGGGTATCTTCCCTACAGCTGTAGACTTTACTACAGACCTTCACTCACTTGGACAGTTTATTCAGGAGGGTACTAAGAACCACTTCGAGACAGTTATCAATGTGCAGAGTCCAAAGCTCACTGTAACTATGGAGGAGGAGCCAGTTGATCTTGATGGTCTTAACTACCTTACAGGACAGACAGTTGACTTTATCAATAAGTGTGCTATGAACGGAACAATTCTTGCTCATGTTGATGGCGGTGTTCCTAACATCCTTGTTAATATGGAGCAGATTGATGAGTTATCACTTGGTGAACTCTTCTATGTATTTGAGTTCGCTTGTGGTATGAGTGGATATGTTCTCGGCGTAAATCCATTCAACCAGCCAGGTGTAGAGAGCTACAAGAGCAATATGTTCGCTCTTCTTGGAAAGCCAGGTAACGAGGCAAAGAGAGCAGAGCTTCTTGCAAGACTTGGACAGTAAATTAGGAAAGCTTTTTGAGCCCGCATGTATGTGCGGGCTTTTTTGTGGGTCGATGGCATGGAAGGATGGTCTACTGTCGACCATCTCCTCCATGCCATCTTACAGTATAGAAATCACACATACATGCGGGCATAAATCATTCCATTGCCTTCGACGGGGAGGTACTTTATGCGTTGATGGGCTTTTTCGAAATAACTTGCAATGAATTATATGATTTAATATAATCAGGATGAATTCAAATGAGGATGGTGACATTTTATGAAGGTTACTTGCCAGCTTTGTGGCACAAAATTTGATTATGAGGTGAATCGTGGCAGATGTCCGGAGTGTGCTGCCTTGTATCAAAACTCAGACAATACTACTTACAGTGAAGAAGAGTATGACCATAGTGAAATTCATAAGAAGTATGACGAGAAAATACCATTAGAGAAAAAGCAAAGAATAAAAACAAGGAAGAATACCAGCCCTGTAAAGAGGATTGTTATAGCTTTGGAAATTTTAGCTATAGTATTTTTTATTATTTTACCTTTTGTGGGAATGCATAACAGCAAGAAAAAGTTAGAGGAGCAGCGCATTGTAGAAAAACCTAAGGCTGTGCCTAAAATGATGGATGAGTCCATTGTTGTAGGGTCCTACTCTATTCAGGTTAAGGACTGTTACATAGATAAGAGTAGCTACTGGAATTTGCCGGAGAACTATGTGGTATATGCAGTAAGCTATAAGACTACTCAACAGGGAAATACATATACCAGCTTGTATAGTGGAGTTCAGGTATATTTAGAAACCCCAGATGGAATGACCATAAGTCCATTGGGAAGCTATGATGCTAAGGAATTTATGACTGGTAATAGATATGAAACTATGGAGAGAAATATAGGTGACTATATAAAAACCGATGGAGGCATTCTCTACTTTGTGCTTAAGGAAAATGAGGATATTTACGGTCTTCGCTTCGATGTATATGAGTGCAATGAGGATGATTATAATTATAAGAAAATGGATACCACCTATGTTATGTATCTTCCAGAAATGGAGGTGGAGTAATGAAGACCTTATTAACTGTTTTTATTTCCATCTGTAAATTTATATGGGGAAGATTAGGTGTGGCTGGATTATTATTTATAGTTCTGCTTATTGGAGGTCCTGTTTCCTTTGCCTTGTATGAGGATAATGCTGACGATTATGCCTATGAAATCCAATATGAGATGGGACAGGCAAGTATTACGCAGGTAGATAAGACAGAAGCTGTAGTGGCACAATTTTCAGAGTATCAGGTGGACGAAAGCCGTGTTAAAAAATACATATATCAGGTAACTGTGGATGTAAGCAATGTAGGTGTTAACCCAATATGCATTAATAGAGATTTTGTGGGCTTATATGTGGAAGATGATGCTGGAAATATGGAGTCCTTTAGGGTTTACGATTACTACTTCGAGATGGACGAGTATGACAGATTTGACACTGAGATAATAGCTTCAGCCAGAACCAATAAGGTACATTTTTTATTTGTATTTGATGAGTATAGTATACCTAGCAAGCTTACATTTTATGATAGCTATGAAGGTGAGAAGCTGTTTGACATAGCTGTACCGGCACCAAATTAATGTGTAAAAAAATGGGAAATATATTATATTTTTGCTGAATATTTTAAACTAATTCAGGACATACTTTTACTGTATCAATTAAATGGCACTTTGGCCACATGATTATGGAGGAGAAGTATATGTCAACAAATAGCAAGAACGCAAGCAATGCATCAAACGCAAACAATTCAAAGAATGCTTCAAATGCAAGCAATGGAATGGGTAAGAATGCAAGCAATGCATCAAATGCAAGCAATGCAAATAACTCAAAGAACGCATCAAACAATAGCAGCTCAAAGAACTGTAACTACTAATCAATAATGAGAACGCCCCTGTCAGGTATAAAAGCTATCTGACAGGGGTTTTTCATTATTAGGAACAAAACCCCACCCATAGAATATTCTATATTAAGAAAATAAAAAGGGGCGGAAGGTATGAGATTTCATAATATTAACATTAAAAATATAATGACAGAGGCGCTAAATTATGGAGGCATAATAGTGGATGTAAGAGAAAGAGAAGAATTTGCCAAGGGACACATTCCCATGGCAATTTGCCTGCCTCTTTCTCAGCTTCGACAGGGGAATGTATCTATTCCCAAGGGAAAGCTGTTACTTGTGTACTGTGAGACCGGAGGCAGAAGTGCTGTGGCATCAAGTCTCCTAGCAGATAAGGGATATAGGGTTATAAATACTGTAGGAGGTCTAAAGGAATACAGGGGAGCTTTAACTAAGGGCGCTAGGTAAAGCCTTAGTTATTTTCACGAAAAAATGCAGTATTTTCCAGTAAATTTGGGCTTTTCCTTTGTTGACATGAAAAGAATCAAATTATACAATAACTACTATGAGAAACTATGCCCAAGAGGCGTATTTAATCCTGTAGCTTTGAAAGGAAAAACTTCATGGAAAATTATGTAGAATTAATTGCTCCTTGCCATTTTGGATTAGAGGCAGTACTAAAGAGAGAGATACAAGACTTAGGATATGAGATAGTAGCTGTGGAAGACGGTCGCGTTACCTTTAGAGGTGACGAGACTGCTATTCCGCGTGCAAATATATTTATTAGAACAGCAGAGAGAATACTTCTTAAGATGGGTAGCTTTAAGGCGACTACCTTCGATGAGCTTTTCGAGGGAACTAAGGCTATTGCCTGGGAGGAATACCTTCCAAGAGATGCTAAGTTCTGGGTAACAAAGGCAACTACTAACAAGAGTGCACTATTCTCTGGAAGCTCTATACAGTCAATTGTGAAGAAGGCAATTGTGGAGCGTATGAAGCAGACATATAGAGTAAGTCGCTTTGAGGAGGACGGAGATGAGTACCCTATAAGAGTATTTATATTTAAGGATATGGTTTCCATAGGTCTTGATACCTCAGGTACATCATTACATAAGAGAGGCTACCGTACGCTGGTGGGTAAGGCACCTATATCAGAGACTTTGGCAGCAGCACTTCTTATGCTCACACCTTGGAACAAGGATAGAGTGCTGGTGGACCCGTTCTGCGGTAGTGGAACATTTCCTATAGAGGCGGCTATGATAGGGGCTAATATTGCTCCTGGAATGAACAGAGAATTCACCTCTGATTCCTGGGGAAAGGTTATTCCTAAGAAGGTTTGGTATAATGCCTACGACGAAGCTAGGGACATGGTGAGACATGATATAGAGATGAATATTCAGGGCTATGATTTGGATCCGGAGATTGTTAAGTGTGCCATGGCAAATGCTAAGGCTGCCCAGGTGGATAAGTACATACATTTTCAGGCCAGAGATGTAAAGGATTTAAGACATCCTAAGCATTACGGATTTATTATTACAAACCCTCCGTATGGTGAGAGACTTGAGGAAAAGGAGGCTCTTCCTGCACTTTACAAAACCATAGGTGAAAGCTTCGCAGCTCTTGAGGATTGGTCTATGTATCTTATTACCTCATACGAGGAAGCGGAGAAGTATGTGGGAAGAAAAGCGGATAAAAACAGGAAGATATATAACGGTATGATTAAGTCCTACTTCTATCAGTTTATGGGACCTAAGCCACCGAAGCGTGACAAGTAGTATAGTTTTTTGGGGATGATTGTATGAAGAAAATAATGGGCGTAATAGCCACATTATTTGTTATAGCAGCAATTGCATATTTTATTAATGATAGACCGGATGTGTCGGTGGAAAAGTCTCCGGAATTTGAAAGCTGTGCCGTGACCTATCAGTCCAACATGAATGATAAGCTTAATTCTAAGGACACCAAGTTTACAGTTGCCGGACTTGATGTGGATAGATTTAACTATGAGGTTTATGTCAGTGACCAAATGGTTCTCATGGTGGAGAGCAGTCTTTTGAAAAGCTTGCTCAGCTGCTCTGTGCTGGAGTACCCTGATGGCAGAGTGATAGTTATGAAGGGTGATAATAAGGTGGTGCTTACCATAGGGGCAAGCCAGGCTATGGTAAATGATAATCACATTATCGATCTTAAGTCCATGGTGGTAAAGGATGGAGATAAGCTATTTATTCCATTTGACAATATAGGGGAATTTTTTAGCTACAAGGTTAGCTACGACCTAAGAGCTCAGTGGATAGATTTAAGCAGACTAGAGGGGGAGAAACTTCTCCCAGCAGCCTATGACATGAGAGATTATGGAAGAGTTACACCGGTTAGAGACCAGGGAAGATATGGTACCTGTTGGGCCTTTGCCTCCCTTGGAGCCTTGGAGACAACCTTGCTTCCACAGGAGGAGATTGTATTCTCCACAGATCACATGAGTATGAACAATAGCTATAATCTAGCCATAGATAGTGGTGGAGAGCATACCATGAGTATTGCATATCTTGCTGCTTGGCAGGGCCCTGTGTATGAGGAGGATGACCCGTATGGTGATGAGGTAAGTAATGAGAATCTAAAGGCGGTTAAGCATCTAGAGGAGGCTCTTATTATCAATGAAAAGGATATGGATGTTCTAAAGAGTGCCATATTTAGATACGGAGCAGTGGAAACCTCTGTGTACACTCAGATGGAGTATGTGGATAGTGAGTCACCTTACTATTCTAAGGAGAACGCCTCCTATTACTATGATGGAGAGGAGCTTCCTAACCATGATGTGGTAGTAGTGGGCTGGGATGATAATTACGCCAAGGAAAACTTTACCAATATTCCAGAGGGTGATGGAGCATTTATCTGTAAGAACAGCTGGGGAACGGAGTTTGGTGACAAGGGCTATGTGTATGTGTCCTACTATGATGTAAATATTTGCCAGAAATCCGTTGTGTATACCAGGGTTGGTGATGCAGATAACTACGATAATATTTACCAGACAGACCTGCTTGGATGGATAGGCCATATGGGCTTTGACAAAGAGGAGGCTTATTTTGCAAATGTATACACTGCCGGTGAGGGGGAGGAGCTTAAGGCGGTATCCTTCTACGCAACTGGTGAGGACACTGAGTTTGAGGTGTATGTGGTTACAGATTATGTGGATAAGGATTCCCTGCTAGATAGAGAGTTTGTGGCAGCAGGCAGCACCAAGTATGCAGGATACTACACGGTAGATTTGCCTGAAGGGATAAGGTTAAAGGATAAGGAGAAATTTGCGGTAGTGGTGAAGATTAAGACTCCGGGAGCCGTTCACCCTATAGCTATTGAATATAATTCAGACGAGAGAACGGAAAGCTTTGACATAAGTGATGGCGAGGGATATATCAGTTTGTACGGAAAGCTGTGGCATTCTGCAGAGGAGACCCAGCAGTCAAATGTATGTTTAAAGGCATTTACAAATAATGTGGAGGATTAAGTGATGAAGAAACTGATTTTTGCAACAGGTAATGAGAATAAGATGAAGGAAATTCGTATGATACTTGCAGACTGTGGCTATGAGATACTTTCCATGAAGCAGGCCGGAATAGATGTGGATGTAGTTGAGGACGGAGATACATTTGAGGCAAATGCAATTATTAAGGCCACAGAGATTCAGAAAATGGTGCCAGATTGTGTTGTCCTTGCAGATGACAGTGGTCTTGAGGTGGATTATCTTGGTGGTGAGCCAGGAATTTATTCCGCAAGATATGAGGGTGTGGACACTCCTTATGAGATTAAGAATCAGATTATTATGGACAGACTTGCAGGCGTTCCTGACGAGAAGAGAACTGCAAGATTCGTATGTGCCATAGCGGCAGCATTTCCAGACGGAAGGGTAGAGACAAGAAGAGGAACCATCGAGGGAATTATAGGACATGAGCAGGCTGGTGAAAATGGCTTCGGCTACGACCCTATTTTCTATCTTCCAGAGAGAGGTATGACCACAGCTCAGCTTTCTCCTGAGGAGAAGAACGATATTAGCCACAGGGGTAATGCACTTAGATTGATTAAGGAAGTACTGTAGGAGATTATAATGCGAAGAGTTTTAGTGGTAAGTGATTCTCATGATGACAATGACAATGTGAGAAAGGCAATTGCAAAGGCGGGAAAGATAGACCTGATGATTCATTTGGGAGATATAGGTAGAGACTACCTTGAGGTGGAGAGAATGTCAGGAGTTCCTACATATATGGTAAAGGGTAACAATGACTATTGGGGTACTCTTAGGGACATGTGCATTATCTATATTGGTGAGCATAAGTGCCTCCTTACCCATGGCCACAGACAGAATGTTCACTACGGAGTGGACAGGCTTAGATATCTGGCTCTGGAAAATGAGTGTGACATCGCAATGTATGGACATACCCATGTGCCATTCTTAGAGGAGAATCCGGATGATGTGACTATACTTAATCCGGGAAGCTTAACTTATCCTAGACAAAGTGGACACGAGAGAACCTTCTTAATTATGGAGATAGATGAGGATGAGAATATAACCTATACATTTGATCATATATAAGAGGAATGAGTAACTGATGAATTTTGCACACCCTGACTCTTAATCAGGGTGTGTTGTTATAAATAGCGAGGAAACAGATTTGAGAAAAGGCGAAATATATCAGGGTGTAATTGAAAATTACGACTTTCCTAACAAGGGAAGCTTTATGCTGGAGGATAGAAAGGTAACTATAAAAGGAGCTCTAAAGGGGCAGAAGGTGGAATTTATGGTTACCAAGAGAAAAAGCGGAATAGCAGAGGGAAGACTCCTTAATGTTTTAGAGAAATCCCCTATGGAGGACGCGGAACCAGACTGTCCTTATTTTGGTGTGTGTGGAGGCTGTGCCTACCAGACCATGTCCTATGAGAACCAGCTTAAGCTAAAGGAGGAGATGGTGAAAAAGCTACTTACACCTGTTGTTAATGGTAGCTTTAAGGAACTGCCAGGTTTCGAAGATAAGACTATAGATGATGTGTGGGAGGGAATTCTCGGTTCCCCAGACCATGCTGGATACAGGAATAAGATGGAGTTTACCTTTGGTGACGAGTATAAAGGTGGTCCCCTTGCCCTAGGACTTCACAAGAAGGGAAACTTCTATGACATATTAAATGTTAGTGGCTGTAAGATTATTAAGGCTGAGTGGAGTAGGATATTAGATTTTTCTCTGGAATATTTTAAAGAGAAAAATGTACCATTTTATCACAGAATGAGTCATGAGGGTATTCTTAGAAATCTGGTTGTCAGACAGTCTAAGGCTACCGGTGATTTTCTTATAAATCTGGTTACAACAACCCAGTGGGAAAAGTATGGATTTGCCAAGGTGAATGGAGTGGATGCTGAGACATCCATGTCACCTGATAACGGCTTTGACCTAGCGGATATAGATGTGCTAAAGGGTTATGTGGAAGGTTTGGTTAAGCTTTCTAAGGAAGTAGATTTTGACGCTACAATTGCAGGAATATTATACACAGAGAACGACACCCTAGGTGATGTGGTTCAAAGCGACAGAACTGTTACCTTGTATGGGCAGGACTATATAACCGAGGAGGTAATGGGGCTTAAATTCAAGATATCACCATTCTCATTTTTCCAGACTAATACTCTAGGCTGTCAGGTGCTTTACACTAAGGCCAGGGAGTACATTATGTCTATGGAGAGTATGGAGGGTGGTAATGGTAAGGTAGTCTTCGACCTTTACAGTGGAACAGGAACCATCGCTCAGATGATGTCACCGGCAGCAGGAAAGGTAATCGGAATAGAGATAGTTGAGGAGGCGGTGGAAGCCGCCAAGGAAAATGCAAAGCTTAACGGACTAGATAACTGTGAGTTTATAGCAGGAGATGTGCTTAAAGCCATCGACTTAGTGGAGGATACACCGGATGTAATAATACTAGACCCACCACGAGACGGAATCAATCCTAAGGCATTAGATAAGATACTTAACTTCGGGGTTAAGGAGATGGTATATATTAGCTGCAAGCCTACAAGTCTTGCAAGGGATTTGGAGACCATACTAAGCAGAGGATACAAGGTGGTTAAAGCTTGTGTCATAGACCAATTTCCTAGGACCACGCATGCTGAGACATGTGTGCTCTTGTCACGATGCAATCAATTTTGAAATAACCTTTGAAAAAGTTGGTACAATGGAATGAAAACTACAAAATAAGTATTGTGTAACTAGAGTTTATGTCATAAGAGACCAACAAGGGAGGAGAATAAATGGAAAATAAGGAAGTAGCTGAAAAACTTAGAATTACATCAATAAAGATGATTGTGTATAGAATACTGCCAATTTTGGCTAGTGGGAGTTTGATTGTTTTTGTTGCCAAGAATCATGGTATTGCCGATGAGATTAAGGTGTATATTATTTTAGGTGTTGTTGTAATGATGATTTTTGCTGTGTTAAAGGTGGAGCAAATAATAGAAAAACTAAAGGACAAGCAAATGAGACAATATGATATTCTATTATCTGACATGATAGACTATCCCCATTATGAATCAGAGCGAGGATTTAAGGACATAGAGGTTGGTACCTTCGGAATAATTAAGCTAGGCAATATCTTTTATTCAAATAATTATTTTCAATGCATTTACAAGGGAGTTAGTGCTCGTCAGGCAGATGTTATTATACATAAAGAAGATATTGAATATAATCTTGGGGAAGTTACCAAATATTTTGAAGGAAGAATATTTGAATTTAGAAGTGATAAAATTAATGTTCAAAATGTAAAGGTATTTTCAAAAGGATATGAAAGCTGGCTTAATGTAAATGATGACAGAGTGGATGTTGATAATTTATTATTCAATGATAATTTTGATGTATTCTCCCCAGAACCATCGGAAGCCTCAAAACTATTAACTAATGAATTGATAGAACATTTACTGATTCTTCAAAATAGGAATAGGAGTATTGGATTTAGATTCGGTGAAGGTAAGGTGATTGTGGCTATCAATGGAACAAGACCATTTAATATGGAACCTACGGACAAGGTACTTTGTGACAGAGAATTAGCCATATTGCAGGAAGAAGTCCAAATTATCATAGATCTGATAGAAGGTTTAGGACTTGTAGGTGTGGATTCTGTGTAGGAAAAAGGAGATAATTAAGGGTATAATATAGCTTAAAGGACGAGGGATTTCCTCGTCCTTTTTTTGATTTACACCATTTCCTGAACCTTTTCCATCAGGGCCTTAAGGGCTGCAACATATTTTTCGTAATCGCTGGTTATAAAGTCTCCATCATCTCCCTTTCCTGCCAGCTCGTGCTTATATGAAAGGTCGGCGAAGTTATCAGCGCCGATGGTTCTGGTATTGCTTTTTAGGCTGTGAGCTATAATAGCGTAATTACCCCAATCCTTGCTGTCGTAGTACTGAGCGAGCTGTGGAATAAATTTGTTAGCCTGCGAGCAGAAGGCTGTAAGTATTTCGTTGTAGAAATTCTCATCCTCCATACAGAATTTTAAGCCGTTTTCCTTGTTGATAACAAGGTACTGCTCTAAAGCCTCCTTGGATAGTGCCGATTCAGCAGTAGCTGTGTCTTTAGTGCTTGTGTTGTCATCTATATTATTCATAATTACTAGCTCCTTTGGTAAATAGTTTAATATGATTGTTTCCAGCTTGTCAGCTATAACAGGCTTGGATAGATAGTCATTAAAGCCGTGCTCAAGGTACATCTCCCTACAGCCTGCCACCGCATTTGCTGTAAGGGCAATTACCACAGTGTCCCTGTTAGGATTTGATTCATTACCCCTAAGCTTCTGTAGAGCTTCTATTCCGTCCATCTCAGGCATCATATGATCCATAAATATAATATTGTAGGATCTGTCTTTAGAAAGCTCTAAACATTTGCTTCCGCTTTCTGCCAAATCCACATTAACTTTAGTTCTCTTAAGCAATGCCTCCATAAGACGAAGATTCATGGAGTTGTCATCCACAACCAGAATTCGTGCAGTTGGTGCGATAAATGGTGCCTGAGCAATTTGGTTGACCTTTGATTCATTCTTCATAGCCTTGTCTAGACTTTCGATAGGTGTGCTATCCATAACTTTCTGTGGTATGGAAACCGTAAAAGTAGAGCCCTTTCCGTACTCGCTTTCAATCTGAATATCACCCTTCATCAAATCTACGAATTGCTTGGCTATATTAAGTCCAAGACCAGAGCCCTGGATTGCTCGGTTCTTGTTCAAATCCAGTCGTTTGAAGCTGTCGAAAAGCTGAGACAGATCCTCCTTCTTTATGCCAATACCAGTGTCTGTTATTGAGAAGCAAAGGTTTATGTTTTTTTCATCAATCTCCTTGAAGAATACCTTAAATGTAATGCTTCCTTCATCAGTATATTTTGCTGCATTAGAGATAATGTTTGTGATAATTTGTTTAAGCTTAAGCTCATCACCGTAAAGGGTAGTTGGGAGCTTAGGATCAATCTCCAGGTAAGCATCTATCGGTTTCTTGGAGCTTCTTGTCTCGAGAATTACCATCTCGTCTCTTATAAGTGTTGGCAGATGATAGTCATCCTCAATAAGCTCAAGCTGTCCAGCCTCTATCTTAGAGAAGTCTAGAATATCATTGATAAGTCCCAGAAGCATGTTGCTGGCGCTTTGAATGCTTCTGGCGTAATAGTCAATATCCTCGTCATCATTTTCTCTTAAAATCATCTCGTTCATACCGATTATGGCATTAATCGGAGTACGGATTTCGTGGGACATATTAGCCAGGAATTTGGTTTGAGCCTCTCTGGCAGTAATAGCCTGCTGCTTGTTGTTCTCGGATATGAGAAGGTCCTGACCAGTTTTAATTATTGCCATGACCAGCAGGAACAAAAGTCCCACGGAAAGAGTTGTACCAAGGGATAGGTCGGTTCCCACATAGTACAGAATCATTTCCAATATGGCGGTTACAATCATACCGTAGATACCGATGCCAACAAAGAGGTAATTGGAAAGCTTCTTGGTAAAGGTATCAATGGTAATGGTGGCTATGATACATATGATAGCTGCAAGGAGACCACCGTGTATAAACTTAAGCTGCTCCACGAATTGAACTATATCAAACACCTGAAGAATTGTACCTACTATCATAATACCCATGGTATATACCAAAGGAATAAAGAACACCTTCTTGTAGCGTCCCTGCTGCAAATCATTGATAAATGTAATAAGTGGCAAAGGTATTATCATAAGACTCCAGTAGGTGAATAGGGACAGTAAAGATATATTTTTAAACACAATCTGTCTAAATGACATCTCTGATATCATCCAGAAAGCGCAGAAGAAAAGTGTCCATGCCAGATATTTAAGTGGCAAATCCTTCTTATAAACCAGCCTCAGTATCTCGCAGACTATGATACAGAATAAACTCATAAGGAATAGGAATATGGCGATTAGCATATGTAAGCCATTGTCATCTAAAAGATGAAGCCAGATGCTTAATCTATCACCTATATAACCTGTTCTAATATCACCAGCATATTTTGAATTGCTGGTAAATGTATAGGAAAGCTCCTTGCCGGCATCCTCCTCGTGAAGCTCTATAAAGATGTAACGCATAGCGCTGTTTGTACCAAATGGTCTGGTGTCCTTAGTAGAATACTCAAGTCTAAGCTCACCATCTATGTGAATTGTCACATCCTGCCATACAGGGCGAAATGATATGCACAGACCATTTTCTATAGTATCAGGCAGCTTAGTAGCTAAGGTGACTGGCTGGCCGTATTCAGCATCCACTATGGTAGGGGCGGTGACAGAAACTCTACGGCCATCCTCTAAAATTTGCTCCCAGGGTGGGTTGTATTCTTCACAATTTGAGAATAGCTTGTCCTTTTCGCTAGGAAAAAGAAGCTGTCCTATGAAGAAGAACAAGAGCAGTACAATAACAGATATACCGAAGAAATACTTAACAAATGCTGTATATGATGAAAATACATTGTTTTTTAGTTTATTTATCATATATGTAACCCCCATCTTCCGTAATAATTTGAATAATATACCTTTATAATATCACTGAAAATGCTGTTTCGCAATGCAATAAAGTGCAAGATAAAACAGATATTAGGCAAAGGGGAATTGTGAGAAAATGGATTTTATTGTATGATAATGGGGTGTGATTTGATTTGTATAAAGGGGAGGGTGATAGGAATGAAGAATTTCATCAAAAATGAACTTTCAGGTTGGAAAAAGATAGAGGTATTTTGGCTTCTCATTGCCTGTGCAGTGATAGCAGGTCTTTCCATATATTGGGGAGATACATTAATGGGAATAATCTCTGCCACAACAGGCGTTGCCTGTGTGGTATGTACGGGAAAGGGAAAGCTCTCTGCATACATATTTGGTTTGGTAAACTGTGTGCTTTATGCCATCATTTCCTATAAGGCAAAGCTGTACGGGGAAACCATGCTTAACGCAATATATTATGTACCTATGCAGTTTGTAGGCTTTGCTGTATGGAAGAAGAATATGAACAAGGAAACTAATGAGGTTAATAAGCGCCATATGAAGAATAAAGGAAGAATCATATGCCTTTTGGCTATGGTAGCTCTTACCGTTGCCTACGGATTTTTGCTTAGACATTTGGGTGATGCCATGCCATTTGTGGATAGCTTTACAACTGTGTCATCTGTAGTTGCCATGATTGTATCCATCGGAATGTTTGCAGAGCAGTGGTGGATATGGTTTGCTGTGGATGTGTTCAGTGTCTATATGTGGTGGTGTAACTTTAGAGTGGGAAATGATAATATGGCAACCCTTCTTATGTGGGTTATCTATCTGGGTAATGCAATAATAATGCTTATTAGATGGGAGAAGGAAATAAGGAAAAACAAGCAGGCGGCGTAAGTTAAAGGATGCAGCAGTAATGATGTTAAAATGAGGTGATGGTAATGAGATATAAGGTTGGAATGTATGGTGGTTCATTTGACCCATTACATCTGGGACATATACATGATATTATTCGTGGGGCAGCTATGTGTGAGGAATTGTATGT
The DNA here is from genome assembly GCA_045543915.1 of Wujia sp. Taxonomy (GTDB): domain Bacteria; phylum Bacillota; class Clostridia; order Lachnospirales; family Lachnospiraceae; genus Coprococcus_C. The sequence continues at coordinate 18,092 of JAZPXZ010000023.1, forward strand.
GGTAATAAGCTGGTGTGAGGGAAGAGAATCCACATCTAAGGAGCTAAGATACAGATGGATTTTAAATAGCACAAAGCACCTGCCAAATATAAAGATAATAATGGTGGAGGACAAGGCTGTTTCTAAGGAAGAGTACAACACAGACTTTTACTGGGAGCAGGGAGCTAAGGATATAAAAGCAGCCATAGGTATAAGCATTGATATAGTATTTTGTGGCTCGGATTATGAGGGAACTAACCGCTTTGAGTCACTTTACTGTCCGGAAAGTGTGGTTTGCTATTTTGACAGGGCGGAGGTTCCTATAAGCTCCACAGATATTCGTGGATGGGCACTAAAGCATTGGGATTATATTCCTGCAGTATGTAAGGACTATTATGCCAGAAAGGTATTAGTTGTGGGTGGAGAAAGCACAGGTAAATCCACCTTGGTTCAAAATCTTGCCCTTGCCTATAACACAAATTATGTGCGAGAGGTGGGAAGGGATACCTGCGAATATGCGGGCGGTGAGGAGCTTATGATTGCAGAGGATTTGTATGAGAATTTCCTGCGCCAGAAGGTGGAGATAATGGATGCTGCCAAGGAAAGCAACCGCATCCTATTCGTAGATACAGATGCCACAACTACACTATTTTATAGCCATTTCCTGTTGGAGAATCAAAAGTCCAAGCTAGATAGCTGTGTAAAGCTGGCAGATGCAATTAATAGCATTAGCAAATGGGATTTGGTTCTTTTTCTAGAGCCGGATGTGGACTTCGTTCAGGACGGTACTAGAAATGAAAGGATAGAGGCAGAAAGAGAAAAATACAGTAATCAGATTAAGGAATTATTAGCAAATAATGGGATAAGCTTCCACTGCATAGGTGGTGATTACCTAAACCGTTTTGACGTGGCTAAAAGATTAATTAAGGCAGAGCTTGGATTAGATACCTGTTTTTAGTTTATGATTGGAGAAGACCATGAGATTAGTACCCATTCCCACAAGTGAATATGAAGAATATCGACTTAATCTTATGTTTGATTGCTACAAATGGGATCCTCAGTTTTTAGATAATAACACAGTGGCAAAATACGCATTGGTAATAACTGAGGAGGAGCATAGGCAAATTTCAAGTCTTACTGAAAGCTTGGATAGGGAGACAAGGGCAGCAGAGCAGTTTCTAAATGAGCATCAGGAGTTGGTAGGTCCATTAAAGCTGACTAGACAGCTGCGTGGGGATATAGGATATATGAGTAATTACAACCCAGACATGCACATAAGACTTACTCGTTATGACTTTCACCCTGTGTCAGATGTAGAGGGAGGATGGGCCATAAGTGAGGTAAATAGTGATGTGCCGGGAGGCTTTGCAGAGGCAAGTCTTATGCCCCTTGCGGCTATAGAAAGTATTAACAGGGCTCATATCAGTCAGATTATGGAGAAGGAAGCTTATCATATAGTAAGCTTCGGTGATGTGATGGTGGAAGCGGTTAAGAAAAAGGTTAAAGACGGTGGAAGAATAATGCTTGTACACTGCACCTGCTACAGTGATGACAGGCAGGTTATGCAGTTTTTGGGAGACAGGCTAAAAGCAGAGGGATATCAGGTAATATACGGCGCTGTAGAGCATGTGAATTTCAAGGACAAAAAGGCATACTGTGTGTTGGATGGCAACGAAGGTGAATTGGATGCAATCTTTAGATTTACACCTATGGAATGGTTTAAGGATATAAAACCTAAGAGATGGCAGGGATACTTTGATACAGAGACAACCTCCTGCAATCATCCGGTGGCAATATACGCCCAGACCAAAAGATTCCCATTTATATGGGATGCATTAGAGGCTAACGGCATTAGCATGTCTACCTGGAGAAGCCTGCTACCGGAAACCATAGATGTAAAATCTGCGACAGGGCGGGAAGGATATATATATAAGCCGGCCTACGGCAGAGTGGGAGATGGAATCTCAATTAGAGAGGCCTTAGATATCAAAGAATACGAGAAGATAATGAAGGATGTGGGAAGACACCCATCTAGATATGTGGCACAGAAAAAATTCGCAAGTATACCTCTTAAGGGAGAAGGTGGCGAAGAGTACCATGTGTGCCTGGGCTCCTATGCTATAGACGGAGCTCATGGTGGCTATTATGCCAGAATAAGTAGTACACCTCGTATAGATTCAAATGCGGCGGATATACCGGTGCTTATAGAGGGAGGTGGCTCATATGACCGCTAAGGAAGTATATAAAATTTGGGCACCTACCGGAAAGAAGTGGGTGGATTGGGTAAGGCCAGTACCTTTCGTAGGGATAGGTCAATATCAAAAAGCATATGGGATAATAAACCAAGCACTGCCATCTATCCAGTTCTTGAATCAAACAGAGAATGATGAACTTAATACCATATTAGGTATTAATGGTTGGGAGAAGGAGTACCTAGAGCATACAGCCATAATAGTGGATATGTCAGGGGACCAAAGCGTTGGCTACGGTGTGGCTCTAGCAGGCTATGGCTTTCGACCTATTCCGGTTTATAATGGCACCTTAGAGCAGCAGGGGGCAAGGGCCACAGTGGATAACCAATCAGTGGGAATGGCCTTAGAGCTTATGGCCAAGGAGCTTCAGAAAATTGATATAGCTGATGATGCAAGACCTGCATTTTTGCTAGATAGAAACAGATTAAATAGATATAAACTAGAGGACTCTGTTTATGACAATAGCTGGGATGTGTACCCACAGGATTTGCCCTCACCAGAATACCTTTTGGACAGTGGCATAGAGAGCATACTTGTTATAGGTGGGAGAAAAATCTCTAGGGATGTTAAGAAGATATTAGTTGCACATCAGAAAAAGGGATTAAAAATATTCCACACTGACGGATATGAAAAGCCTAGAATGCAGCTTGTATGGAAAATGCCAAGCTGGGATTAACAAAAATAAGGGGATAAGTAATTGATTAAATTCGAAGGCCGCATAGTCCAATTTGGATTTGGCGCAGTGGGTAAAAGCTTCTATGAGAAGCTTCCCCTAGAGATACAATTTAATGAGAATAACTACTATGTTATAACCAGAGAGGAGATAGAGTTAATCGCCTATGTAAACTTAGGAGGTATAGTGGCAAACTTTATCACTGCAGAGATAACTAGAGAAAACTTTAGGGAAATCTTCGGTACCTATCTTAGGGAGGGAGATTTGCTTATAGACTTTGCTGACACAGTGGGAACCAGAGATATATGTGAGTGGTGCGCTGAGAACAACATTATGTACATCAATACCGGAGAGGCGGACTGGTCTGATAACTGGTATTCCATATTTGAAGAGCATGATAAGAAATGGGACTTGAAGGATAGATTAGCCACTGATATGGATAAGAACAAATACCCTATAGTTCTTCATCATGGCAACAACCCTGGGCTGGTGTCACATTTTGTAAGGGCAGCCCTAGAGTATGTGGTTACAACCCAGTTTAAGAAGGATAAGGAGTTAAGGAAGCTTCTTAAGGAGGGACACTTTAATGAGATAGCCTTAAGGCTTGGACTTAGACAGATACATGTAAGCGACATAGATTTGCAGCAGGTAAAGGGTGATTTTGATGATAAGCTTTTGATTAATACCTGGTGTACAGATTCCTTCTGGTTTGAGATGCTAAGTGAGGCAACCATGGATGTGGGAACCTCAGAGGATGTGGACTACGAAGCTGACTGCACTATGTATAACAAAGAGAAAGGGTATATGGAATTTGCTAAGCTGGCAGTGGATAAGCGCTGTGTTACATTTTACCCTGAGGGAGTATTTGAGGGACACTTAGTGCCTCACGAGGAGACCATATCTATAGCAAGAAGCTTAGAGGTGGTGGAGAATGGAAGGGTCAAATACCGTCCAACCGTTGCATTCATATATAAGCCATGCGACTACGCAGGAGAGTTTCTTAAGAAAGCAAAGGTTAATGATTATCCTAATCCTGACCAGACTAAGCCAATGGACTCAGAAAATGAAAATGGATCTTCAATAGTCAGGGGATACATTTACCCTGAAAAGGTTGAAATGCTATATGTGGACAAGATTAAGTCCGGCACGGAGTATGTGGGAGTATTCCTTATGGGAGAAAGCTTTCAGCCTGTGTGGGTAGGTAACCGCATAGAGCTGCCATACCTTAGCAAGGGAAAGTCTAACCATCAGTGGCAGACACCAACCATAACACCTGTGGCCATGTCCGCACTATCAGCAGTATGCTGGATGCTTAAGAATAAGGATAAGGGAGGAATCTACTTCCCAGAGGAAATACCTGACTATAAGGCCATAATAAAAACTGCAGAAAAGTACATCTCCAAAACCCTCTACAAAACCTTTACTAGGGAAGAGGTGGCAAGAGAACTAGGAGTGAACTTTGAAAACCTGCAGATAAAAGATGTATTTAGAAGTTAAATAATAAAGATGGGCTGTGCCATTTACTTTTTGGCCGGGTAAGCCTAGGGATAATGCTTCGCTGACACTTAAAACGGTCAGCTGCGCATCACCCTGGCGCGGTCGGAATATAGTTTATTGGCACAGCCCATTATTTCATTTATTGACACACAGCCCACAAGCCAGCTAGGAGGGGGTGAAGGTAACCTCTTACAGTTGCCGTAACCCCCCTCCTAGTGGCGCCGTGGGCGTCCGTTTCACACTAGGAAGCCTAACTACCTCCTCCTCCGTAGCTACTCCAGCTACGACCGCCACCGGTATAGCCTCTGCTGGTTGATGTAGCTCTGTGAATTCTTGAACCACTTCTAACCGCGCGTCCTATGCTGCGACTTGTTCTGTGAACTCTTCCCGTTCTAATATATGTATTGTTGAACATTCCATAATCATTGTAATATCCCATGCCTGCATCCATAGCACCTGAATTCTCAGGGAACTTAACACCTAAAGCCTTAGTAACCTTAGTTGGAATTCCAAATGCTGTTGCGTAGATGAAGAATCTCTCCCATATAGGCATATTTGACACATTTGAATCAGACATAATATGGTCACTCTTAAGGTAGTTGTAAAGTCCTCTCCACTTAGCATATTCTGTTTCGCCCCCCTGGGTAAGAAGAACATAATTGCCAGCTGTAGCGTAAAGGTAGATAGAACATATTAAACAGGTAGCACCAAGTATAGTGTAGCTGCCGAATGCAAAATCAAGTCTGGTGAAATATGAGATAAGGTTTACAAATATCAGGAGTATAATAGCCCAATTCTTGTATGACTTAGCAGTTCTAAGAAGCTGGTCCTTAGGTTCTGTAAAGTCTGCCTTTTGTATGTAGCCACCATTAATACCCTTATTGGTGATGGCCTTCTTGATATTTTCCTCGAAGGTTCCTGTGTACTCATAATCCTGAGAAACTCTTCTCTGTAACTGGCTCATAAGAATCTGATTGCCACTAGCGTGACGCACCAACAGATTGTAGTAAAGTATCTCACTTTCAGTAAGCGGTTCTGCAGGCATAATTGAAGCTTCCTGACTCTGAGCTGGGTTCTTGATAGTAATCATGGCATCACTTGGACCATACTCTGCAATTTCCACATAATCCTTTCTTGCAAGGCTTAAAAGCAGAGCAGAGTAGATACCTGAATCGTCCTTAGGAGACTTGCCCTTAGAGAAAACTAAAGCTGCCGCAAAGTTAGGGTCTAAGTCACTAGGAATTCCTGTATAAAACTCCGGTACCTCAGCAGGCTCATAGAATACATGCAGAGCGTGCATACGCTTTTTAGTATTAAAGGTTTTGAACAGTATACTAGCTGCTATTATTAATAATGTTATGAATATAAATATTTTAACTGCGTTATATGTATCAGGCTTGTCATGCTCTACCTGTGCATCGTACCTTATTTCATCTAAAGCATAATCGTAGGTGTAATCATTATATAATGCGTTATCTGTAAGAATATGCTTATCCTCTCCGTAGGCAACAAGCTCAAACTCAATATACTGGTTATATGGCTTAAACTGAAGCTCATCCTCATCTAAATCTATGGAGAAGGTGTGATAGCCAGGATATAATGTAGTTGATTCATATACTGAAAAACCATTTCCGTTGGTTCCGTAGGTGTAATACCTGTAGTTCCCTGCTGCTGGCATATCCTCCTCAGGAATAATAATCTCAGCCTTGTAGGACTCCAAATCTGTAACAGGCATCTCGCCATACAGTAGAAGGTAAAGGTCAGAACAATCCTTGTACTTAAGTCCCACATGATTTATCTCATAGCATATCTCAAATGTAACCTCATCTCTATAGATTCCGTCTACATAGAAGAATAAAGCCTCATAGCGATCACTAGCCTTATTGTATGGGCCAGGACTGTGATACCATTTTCCTGCAAGCTCATCCACCTCGGACCTTTCCCATTCAAGATGACCACATTCATCAAGCTCTACCAAGCTTCCGTCATCCATAACCTGGTGTACGGACAGAACATTGTAATCAAGTCTAAGTCCGTCAACCTCCTCCTCGATAAGGTCTCTCCAAAGCTCGTAGCATAAATCATCCTCGTTAGCCTGGTGAACATCGAAAGTAACTCGCTCTACAACTCTGGCCTTAGTACCGTAATCAGATTGGTCGTCGTAAATTATCTGAGCCTCCACATTAGTAAGCTTTTGGTAATCCCAAGGGCTTAGGTCGATGTAATCTAATATGTAGCCGTATTCCAAGACGAAATATATTATAACCGGCATAAGGAAACAAAGAGCAAATATGCTAAAATATAAGGTTAAACATCCTTTTGTGCTCATAATTAATCCTCCAATAATCTTAATCCAGCAGTATCTGTAACAGGAAGTGAGAAGCATATAGCCTTGGCCTTGGTGTTAAGACCTGCCTCCTCCATAATAGCCTGCATAATAGGATTTTTCTGTTCTGTTTTAACAACTATATATATAAGCTCCTTCTCCTGAGCTAAGGAAACACCCATAAATTTTTCTGCAGTAGCCATGCCTGTACCTTTGGCGTGAATTACTGTACCGCCGTATGCCCCGGCCTTTCTGGCTGCATCCATTATAAGGTTTGTGTATCCAAGCTCCGAGATAACTACTATCAAATCGTGATCTGTATTCTTCAATGTGGATTCCTCCTTCTTTTCATACTTATCATTTTCTATCAAAAACTGTAGAGCCTTTCTGCCACCTATACTGCTAAGGGGAACAGTAAATGCTACTCCTCCGCCAGGGGCGTCAATTTTCAGTACCTTCTCTAGCTGCTTTTTCACAGTGAGCCATTTTTCTTCTTCAACTATGGCAGTGACAACTGTCTTTTCCTTGGACTCAAGTCCCAGCAAATCCATAGTCTCATTGGATACTGTGCCGTAGCCTAGGGAGAGGAACATAACATGCAGGTCATTCTCCTGATACAGCTGGGCATAGCTTGATGCAATTTGTCTATCCACTATAGTGGTCATCATATATAAATTTCCCATATGTCCTCCTTATAATTCGATAATTTCCATATCTCCATATGAAGCAAGTGCTGTTTGGTCTGCCTGACTTGCCAGCTCCTTGTGAAGCTTATTATCCTTGATTCGGTAAATAAGTCCCATAATCTGAATTGCTATAAGTGGTGTCATGGCAACCATTGACACGATACCGAAGGCGTCAGCTACAATATTTCCACCTACTGCTTCACATGCACCCATGGCAAATGGAAGTAAAAATGTGGCTGTCATAGGTCCCGATGCAACTCCACCGGAGTCAAATGCTATGGCTGTAAAAATTTTTGGCACGAGGAATGTAAGTGTTAAAGCAATGGCGTAGCCAGGAACCAAAAGCCAAAGTATGGAAATACCAGTTAATACTCTGGTCATGGCAAGACCAACTGAGGCCGCCACACCAAGGGATAGAGAGGTACCCATGGCCTTAGCAGATATTGCTCCGTCCGTAAGCTCTTCAACCTGCTTAGTAAGGACGAACACCGCTGGCTCTGCCTTAACGATAAAGTAACCGATTATCATACCTATTGGAATAATAATCCACCTGATGTCAAGTCCTGCAATAGTTGCCCCAAGGTAGTTACCTGCTGGCATAAAGCCTACATTTACCCCTGTTAGGAAAAGAACAAGTCCGATGTAGGTGTACACTATTCCTACTGCAATCTTCATGATTGTTGTCTTGTTTATATCTCTTACAATCAGCTGCATAATAGTGAAGAATACAACTATAGGAAGGAGAGATACAGCAATCTCATGTATATATGTAGGTAGCTCTGAAGAAAATAGCTTCCACAAATCTACAGTGTTGGCAATGTCAGCTATGGCCTCTGAAACCTGTTCACCAGACTCTGGCTTGTAAATGATGCCAAGAATCATAACTGCAAGTATAGGTCCGATGGAGCACATAGAAACCAGACCGAAGCTATCGTCTGCAGCGTGCTTATCACTACGGATAGCAGATATACCTATACCGAAGGCCATGATAAATGGTACTGTCATAGGGCCTGTAGTAACTCCGCCGGAGTCAAATGCCACTGACAAGAAATCCTTTTGAACAAAAGGTGTAAGTGCAAATATTACTCCGTAGAAGAATAGCAGAAGATAGGAAAGTGGTATGCTAAGCAGCATACGAAGTATTGCAAGTACCAAGAATAAGGCAACACCTAAGGCAACCGCCAGGATAAGTGTTATATTGGGAATAGATGGAACTTGATTAGCCAAAACCTGAAGGTCAGGCTCTGATATGGTAATCACAAAGCCCATTACGAAGCTGACGAATGTTATGATAAACAGGTTCTTAGACTTAGTCATTATAGTACCGGTTCTCTCTCCTATAGGAGTCATGGAAAGCTCAACACCTACATTGAAGAACAGCATACCCACTATAAGCAGGGCGGCACCAACTAAGAATGTCATTAAGATACTAGGCGGTATGGGTGCTATGGTAAAACATAGCAAAAACACAATTCCAAGTATTGGAAGTACCGCTTTCATGGTCTCAGAGAACTTCTCCGAGAATTTACTTTTAAGTCGTGAATGTGGTAATTTCAATTTGCAAGTCACCTTTCTATAAAATCAAAAAACTTTTAACCCATTGTAGTATAACATAAAATATTAATTCTGTGTGGAGAAATATATAAAATATGAAAATACTTTTTATAAAAGGAAAAAACAGTCTGAAAATAAATGTAGGGTCATGGAATATAAGTGTACAAATAGGAATCCAAGACGAAATATGAGCATATAAAAATTTATAGACTTATTATTATAAAAATGATAAAATTTATGGTAAGTGTGCTTTTTTTTAATAAGCATATTTGACGATAATAATTTATATGATGGAGAATGATGATGGCGGGTATTTTTTCTAAGAATGACAAAAGCTTAAAGATTATCATCGTGGGCTGCGGAAAGGTTGGAATGACCTTGGCAGAGAGACTTAGTCAGGAAAAGCACGATGTAACTGTTGTAGATACAGATAGTGAAAAAGTTACCAAGGCGACAACCCTCTATGATGTTATGGGAGTTGCAGGTAATGGCGCAAGCTTTAATGTACAGAATGAGGCAGGTATTAATAAGGCAGACCTTATTATTGCAGTAACACCATCGGATGAGCTTAATCTTCTGTGCTGTACCATAGCCCAGAAGGTGGGAGAATGTGCGGCTATAGCCAGAGTGAGAAATCCGGATTATAGTGATGAGCTTAGCTATCTTAGAAAGCAGCTTGGAATTTCTCTTATTATTAATCCTGAGCTTGAGACAGCCAGGGAGATGTCCAGACTTCTAAGACTTCCTAATGCTATAAGTATGAATTCCTTTGCAAAGGGTCATGTGGAGCTGGTTAAGTTTAAGCTTCCTGAGGATAATATGCTTGTAGGTAAGCAGATTAAAGATATTGGAGCATCAGCTCTAGGTGTACTTATCTGTGGAATTGAAAGTGAAGGTTTGCTTGATATTCCTGATGGTTCAAATGTATTTAAGCCGGGAGACCTGATTTCATTTATCGCCACTCCTATAAATACTCACAGATTCTTCAAGCATATAGGAATGAAGAATAAGCATGTAAAGGATTGTATCATTGTTGGCGGTGGTAAGACCTCTTATTATTTGGCTAAACAGCTTACACAGATGAATATAGGTGTTAAGCTTATTGAGAAGGATATGGCAAGCTGTGAGGAGTTGTCAACACTGCTTCCAAATGCATTGATTATTCATGGGGATGGAGCAGACGAGTCCTTGCTTTTCGAGGAGGGAATTAAGGAGACAGGTTCATTTATCCCACTTACGGGCTTAGATGAGGAGAATATTCTTCTTACTCTTTTCGCCAAGAAGCATTCTAAGGCAAAGGTAATAACTAAGATTAACCGTGGTACATTTAATGATGTTATAGATGGTTTGGATATAGGCAGTGTTATCTATCCTAGATATATGTCTACAGAGACCATAGTAAAATATGTTCGTGGTATGCAGAATTCTATCGGTAGCAATATTGAGACTCTCTACCACATATTTGAGAATAGAGCAGAAGCTATAGAGTTTGAGATTACAGAGGAGTCACAGGTTACAGGAAAGCCACTTATGGAGCTTGATCTTAAAACTAATCTTCTAGTGGCCTGTATTAATAGAAAGGGCAAGATAATTATCCCACGTGGTAATGATACTATTCAGCCTGGAGATACAGTGGTAATTATTACTGCTCACACAGGCTTTAAGGATGTTAGAGATATATTGAAATAAGTAGAGGTATTAGAGTATGAATTATAGAGTAGTGGCCTATATATTAGGCTGGGTGTTAAACATCGAGGCTGCCTTTATGCTCTTTCCATTCTTGGTATCTCTCATATATGGAGAGCATGACAAGGGAATGGCCTTTGTGTGGGTTATGCTTGGTGCGGCAGCAGTTGGAACCCTTATGGTTATTAAGAAACCAAAGGATACAAACTTCTATCTAAAGGAAGGCTTTGTTACTGTTGCTTTAAGCTGGATAATGATGTCGGCTGTAGGAGCATTACCTTTTGTGATAAATGGAGATATTCCTCGTTTTGTGGATGCATTTTTTGAGACAGTATCAGGCTTTACCACAACAGGTGCAAGTATACTTTCTGATGTGGAAGCATTGGCAAGGTGTAGTATGTTTTGGAGATGCTTTACTCACTGGATTGGTGGTATGGGAGTTTTGGTATTCCTGCTTGCTATAGTGCCTATGGCTGGTGGAACTCATATGAATCTTATGAAGGCAGAAAGCCCGGGACCATCAGTTGGTAAGATTGTTCCTAAGGTTAAGAACAATGCTATATTTTTATACAGCATATATATTGTGATGACCATAGTAATGGTTATATTCTTAGTGGCGGGAAATATGTCACTTTACGATTCACTTTGTACAGCCTTTGGTACTGCGGGAACCGGTGGATTTGGACTTTATAACGACAGCTTTATGAGCCAGAGTCCGTACATACAGTGGGTGGTAACTGTGTTTATGATACTTTTTGGCGTGAATTTCGGAGTGTATTTCCTACTTGCTACAGGTAAGCTTAAGGATGCATTTAAGCATGAGGAGGCAAGAACATATTTTGCCATAATATTTGTAGCTGCAGCCATAATGTATATTGATTTAAGGGATGTTATAGCAGGAGCCGGAAATGCTTTAAGACACATTTTCTTCCAAATTGGCTCCATAATGACTACCACAGGATTTGCCAGTATGGACTTTGACCAGTGGCCGGAGACAAGTAAAACCGTATTGGTGCTTCTGATGTTTATAGGTGCCTGTGCAGGTAGTACCGGTGGTGGTATTAAGGTAGTCAGAATAATAATCTTATTCAAGACCTTTGTTAAGGAAATTGTATCCTTCCTTCACCCTAGAAGTGTGAAGAAGGTTAAATCAGAGGGCAAGGTTGTGGAGCACGAAATACTTCGAGCTACCAATGTTTATTTTGCTACATTCATGTTTATGTTTGTTGGGTCTATACTGCTTATATCCTTAGAGGGAAAGGATATGGTTACTAACTTTACAGCAGTGGCGGCAACTATTAACAATATCGGTCCGGGACTTAGTATGGTTGGACCTACACAAAATTTTGGATTTTTCTCAGACTTTTCAAAGCTGGTGCTAAGCTTTGACATGCTGGCGGGAAGACTTGAGCTGTTCCCACTTTTGTTACTGTTTTGTCCATCTGTGTGGAAGCCTAAGAAGAAAACTAAGATAGCATAATGACAAGTAATTAATGAGAGGGGGATACCATGAAGTTTAATCTATCAGCATTTAACACAACTAATATAAAAAAGGGAATAAGCTATATCAGAGAAAATGGTTTGGATGGTATCGCCTCCAGAGTAAGATATAAGATGCAGGGACCGGGACTTGCCTACAATGGATGGTTTTGGGAGAAGCACGCTCCTAAGGAAGAGGAACTTGAAAGACAGAGGCTTACAAGCTTTGCTTATAGACCTCTGATTAGTATATTAGTACCTATATACGAAACCCCGGAGAGATACCTAAGAGATATGATAGAGTCTGTAATTAATCAGACCTATGGAAATTGGCAGCTGGTATTGGTGGACGGTAGCAAGCGTGAAGCGGGTGTACCTAAAACTGAAGAGGTTGCAAGGGAATATATGTCGGTAGACAGAAAGATTGTTTATGCTCCTTTGGAGAAAAACCTTGGAATAGCTATGAACACTAACATGGCATTTAATTATTCCACAGGAGATTATATAACACTTTTAGACCATGACGATATGTTAACTCCGGATGCACTTTACTGTGTAGTGGATGCATTGCAGGAGGAAAGGTATGATGTGTTATATTCAGATGAGGATAAAATATCTGAGGATGGAAGCAGGGTATCAGATCCTGCCTTCAAGCCGGATTTCTCCATAGATTTGTTAAGAGCACATAATTATATAACTCACCTGTTCGTGGTGAAGAGAAAGCTACTTCTTGAGGTAGGCGGCTTTGATTCGGAATATGATGGTGCTCAGGATTATGATTTGGCTTTGAAATGTAGCGAGAAAACAAAGAACATAAAGCACATTCCAAGGGTTTTATATCATTGGCGAATGAATGATAAGTCAGTGGCACTTAATCCTCATAAGAAGGAATATGCCAAGGAGGCAGGTAAGAGAGCTCTTCAGGCTCATATACAAAGATGTGGCTGCTTTGCTACTGTTGCTCACACTGATATGTGGGGAATGTATAAGGTAAGCTACGATACACCTGGTAATCCACTTCTATCCATTGTTATACCGGGCGGTAATGAAAGAGCTATAATAGAGAGATGTATCGGCCCTCTTTTTGAGAAGAGCAGATATAGTGATTTTGAACTGATAATAGTAAATCCATACACTGATGATAGCGGACTTCAAAAGTTTTATGCAATGCTTGAGGGTACCCGCAAGAACATTAGAGTAGTAGAATATGACGGAACCCCAGGCAACATGCTAATGAGAAATTTTGGTGCCACAAAGGCCAAGGGTGATTACATTTTGTTCCTTGATTATGGCGTTGAAAAAATCAATGTTACATCCGTTAAGGAAATGCTGGGGCACTGCATGCGTAAGGATGTAGGTGTGGTAGGTGGTGCCATATTTGGAGATAATGGGGCTACTATATCACAGGGTATAGCGGTAGGTATAAATGGTCCATTTTGTCATCTGTATAAGGGCATTAAGCGTGGTGACTTTGGATATCTTATGCATAATCATGTCAATGCCAATTTCAGCGCAGTATCAGGAGCCTGTATGATGGTTAAGACAGAGCTGTTTAGAGGCCTGGGTGGCTTTTCTGAGAAGTTTACAACTGAGCTTTGTGATGTGGATTTTTGTCTTAGAGTAAGAGAGCATGGCTATCTGGTAGTTGGGGTGGCAGATGCAGCATGGCATTTTTACAGTCAGGCTGACAAAAAGCTACCTGATTACAATACCTACTTTGAGAGAGAAAAGGGCCTTTTTGAAATTCTCTGGAGTAATATATTAACTAACGGTGACCCATATTATAATCCTAATTTCACCAAGAATGGGGATTATCACGATATAAAATAACTATAAGAAAAATGGAGAAAAAACATGTTAATGAGTTTAAAACAAGAGCTTAATGATTGTTATATGTACGGGGAAATCATTTCTCATCAGGGCTTTGGTCCTGAGACAGGAATATCTATGCGTGAGATGATAAAGTTTGATTTGCTTCAGTTTTTGGCATACCTTATCGACAAGGAGTCAAGTCCTACGCTTTACTCAGAGATAAGCTTTATTCATCAATATTTAGGGGAATATTTTACTCCAAATAAGCTGGAAATATTTAAGATAGAGAGAACCTATGATAAGTCCTTTGCCCAGACTCCACCTCGTTCTCTTACATATTTTGTTAAGGCGGACTTGTCAGGAAAGTCGGCCTACACCACAAAGGGCTTTTCTAAGGCTAGAAACCTGTATAACATTTATGTGAAGATGGGTCAGGAGTTTATTTCCTCTAAGCGTGAGGCAAGTGCAAAGGAATTGGATGCATTTACTAATTACACTGCCATGATGGAGGAATACATTAGAGACTTTAAGCTTTTTGAGCCAGGCAAGGGACCTATCCCTGCAGGCAAGATTGCAAGCTCCAACAAGAAGTCTAAGTCATCAGACAAGAAGGATGGCGTAGAGGGCAAGCTTGACGGTATGAAGGGTAACCTTAATGTTAAGGAGTTCTCAGATGAGGAACTTAACTATGAGGATCTTATGAAGGAGCTTAATACCCTTGTGGGACTTGACGAGGTTAAGAAGGATATTAAGAGCTTGGTTAATCTCCTTAAGGTTAAGAAGATGCGTGAGGAGCGCGGTATGAAGCAACCATCTGTTTCTCTTCATATGGTGTTCTCGGGTAATCCTGGAACAGGTAAGACAACTGTTGCCAGACTTCTGTCTAAGATATATAAGTGTATAGATGTGGTTCCGAAGGGACATTTAGTAGAGGTTGACCGTTCTAATTTAGTTGAAGGCTATGTAGGTCAGACTGCTATTAAGACCAAGGAGGTTGTGGAAAGTGCTCTTGGAGGAATCCTTTTCATAGATGAAGCCTACACTCTTACAGCAGGCAAGGATGGTAAGGACTTTGGTCAGGAGGCTGTTGATACTCTCCTTAAGCTTATGGAGGATAACAGAGATAATCTGGTAGTAATTGTTGCAGGCTACACTGACCTTATGAAAGAGTTTGTTGAGTCAAATCCTGGACTTAAGTCTAGATTTAACAAGTACATTTTCTTCAAGGATTACACAGGAGATCAGCTCTATGACATATTTATGTCTATGTGCGATAAGCAGGAATATGCGCCTAATACAGCAGGTAAGGAGTATGTTAAGGAATATTTTAACCAGAAGGTTGAGAACAAGGACGAGAACTTTGCAAATGCTCGTGAGGTAAGAAACTACCTGGAGCGTTCTATCTCCAGACAGGCTTCAAGAATAGTGGAGCTTAGCGATGTAAGTGACAAGCAGCTTAAGACCCTGACTAAGTCAGACCTTGAGGAAAAGTAGACTGGCTAATTAGTTGATAAAGTTTGGCTACTGTGATAGAATAAATGAGCTTGATTTCGCCTATGAATTAAGCGAAAAAGTCTAAATAGTAATATCGGAGGTAATTATGAAATTTCGACCTTGTATTGATATTCATAATGGCTCTGTAAAGCAGATAGTAGGTGGCAGTCTTAAGGATGAGGCGGATAGTGCCTTGGATAACTTTGTGTCAGAGCTTGGAGGAGATTT
This sequence comes from Wujia sp., assembly GCA_045543915.1. GTDB lineage: Bacteria > Bacillota > Clostridia > Lachnospirales > Lachnospiraceae > Coprococcus_C. The sequence continues at coordinate 33,758 of JAZPXZ010000023.1, forward strand.
TTACGCTAAGCTTTATAAGGACAAGGGACTTAAGGGTGGACACATTATAATCCTTAATCCGGAGGGAAGTCAGTTCTATGAGGCGGATGTGAGGCAGGCGCAGCTTGCACTTTCTGCTTATCCAAATGGACTTCAAATCGGTGGAGGAATAAATAGCTCTAATGCTTCAAGATTTCTTGATATGGGAGCATCCCATGTTATAGTAACCTCCTTTGTATTTAAGGATGGTAGGGTCAACTATGACAATTTAAAGGAAATCAGCAGTGCAGTTGGCAAGGATAGACTTGTTATAGACCTAAGCTGCAGAAAGAGGGATGGAGCTTACTATGTTGTTACAGACAGATGGCAAAAATTTACTGATGTAAAGCTTGACAATGATACTTTGGACATGTTCTCAGAGTACTGTGATGAATTTCTTATACACGCAGTTGATGTGGAGGGGATGGCTAGAGGAATTGAGGAGGAGCTTGCTACCCGGCTTGGAAATTGGAGTAAAATTCCTATGACCTATGCAGGTGGTGTTGGTACCTTCTCGGATTTGGAAAAGCTTAAATTATTAGGAAGAGGTAAGCTGGATGTAACTGTGGGCAGTGCCTTGGATATATTTGGTGGTAATATGATATTTGAGGATGTAATATCATTTTGTAATACATAAGGAGGGTAAAGATGAGAAAGTTTAAGAAACATGTGGCAATTCTTCTTACAGCGGCTATGGCACTTTCGTTGGCAGCCTGTGGTGATAAGAAGAAGGATACTGCCGAGACAGATGGTCCTTCTACAACAGAGGCAATAGTTGCAGAGGTTATAGAGGACACCTATGATTGGCCTACAACAGAGGTTCCTGTTGTAGAGAACAACAGATTCACAACAATTGAGGGTGCTGACGCTATGGGCGTTACCTTCGACAATGATGTAAATGGATTCGTTACCTATGCAAATGGTGGATCATTTGAGATGATTCAGGAGGACGGCCAGCTTGTATGTAATATTGAGAAGACTGGTAGCGTAGAGCACGGTGTACAGATTTATTATGATGGCTTTACTATGGCCAGAGATTGTGTGTACAATGTATCCTTTGATATCAGCTCAACAGTTGAGCGTGTAGTAGAGTGGAGAGTACAGATTAACGGTGGAGACTACCATGCTTACGCAAGTGAGAAGGTTACCATCGGTCCTGAGACTCAGACTATTAATTATGAGTTTACTATGGCAGAGGCTTCTGACCCTGCTCCAAGATTCGTTATTAATATGGGTCACTACGAGGGACAGCCGGAGCTTGCTGCTCACACAGTAAAGGTTGATAATATTTCCCTTTTTGTAGTTGATGGTTCAAAGGCAGAGAAGATTGAGGGTGCACCAACTCCAATTAAGGTTAAGGTTAATCAGATAGGTTATGCACCAGATGATGTTAAGACAGTAATCACTACATCTAAGGATGATGAGAGATTTAAGATTGTTAAGGCTGATACAGGTGAAACTGTATATATTGGAGAGTATGATCCAAAGCTTATCTTTGACCCTAATGTAGGCTCTAATCTTCATAGAGGCGATTTCTCTGATTTTAAGGCAACAGGAGATTTCAAGATTATCTCAAGTCCTTCAGGAGAGTCATATGAGTTCTCAATTGGAGAGGGTCTTTACGATGATATTTACAAGGATACAATCCTTATGCTTTATAACCAGAGATGTGGCTGTGAGCTTGATGTGAATATTTCAGGTGACTTTGCTCACGAAGCATGCCACATGCAGGAAGCAACCATTTATGGTGATACTTCAGGCAAGACAGTAGATGTATCAGGTGGATGGCATGATGCAGGTGACTATGGTCGTTACGTGGTGCCAGGTGCCAAGACAATTCAGGATTTATTCCTAGCATATGAGGATTATGGATACTCATCAGATGAGATAGGTATTCCTGAAAGTGGAAATGGAACACCAGACCTTTTAGATGAGGCTAGATATGAACTAGAGTGGATGCTTAAGATGCAGGATAGTGCAACCGGTGGTGTGTACCACAAGGTTACTGCAGCAGTATTCCCTGAGACAGTACTTGCAGTTGATGAGACAGACCCTATGATTCTCTCACCTATTTCAGCAGCAGCTACAGGTGACTTTGCAGCGGTTATGGCTAAGGCATCTGTGCTTTACGCAGACTATGATGCAGAATTTGCAGCTAAGTGCTTAGAGGCTTCAAAGAGTGCCTATGCTTGGCTTGAAGCTAATCCAGATGAGAAGGGCTTCTGGAATCCAGATGATATTGTTACAGGAGAGTATCCTGATAACTTTGTAGATGATGAAAAGTTATGGGCATCTACCGAGCTTTACATTGCAACAGGTGAGCAAAAGTATCTTGATGCAGTTAACACATTATTAGAGAGTAAATATCGTACAGGACTTGGTTGGGCAAGCATCGGATCATATGCTTTATATGACCTTGCTAAGGCAGAAGGAATAGATGCTACTGTTCAGGAGGCAGCTAAGACTAAATTCCTTGAGCTTGCTGATAAATACTTAGAGGATTGTAAGACTGATCCATTCTTTATGGGACTTTCAAATTATGCATGGGGAAGTAACATGGATGTGGCTCAGAACGGAGAGATGCTTCTTATGGCTAACAGACTTGCAGAGAATCCAGAGTATATTGAGTACGCACAGAAGCATAGAGATTATATATTTGGTGTAAATGGTGTAGGTTACTGCTATGTAACAGGCTATGGAGAGCTTTCTCCAGTAGGTACTCACCACAGACCATCACAGGTGCTTGGAACTACAATGCCAGGTATGCTTGTAGGTGGTGCTAATGAGAATCTTGAGGATCCATATGCACAGGCAGTATTATGGGGAATGTCAGGAGCACTTTGCTATGTGGATAACGAGCAGAGCTTCTCATGTAATGAGATTACTATCTATTGGAATTCACCACTTATATATCTTTTGACAGGACTTGAAAAGTAATCGAGGTAGAAATTAATGTTTAACTTAATTAAAAAAATGCTGGCAAATGACAAGATAAGATATCTTATTGCCGGAGGTTGTACAACATTTGTAAACCTTATAGCATTTTTCTTGCTTAGAACATTTACTGACATTAATAGAAACTTATGCAATGCCATAGCGATAGCTATGGCAATTGCTTTTGCCTATTTTGCCAATAAATTATTTGTATTTAAGAGCAAGAAACTGGGATTTATTGGAACAATTACAGAGATGATTAGCTTTGTGGGCATGAGACTTGTGTCTATGCTGGTAGAGATACTGGGCTTTGCACTTTTATGTGATAGCTTTAGATTTAACGAGGTTGCCTCTAAGCTTTTGGTACAGGTTGTGGTGCTTGTTCTAAACTATTTGTTTAGTAAGCTTATTGTTTTTAAGAAGGAAAAGAGAGGTCTAAGACAGCACATAAGGGATAATAGTGTATGCTACATATCCTTCGCAATAGTGGCAGTTGTTATGCTTGGAATATGCATTGCTATGGGAATTACTCCATTTGGAAGCAGAGCATTAACCCTAGTGGATAGCCTGCATCAATATGTTCCATTTTTTGCAGAATATAGAGACAAGCTTTTGAATGAGGGTAGCCTGTTTTATAGCTGGAATATTGCCCTTGGGTCAAATTTCTTATCCCTTACAAGCTACTATTTATCCAGCCCATTTAACTTTCTTGTGGTACTCTTTAGCAAGGAAAATATACCATGGGCAATGTGCTTTATAATGTGCCTTAAGGTGTGTCTTTCAGCATTTACCATGGCATATTTTCTTCAGCATAAGGGTAAGGAAAAGGACCAGTCCTTTTATATTATACCAATTGCTGTAGCCTATGCTCTAAATAACTATGTGATAGGCTACTACTGGAATTTGATGTGGGTGGATTGTATTCTTATATTCCCAATTATTATTCTTGGCTTCGAGAGGCTTATGGAGGACAGAGACCCTAGAATGTACACACTTGCTATGTTCTACGCCCTGTATTCCAACTATTATATAGGCTTTATGATATGTATCTTTATGGTTCTGTGGTTTTTTGTATATAACCATGGTGGAATAAAGAAATTCTTTATTGACGGAATAAATTTTGCCATATATTCTTTGGCTTCGGGAGGTATGGCTGCATTTCTGCTCATACCTGCCTACAAGGGAATAATGTCTACAGCATCTGCAGATGCCAGCTTGCCTAAGTGGACTTGGTACGGAAATATATTTGATCAGCTAAAGCAGCAGTTCTTCTGGTCAAATTCCCTTACAAATCAAACCTTTGACGGAGGGGTGAATTTGTATTGTGGCGTGTTGGCAATATTTACTGCCTTCCTATATCTGGTATCAGATGACATTAAGCTGTGGGAGAAGCTAAAGAGGGTGCTTCTACTGGTATTTTTAGCCATGAGCTTTAACAATGAGCTGCTGAATTTTATCTGGCATGGCTTCCATAACCAATATGGAATACCTAATAGATTTTCCTTCCTGTTTATATTTGTTCTCCTTCTTATGGCCTATGATGCTCTGAGAAAGCTTAAGAAGCAGCATATTTTCATGGTTATATCAGCAGGTATGTTTGCTGGCTCCTATGTGCTTTTCATAAAGCTGAAGGCCACAAGCATAGAAAGCTTTAATATGTATGTTACTCTGGGACTCATTGTAGTCTACACCTTGGTTTGTGCCCTTTATGCCGGCAAGAAATTCAAGAAAAATGTATTCTCGGTAATAGTATCAGCGGTATGCATAGTGGAGCTTGTGGTGTGTGGAGTTTACAACCTAGTGGACAATGGTTACGCAGATGTGGGTACCTATTATTCCTCAACACCAAGTGTGACCAAGGCAAATGAAGAGGTAGCCAGACTGGCAGAGGAAGCAGATGCAGGCTTCTACCGTGCTGAGCTTATGGATTCTACCGTGCTCAATGAGGTTACCTGGCATAACATGCCTAGTGTAGGTACATTTTGCTCTACAGTGCTGGGAGAGAATGTAACAACTATGGGAAGACTAGGATTTTATACAGGTGCTAATGAGTTCCTCTATATGGGCTCTACACCATTTACAAATTCATTGTTTAATGTAAGGTATCTTCTTAAGCGAGAGGGAGATTTAAATAATTTTGATTACAACTATGTGACAGAGATTGATGGAGTGGAAATATACGAGAATCCATACCCATTAGCTCTAGGCTTTGCAGTATCAAACAATGTTAAGCAATATGACAGAGATACAGGCCTGCCGGTTAATAATCAGTCAAATCTGGCTGCATATATGACTGGGGCAGAGGGCTTTTTTACCAATCAGTTTCCTAGCCTTTTGGTAAGTAGTGATTCTCTGGAAGTATCTGTGTCAGGAAACACAATTACCTATAAGCCATATGGCACAGGCAAGGCAAGCTTTATGGTTTCATTTACAGTGGATACTGCTGGTGATTATTATGTGAATTGTAGAGGAAACAGCATAACCAAGGTTAGATTTTATATCGATGGTGAGGAGCTTGACTGCGATAGATATATGTGGCAGATATTCCATCTTGGAGACCTTGAGGTTGGCCAGCAGATTCATATTGAGTACATTTATAATAGCTTATCTACAGAAGGGTCAGCATCTCTTTATATGTCAACCTATGATGAGGAGAAGTATGCATATACCTATGATATTCTCAGCAAGAATCTTCTTCAGGTTGAGGAGTGCGAGGATGGATATGTGTATGGAACCATAGATATGCCAGAGAGAAAGACCATGTTTACCTCAATCCCTTATGACAAGGGCTGGAAAGTGTTGGTAGATGGTGAAGAGACAGAATATTATGCTATCGGTAAGGCATTTATAGGTGTTGACATGACTCCGGGAGTTCATACTGTGGAGATGATTTATATTCCAGTAGGCTTAAAGCTTGGAATTGTGATATCAGCAGGAGCTTGGTTGATTTTACTTCTGGGAGTAATAATGTATACTAGAAGACAGAAGCTGAAGGACGAAGCTTTAGAAAGTGATGAAGAATCTGAAGAGGGTTCTGTAGAAGCTTATGATGGTTTGTGTGAAGAGGAGGATTTTGGAGATTCTGAAGATTTTGGAGAAGCTGATGGTAGTTTGTCGGAAGGTGCTGAAGACGGTTCAGAGGATTCTGAAATTGGATGATTATATTGTAATTGTAGGGAGCGGCGGTAGTCGCTCCTTTTTTGCTTGCGTGGGTATGTGGCGCCGGAAATCACCCCACAGACCTACAAAAAATATACACAAAAATTGTAATAAAAATCGTAAAAATCTATCAAAAAATCACAATAATCACATTGACCCCAAACCGATTATATAGTAAAATGTAATTTGAACTGTAGTGTTCTAACACTACCATTTTTACAAATAAGAAATACTAGGAATAAGGGGTGTATCAGTCTATGGAAAAGATAAGGGAGCTTGGATGGCAGAAGATTATGATTGCCGTAGCAGCAATTGATGTTGTACTTGGTATCATCATTGGAGCGGTGATGGGTGCAGTACCAGCAGGAATTGTGGTAGGTATTTTAGCAGGAGCTTTATCAGCAGGTGCTATATTTATACTTAACGGTGGCGAGATTAGAGGTCATTCAAAGAGCGACAAGTATAAGAAGCTGTTTATGAATCTTCCAATAGGATTTGCTCAGGCAAAGATTATTAATGACTCTATGGGTAATCCTAATGGATATTGTATCGAAGAGGCTAACGAGAGATTCGGAAGCTACTTTAACCTTGACACTTCAGACTTCGAGGGCAAGATCCTTGGAGAGAGTAAGATAGATGTACTTCAGTCTATTAATGCATGGTTTATGGCATATAATAACTCAGGTACTAAGGAGGGAGACTTCCTTGATGTAGAGATTACCATGGAAGAGCTTGGTAAGACATTTAATACAGTTATGTATAAGTCTGAGGCAGACTATATCAATATGGTTGTTATTGATATTACTGAGCTTAAGCAGACAGAGAGCAAGCTTTCTAAGGCTATCGAGGATGCTAATGCAGCATATAAGACTCAGGCAGAGTTCCTTGCTAATATGTCTCACGAGATTAGAACTCCTATTAATGGTATTCTTGGTATGCTTCAGCTTACCCTTATGGCTGATGATTTACAGGCAGATTACAGAGACAATCTTTTGACTGCAAAGAACTGTGCTGATAACCTTCTTAGACTTATTAATGATATTCTTGATATAAGTAAGCTTGAGGCTGGTAAGTATAACCTTAAGGAAGAGATATTTGATGTTAAGAGCGCAATTGAAGAAACTGTTGCGGCTCAGGTTCCTACAGCAACAAACAAGGGACTTCAGCTTGATTGTACATTTGGTAATAACATCCCTAAGCTTGTTAAAGGTGATGGACAGAGAATCCAGCAGATTCTTAACTGCCTCCTGTCTAACGCACTTAAGTTTACCTCAGAGGGTAATGTAAGAGTTAAGGTTGCAGCTATTGATGGTGAGAAGGAGAATATTACTCTTAGAATCGCAGTAGCAGATTCAGGTATCGGTATATCAGAGAAGGATATGGACAAGCTGTTCATTCGATTCTCACAGGTTGATGCATCAGATACTAGAAAGTATGGTGGTTCAGGACTTGGACTTGTTATCTCTAAGCAGATTGCAGAGCTTATGGGTGGTAACATTAGTGTTCAGAGTAAGGAAGGTATCGGTTCTACATTTATTGCAGAGATACCACTTAAGATAGTTAAGGCAGCTGAGGTTGAGGCACAGAAGGAAGCTGCTGAGAAGAAGGAAGATGCAGCGGTATTTTCTATCAACGCTCACAGCAAGGCTAGAATCCTTGTAGCAGAGGATGAGCCGGTTAACCAGCAGGTTATCGGTAAACTTCTTGGTATGGCAGGCTTCTCATATGATATTGCTGAGAATGGTGAGAAGGCAGTTGAGCTTTTCAAGCAGAAGGAATATGATGCAGCACTCTTTGATGTACAGATGCCAGTTATGGATGGTATTGCAGCTACTCAGGAGATTCGTGATATCGAGAACAAGGAGCATAGAAAGAGACTTCCTATCATCGCTGTTACTGCGAGAGCAATGTTCGGCGATAAGGAGAGAATCCTTGAGAACAAGCTTGATGATTACATTGCAAAGCCATACAACTTAAACACAGTTGTAGAGACCTTGAACAAATACATAGATAAGAAGGAAGACTAGAACTTCCCAAGAAGAGTGAAAGCCCTGGGTACAAATTATGTACCTAGGGCTTTTGTTTTATGATTGTTTCTGTATATATTCAGTTGCCTGCTCTGATGTTATACCGAAGGCATTAACTAAGTGCTCCACTATCTGTTCTTCTGTCCATGGAATGTTTCTTAGTGTTGCTATAGAGCCAGTTATGGCTTGCTGCAAACCCTGTTGTAGCCCTTCTTCTCTGCCGATTTCTCTCATAGTTTCTTCATGAAGTTTTTCATCATATTCAAATATACTCATACTTATAACCTCACTTTTATTTTTCTTTAAAAAATCAGCAAGAATTCCTTCGCTTATGCATTCGTCTACAGCTTTATTAACAGCAGCTTTAAGTGACATAGTTTTTTGATGGTCTCTGACTCGTTCTACATATAACATGTATTCTTTTAATGTTGGACATTTTTCTAGCAGAATATCATTGTAACCAGGATTAATATTAATTTGAGTTACAATGAGTTCTAACTGAGGTTGTTTTTCTAGATGTTCATATGCATCAGATAATTTCATTTCTCGTCTGGATGGTTGCTGCTCCATTCCGTTATAAAAGACGATAAATCTTGGGTTGGGAAGCTTTATCAGCCTTGGTGCATATATATCCTTATCCTTATAGAACTGTGCAAAGTTTCTTGCTACATAGTCCAAATCTCTTAATGGAAGATTTGGGTTAACAGTTGATTGATGCTCATACAGACTAAGTACCGTATCTACTAGAAATGATACATCATTTTTCATAGACATGTAAATAGCATTCTCCAAAGTTTTTATCTCTAATTCGTCCGGATTATCATAATTTGTGTCATTGATGGCATTATAGAGCGCCAAAAGCTCTTTTTTGTCTTTAAACAGCATTCTAAAAACAGTGTCCTTGTAGTTACGATTAACTGCATCAGCAGCTATCTCGTTGTGTATTTCTTCTGTCATATGCGTATCTCCTTTGATAAATAGATTTATTAGCAAGAGATATATGATACTACGGGCAATTAATCATATGTGCTCACTGCTTGTGTAGTGTTGGGAACTATAAAGCATAGAATTTCTATGAGCCCTAGAAAAGGAAGATATGTCTGGAATATCTAAATTAGAATTAAAATGCTTTGTTTAATGTTAGCATATATGCCAATCTATTTCAATAAATAAGATTATAAGTGTTGACAATAGAAATCCACTGTGTTATAACTGTATCAATACGAGTGGTACAGTTGCAAGGGCACTGTATCATTCAAAGGATAGAGAATTATATGCTAGATTCAGGGAGGTGATTATTTGATTAGATTGGACTTAAAAAGGGATACCCCTATATACGAGCAGATTGTAGAGCAGGTTAAGTTTCATGTAGTAAAAGGAAATATTAAGCCGGGGATGGCTATTCCGTCGGTAAGGAAGCTTGCTTTGGAGCTTAACATTACCCCGGGAACCGTGGCTAAGGCATATCAGGAGTTGGAGCGACAGGGGATTGTAGAGACCGTAAGAGGCAAGGGAGTGTATATAGCAGGAGAATCTGACAGAAAGCCGGATGTGGCAAGACTTGAAGCTGCTAAGAAGAGCTTAGAGGCAGGATTGCTTGAGTTTAAGGTGATGGGCTTTAGCGAGGATGAGGTTACAGAGATGATTAAGGAGCTTTACGGGAAACTAAGCTAGCAGATTAAATAAGCTGTTGATAAGACATAAAGGAGGAGATGACATAATGATTAAAGTAGATAATATAAGCAAAAGCTACTATGATAAGGTTGCCATAGAAGGTATTAGTCTTACCGTTGTACCAGGTCAGATTCAAGGGCTTGTTGGGGATAACGGAGCAGGTAAGACAACCCTTATAAAATGTATGGCTGGTATATATAAACCAGAGAAGGGGAGAATTATTTACTCGGGAAGTGGTGCAAGCAACGGGGCGCAGAAAGAGCAAAATGAAGGTATCTACAACAACCCACATCTCAAAGAAAAAATAGGTTATGTCTCTGACAATAATGAATACATAGGTAGATACACTATTAAGAAAATGTTAAAGGTGTACGAAACATATTTTCCATGCTTTGATAAAGATAAATTCGAGAAGCTTAATCAGGAGTTTAGGCTGGAACTAGGTGCGAAAATTGATTCTTTGTCTAAGGGTCAGAAGATGCGACTGGGATTTATGCTGGAGTTAGCGAAGAAGCCAGAGTACCTACTTTTAGATGAACCAACCTCAGGCCTTGATCCGGTGGCTAAGAAAATATTTTTGGAGAGATTGGTTGAAGAGGTTGAGAAGGAGAATATTGGAGTGCTAATCAGCTCTCACAACCTAAGTGATTTGGAGAAGCTTTGCGATACTATTACAATACTTGATAATGGTAAGGTAAGAAGCGAGTCCGGCTTGGATGAGCTTAAGGAAAGCTTAACTAAACTACAGGTAGTATTCGAAAATGGACTGGACGAAAAGCTTCTGTCAAGGGATGCAGTACTAAGTTTTAGTAAGGTGGGAAGTGTGTATACACTTATAATAGAAGGTTACGACAGCAAGAAGGAGAAATGGCTTAAGGATCTTGGGGCAGGATACATGGAGGAGCTTGATATGAGTTTGGAGGAGCTGTACATTGCTCTGGAGACACGAAAGGGGGAGAACTAGATGAAGAGGTGGCTTAAACTAAATTACAAGTATTATGTGGTGGCTTTTGCTGCATTTGTGGCAATAATGATTAGAAATGTGTTTGAATGTAATCAGTTTTATCTGGAAAATTATATTAAGTCGGAAATTCTTCATCTACAGCAGAATTATCCGGAGACCATGGATAGTCTTATACCATTAATACTTAAAACGGCAGTGGAGAATATATCGGGGGTAAATGGTCAGTTTCTGATTGTGTATCCGAAGATGTTCATATTAGGATTCATAATTCTACATGGTATTATGCTGTGGGGACAGCGTAATAAGTCGGAGAGGGAGTTCTTAGAAACCTTGCCAGTGAAGAGAGAGAAAGTAGTTCTTTATCGATTTCTTATGGATGTGGCTACGGTGATTCCAGCAGTGGTTATAGCTTGCGTGGTGACCTATGTGAGATTTTACACTTACTTGAAGGATTTTGACATAACTCTCCCTTGGATTGGACAGACAATGTTTGGATATGGATTTACACTTAGCTGCTATGTGATTTTTGTGTTGGGAATAATGTATTTCTTAGAATCAACAGTAGTTAGGGGAGATCTTAAGATTATTACCGCCACAGGCTGTATGGCAATGTTTTACTGTAGCATGAATTGGCTTTACGAGGCAGTGATGTTTGGGCAGGATAACATTTTCAATAAATTCATAGGATTTATAAAAATGTATGCTGTAGGTGGAAAAAACTATCAAGTATTTCAAGGCGCATGGGGACCGGAAGGTTATTGGATGGATAGAAATCTTCTCTATGATGCGTATTATCAGGGTGATAAATACGAGCTTAGCACATATGCCGTGTTAGGCAGAAGTTGTTGGACCGACAGTGTAGTAGGCATGAGCAGACCAGCACTTTACGTGGGCTATGCACTAGGGTATATAGGAATTGGACTGCTACTGTTTGCACTGGCAAGCTATTTGACTAAGAAGCAGGATTTGGCCAAGAGAAGCTTCTACTTTGAATTTGCACCAGTGATGGTTGGATTGCTGTTATTCGTGACTGTGTTTATGTTCTTTTTTGTGCAGATACCTGAGTACTGGTACTCATGTGTGTTGATGGGACTGATTGCATTCTTGGGATTTTTGTATCTTACAAGAGGCAAGGGTAGAGTCAAAATGTAGTCCGCGCGGGTATGGAGTGGCGGAGAGTGTGGCTGAATACCCGGGGGAGAAGAGAAAAAGAGTCTGTGCGGGTATGGAGTGAAGATGAGAGGTGTTAATACCCGGGAAAGAAGAGAAAAAGAGTCTGCGCGGGTATGGAGTGGTGGAGAGTGTGTCTGAATACCCGGGGGAGGAGAAAAATAGACATCGCGCGGGTATGAGAGCAGATGAGATAAGTGGAATACCCGGGGGAGAAATCCCAACAAAAGATTTAGAAAAAGGTGCAACGATACTAGTAATTTTACCAGATTTTCACCTTATATTTTGTATCATATTTTGTATAGATTTTTATAGGAAGTTATTGACGAAGAGCCAGTCTATCTTGTATAATATGGAACTAGTTAGTATCGTATTATAATGCCCGTACTTTTCGTTAGTATGGACTGCAGGAAAGGATGCTAAAATAAAATCATTACAAAGAAAGATGAGGTAAAAAAGTAAATGGCAAACATCAACTTAGAGCAGTATGGTATTACTGGTAGCACAGAGATTATTCACAATCCTTCATTTGAGGAGTTATTTGTTGAAGAGACTAAGGCTGGTTTAGAGGGCTATGAGGTAGGTCAGGAGACAGAGCTTGGCGCTGTTAATGTTATGACTGGTATTTACACAGGACGTTCTCCTAAGGATAAGTACATAGTTATGGACGAGAACTCAAAGGACACTGTATGGTGGACTACTGATGAGTACAAGAATGATAACCACCCAATGAGCCAGGAGGTTTGGAACACTCTTAAGGATCTCGCAGTTAAGGAGCTTTCAAACAAGAGATTATTCGTAGTAGATACATTCTGTGGTGCTAATGCAGATACTAGAATGGCAGTTAGATTCATCGTTGAGGTTGCTTGGCAGGCACACTTTGTTAAGAACATGTTCATCATCCCAACAGATGAGGAGCTTGCTAACTTCGAGCCAGATTTCGTAGTTTACAATGCATCAAAGGCTAAGGTTGATAACTATAAGGAGTTAGGTCTTAACTCAGAGACAGCAGTAGCATTCAACATTACAACTAAGGAGCAGGTTATCCTTAACACTTGGTATGGTGGAGAGATGAAGAAGGGTATGTTCTCTATGATGAACTACTACCTTCCACTTAAGGGTATTGCTTCAATGCACTGTTCAGCAAATACTGATATGAACGGCGAGAATACAGCTATTTTCTTCGGTCTTTCAGGAACAGGTAAGACAACATTGTCTACAGATCCTAAGCGTCTTCTTATCGGTGATGATGAGCATGGTTGGGATGACAACGGTGTATTCAACTTCGAAGGTGGTTGTTATGCTAAGGTTATCAATCTTGACAAGGATTCTGAGCCAGATATCTACAATGCAATTAAGCGCAACGCTCTTTTAGAGAACGTTACTGTGGATGCAGAAGGTAAGATTGATTTCGATGATGGTAGTGTTACAGAGAATACTCGTGTATCTTATCCAATTGATCATATTGAGAATATTGTACGTCCAATTTCAGCAGCACCTGCAGCAAAGAATGTAATCTTCCTTTCAGCAGATGCATTTGGAGTACTTCCTCCAGTTTCTGTACTTACACCAGAGCAGACAAAGTACTACTTCTTATCTGGATTTACAGCAAAGCTTGCTGGTACAGAGCGTGGTATTACAGAGCCAACTCCAACCTTCTCAGCATGCTTCGGTCAGGCTTTCTTGGAGTTACATCCAACAAAGTATGCAGAAGAGTTAGTTAAGAAGATGGAAGTTAGTGGTGCTAAGGCTTACTTAGTTAACACAGGATGGAATGGTACAGGAAAGCGTATCTCTATTAAGGATACTCGTGGTATTATTGATGCTATTCTTGATGGTTCTATCGAGAAGGCTGATAAGAAGTCAATTCCTTACTTTAACTTTGAAGTTCCAACAGAGCTTCCAGGTGTTGACACTAACATTCTTGATCCTCGTAACACATATGCTGATGCTTCTGAGTGGGAGACAAAGGCTAAGGATCTTGCTGGACGTTTCGTTAAGAACTTTGCTAAGTATGAAGGCAATGAGGCAGGTAAGGCATTAGTAAGTGCTGGTCCACAGTTATAATAAGAATAAGATTTGTGATTATCCCTCTTTTGGACATTGTCCAAAGGAGGGATTTTTCGTTTTTATGAAAAAGTGAAAATGTCTGGGATTATCCTGTGTTCAATTTTTCGTAAAAGTAGAACTTCTTCTAATATGGCATTGAGGAAAAGACTAATATGTGTTATAATGTCACTAATATGCTACCGAGTCAGAGATGGTGGTTTGTGCGAATTAATAGATGAGGAGGAGTTAATATGTTACAACGTACAGGGAAAATCAGATTATCATTGCCAGTGCAGATTGGTGCGCTTGCATTAGTACCATTATTGGCACTAGCTATTATTTTGTCAGTGGTAGGGGCTGGTGCAATCAGAGAGGGTATTACAATGGAAATCTTCACTAAGTTAGAAGAAGCTACCATATCGATGCATGCTATGGCAGATGCTGTGAGTGAGGGAGATTATGAGCTAGATGCGGACAATAACTTGATTAAGGGTGATTACAACTTGACAG
>JAZPXZ010000024.1:0-58909 GCA_045543915.1 Wujia sp.
TTCTGCACACCAATATAATCATTCCATTTTCCTTCAAGATTATATACGGCTAACTCTTTTTCTGTAATAATGTCTACCATATTGTACCTCTTTATTAATTTTTAATTACCCGGAATAATTGGCGATTGCCAAGACCAAGTAGAATAATATTTCGATACAATAATTTTACATTATACTAACTGATATTTCAATATTATTTTCTTATATAAGTCACATATGAGTATGGTATTTCCCCATCCACTACCTCATCAATTTCTTTTACAAATTGCTCCTTATCAAATGTTGGAAAAAATGTATCTCCCTCAATATCACAATCAATCTCAGTTATATACATTTTCTCCACTATAGGTAATGCTTCCTCATACAGTCTTGCACCGCCAGAAATATAGATATCTCTATCCCCAGCCATCTTAATGGCTTCCTCTAACGATTTTGCAGTATAACAATTGTCTCCATCAAAATTCTTGGTATTGGATACTACGATAGTTGTCCTATTAGGAAGTGGTCTTCCAATCTCCTCATAAGAGCGTCTTCCCATTACAACAACATTTCCTGTTGTAAGCTCTCTAAATCTTTTCTGTTCTCCCTTGATTTTCCATGGAATACAACCCTTGTTACCTATTACTTGGTTATTTGCATATGCTACTATTAAAGCTATCATTTATGCTCCTCCTAATTCACAGTTTTCATAAAATCAGTATGATAAATCACTTCTATTCCTTTACTCTCTGCATAATCAATTTCTTTTTTTACAGATTCCCCAATATAACTATCTATATCCACAACATAAATCGCATCAGATAATTCAATTTTTCGGTAATGTGCCATAGTGATTTCTTCTATGCCATCATCAGACAGATGTACTCCCTGTGGATTATATATGCATTGAATTACATTCATATTATGATTTATCTCAAGTTGCAATGCAATACTCTTCATTTCTTCAGCAAATCTCATACTTCCACAAATTGTTACTGTTTTCATAATTAAACCACCATTTTAATAATTGATATTATACTAATAGGCGAACACATTTTCATGTATTCGCCCATAATCATTTTAGTTCTCCTCATTCATCTTTGCAAGCTTGGCAGCCTGGTCTGCTGCGATACAAGCATCGATTATCTCCTGAATGTCTCCATCCATTATCTTATCAAGCTTATAAAGTGTAAGACCTATTCTATGATCTGTTACACGACCCTGTGGGAAGTTGTAGGTTCTTATCTTCTCAGATCTATCACCTGTTCCTACCTGGCTCTTACGAAGTTCTGCCTCTGCGTCATGAGCCTTCTGCTGCTCGATATCATAAAGCTTTGCACGAAGAAGCGCAAATGCCTTTGCCTTATTCTGAAGCTGTGACTTTTCGGTCTGGCTATAAACTACAATTCCTGATGGATAATGAGTAAGTCGTACAGCAGAGTCAGTTGTATTGACACACTGACCTCCATTTCCTGATGCACGCATTACATCAATACGAATATCCTTCTCATCAATCTGAACATCAACCTCTTCTGCCTCTGGAAGTACTGCAACACTTATTGTAGAAGTATGGATACGTCCACCTGACTCAGTCTCAGGAACTCTCTGTACACGGTGAACACCACTCTCATACTTAAGAACTGAATATGCGCCGTTACCATTAACCATAAATGATACTGACTTCATACCACCGATACCGATTTCCTCTACTTCCATAGTCTCTATCTTCCAGCGTCTTCCCTCGCAGTAATGTACATACATACGATAAATTTCAGCAGCGAAAAGTGCTGACTCATCTCCACCTGCACCTGCTCTAATTTCCACGATAACATTCTTGTCATCGTTAGGGTCCTTTGGAAGAAGGAGAATCTTTAACTCGTTCTCGCACTTCTCAACTAATGCCTTGGCATCATTTAACTCTTCCTTAGCAAGCTCTCTAAGCTCCTCATCGCTTTCCTCATCAAGCATCATAAGACTATCCTCGATAGTTTGCTTTGCATTCTTATATTCTAAATACTTTTCAACTATTGGTGAAAGATCTGCCTGTTCCTTCATAAGCCTTCTAAACTTATCCTGATCAGAAATAACTGATGGATCACTAAGTGAAAGCTGAAGTTCGTCTAATCTTGCAACCAAATCCTCTAATCTATCAAACATTTTCTCTCCTACCTCCTGGCAATAACTACTCTGTCAAGTCCGGCATAATCCTTCTTAACACTTACATCTGTAAATCCTTTATTAATAAGCAGCTCCCTTATATCATGGTACTGATTATAACCTATCTCAAATATTAAGATACCATCATGTCTTAGGTATCTGTCAGTTCTTCTTATGATATTATCGTAAAAGTAAAGCCCATCTTCCATACCATCTAATGCAAGTCTTGGTTCAAAGTCTCTTACATCCTCCATAATTTCATCGATGTCCGATGTAGGAATATAGGGCGGATTAGACATAATAATATCATATGAATGTTCTATCTTCTCAAACAAGTCAGTCCTTACTATATCACATTTTGCACCAAGATTAAATACATTTTCTTCGCATAATTCTATGGCTTCTATAGATATATCAGCTAACTGAACAAAATCATTAATATAACCAGCTTCTCTTCTCTTAAGGTTATAGCTAATTCCTATGCAACCAGTACCACAGCACATATCAAGAGCCTTAATGTCTTTATAGCCTTCAGTAAGCTTTAGGGCTGTTTCAACCAATATCTCAGTCTCTGGCCTTGGTATCAGAACACCCTCAGCACACTTAAATGTATACCCCATAAAATCCTGGCTTCCTACAATGTACTGACATGGGTAATGAGTGGTTCTAATATTTATAACATCTTTGTAGGATTCTTCATCCTCCATAGAAACCTCGTCATTCAGCTTCATAAAGATACCTGTATAATCAAGATCAAGTATAAACATTGCAAGCACCTTGGCATCATTTGAATACTCCTCTATACCCGCGTACTTCAAGGTCTCTTCTCCATATCGTATCAATTCCTTAAGCTGCATATTAATGGCTCCTTATTTGCGAACATTATCAAAATCAACTTTCCTTCTGGTTCCTTTGTTCCTCAAGGTATGCTCTCCAATCAAGAACTCCTTCAACCGCCTTAATTGCCACCTCTACCATATCTGGCGTAGGCTCCTTTGTAGTAAGAATTTGCACCCATAGACCTGGTTTACTAAGAACATTTGCAATCCAATTATCATGATTACCTGCAAATTTTATAAATTCATAGGATATACCAGCAATAACCGGAACCAATAATACTCTTAACACCAGTCTGAGCCACATGGTTTCAGTTCGTATACACATGAAAACAAGAATACTTACTATCATTACTATGAATAGGAAGCTAGTACCACATCTTTTGTGGAATCTTGTAGCGGCCATAACATTATCCACTGTTAAATCTTTGCCTGATTCCAGACAATTGATACATTTGTGCTCTGCACCGTGATACATAAAAGTTCTCTTTATATCCTCCATAAGAGATATAAGAACAACATATATCAAAAATATTATTAATCTTATAACACCCTCAACAAGTCCAAGCAGAAAATGATTCTTAATTACTCCATCTAGTAAAGATGCAAGAAATGCTGGAAGAAGCATAAATAAACCAATAGCAAGCACAAGTGAAAATGCTACAGTTCCAACCATAAGTGCATCATCTGAGCCCTCCTTTTTAGGTTTTTCCTCTTCCTCCTCATCATAAAACTCTGCTGAGTACATAAGAGTTTTCATTCCTATTACAAGAGACTCTACAAAATTAAACACACCTCTAACCACCGGCACTCTAAAGATAGCACCCTTCTTAGACCATGGCTTATAGCTTTCTAATTTAACTTCTATTTCTTTGTCAGGCTTTCTAACTGCAATGGCATACTTATCATCATTCTTCATCATAATGCCTTCTATAACTGCCTGACCTCCGATACTAACTCGTCCCAAATTAATGTCTCCTTAATAATTATTCGGATTTGCTTATAATGTTAAAAAGGCTTGCTACTTAAACGTAACAAGCCTTATATGTCATATTATTCAGTAAATTATGCCTGAACACCGTACTTACGGTTGAACTTATCGATTCTACCACGAGCCTGAGCAGCCTTCTGCTGACCAGTGTAGAATGAATGGCACTTTGAACAAATTTCTACGTGAATGTCGTTCTTAGTTGAACCAGTTACGAACTCGTTACCGCAGTTGCAAACAACCTTTGCCTGATAATAATCTGGATGTATTCCTTCTCTCATGTTTTTCACCTCTTTACAAATAAAATTACTCTATGAGAACAGGCAAACGCCTTGATTCTTCATACTCACAACAAATGACATTTTAGCATAGCAATGCTAACATTTCAAGTACTTTTTGCAATTTATAGCATAAAATATTCTACTTTTTTACAAATATCTTCTGTGCGGAGCTTACAAACTCTTTATTATCCTTTGTTTTAACAAAAAGCTTAAGCACATCTTCGATGGCATCCTCTGCTCTAACACCAGCAAAAGCCTTATGAATAGAATTTACAACCTCCTGCTCGTCCAAATCAAGAAGCAAATCATCTCTTCTGGTTCCAGACTTAGCAATATCTATTGCTGGGAAAATTCTTTTCTCTGAAAGCTTTCTATCTAAAACGAGCTCCATATTACCTGTACCCTTAAACTCCTCGAATACAACATCATCCATACGACTTCCTGTCTCAACAAGAGCTGTAGCAAGAATAGTAAGACTTCCTCCCTCTCTCATGTTTCTAGCTGCTCCGAAGAACTTCTTAGGCATATGAAGAGCTGCAGGATCTAGACCACCAGACAATGTTCTACCACTTGGTGGTACTGTAAGGTTATAGGCTCTTGCAAGTCTTGTAATACTGTCTAAAAGAATTACAACATCCTTCTTGTGTTCTACAAGTCTCTTAGCTCTCTCCATAACCATCTCTGATACCCTCTTATGGTGCTCTGGTAGCTCATCAAATGTGGAATAAATAACCTCTACATTATCTCCCTCAATTGACTCTCTTATATCAGTAACCTCCTCTGGACGCTCGTCTATAAGAAGTACAATAAGATGCATATCCTTATTCTGAGTACTAATACTCTTAGCAATAGATTTAAGAAGTGTTGTTTTACCTGCCTTCGGAGGTGACACAATCATACCTCTTTGTCCCTTACCAATAGGTGATAGCAAGTCCACGATTCTGATAGAAACAGGAGAACCTGGCTGATCAAGCCTTATTCTCTCATCTGGGAAAATAGGCGTAAGCTGTTCAAATGGTGTTCTCTTTGCCGCCTCTGATGGAAGCATTCCATTAATACTCTTCACATACAATAGTGCACTAAACTTACTACCCTGATCATTAACCTTAACAGGTCCCTCAAGAATATCACCCTTTTTCATATTAAACTTCTTAATAAGTGGCGCTCCTACATATATATCTTTATCTCCAGGGAGGTAATTGTCACTTCTAATAAAGCCATAGCCCTCCATAACCTCTAAAATACCTGAGGCCATCTGTCCACTATCCAAATTAGCATCATATTCCTGACCATCATATATCATAAGTTTTGTAGACTTTGCATCCTGGGACGAATTATCCTCCGAAGTTTTTTCTACATTCTCTTCTGTAGCTGCAATCTTTGATGTTCTTTCAATCTTCTTAGCTCCAACAGTAGCCCCTGCTTGTTCACTAGCCTTATCCTCTGTAGCTGGAACAATATTCTTAGCTGTCATCATTTCAACTTTTTCAAGCAAATCAGCAAGCTCAGGCTTCTTAAGTCCAGAAACACCAACTATTCCCTTTTCTTTAGCATACTGCCTTAATTCGGCAATTGGCATTTTCTTAAAATCCATAATAAAACTCCTTTATATATGTAAGTCAACAATTATCTTCTGGGTAAAATATAGAACCATATTTTCGATATTTAAAATCCATTATTAAACACTGTAATAATAACATATCAATAAACAAAGGTAAACTAAAAAATATATTTTTCGATTTTATTGATTTTATCTAAGCTATTGTTTTATAATATCAATATGTATCATTCGGGAGGTTTTAGATGGAAGGTTTATTATTATACAAACTAATAGTACTGTTTATGCTTGATAGAACAGATTATACTATGACTAATACACTAATATCAAATTTTGTTGTGGACAAGGGTTATACAAGCCTTTTTAACCTTCACGAGGCTCTCAACGAGATGATTAGCAGTGATTTTATCTCAACTGATACCATTAGAGATACTATTCACTATAAAATAACCACTCAAGGGGAGGAAGCTCTTTCGTATTTCGAGAATCGACTTCCCTATGCAATTAAACAGGATATTCTAGATTACTTATCAAAAGAAAAAATCAATGTTAAGAACGAATCCGAAATATATGCTGATTACTATTATAATGACTCAAACTGGTACACCGTTCAATGCATCATAAAGGATCGTCGTGAGACCCTTGTAGACATAAAATTCGATGTACCAACTAAGTCACAGGCTGAGACTATTTGCAACAATTGGCGTGGCAAAAGCTCTTCAATTTACGAATACTTAATTAATCAGCTATGGTTGACTGAATAAGATTCCATATGTCCTCTTTTCCTTGTTTTGACACAGCGGAGAAGGGGATTATTTTTGTGTCAGGAGTAAGCTTAAGCTTCTCTTTTATTATCTTTATACACTTATCTTTCTGACTTCTCTTAATTTTATCAAGCTTTGTAGCAATAATAACTGGTCTATATCCATTTGCCACAATCCAATCATACATAGTTATATCATTTTCTCCCGGAGCATGCCTTATATCAATAAGTAGAAAAACTGTTTTAAGCTGCTTAGATGTATTCAAATACCGCTCTATCATCTTCCCCCACTTATTTCTTATCTCCATAGAAACCTTAGCATATCCATATCCAGGTAAATCCACAAAATATAATTCCTTGTTAATATTATAAAAATTTATGGTTTGAGTCTTTCCTGGTGATGAAGATGTTCTGGCCAATGATTTTCTATTTAGAAGACCATTAATAAGAGATGATTTTCCTACATTTGATTTTCCTGCAAAAGCTATCTCTGGAAGCTCATTTTCCGGTAGCTTACTTGTTATTCCACACACAGTTTCTAGTTCTGCACTTCTAATAACCATATTTATTCCTCCAAAAGCCCCTAAGCTTTTAATTGTAAAATTAATGGTGAATAGCATATATACCGCTATTCACCATCTAATTTTAAGCTATGCTGTCCGCACTGCTTGTTCTAATATGTCTACGGAAGTTATTCTTCTTTGCTCTAGGCTTGTCAGAATAGGTAATAATCGGATCTGCTCCGTCTGTCACCACTTCCTCTGTTATAACACATTTTTCGATATACTCATCTGTTGGTATTTCGTACATAAGGTCCATAACAACCTTCTCAATAATGGATCTAAGACCTCTTGCACCAGTTTTTCTCTCCATAGCCTCCTTAGCTATAGCAAGTAAAGCCTTGTGCTCAAACTCAAGCTCAACTCCATCTAATTCAAAAAGCTTCATATACTGCTTACATATTGCGCTCTTTGGCTCTGACAGGATACGAACTAAGGCTTCTTCATCAAGCAAATCTAAAGTAACTGATACTGGCACTCTACCTATAAATTCTGGTATAAGACCGTACTTTATGAAGTCCCCTGGTTGTACAAGCTTAAGCAACTCACTATCCTGTTCCTTAGTCTTAGAAATAACATCTGCATTAAATCCAATAGACTTCTTACCAACTCTATTCTCTATTATCTTGTCCATGCCTTCAAAAGCACCACCGCAGATAAATAAGATATTAGTAGTATCAATCTGAATAAACTCCTGTTGTGGGTGCTTACGACCTCCTTGTGGAGGAACTGAAGCAACAGTACCCTCTATAATCTTAAGAAGAGCCTGCTGTACACCCTCTCCGGATACATCTCTGGTAATAGAAACATTCTCAGATTTCTTGGTAATCTTATCAATCTCATCAATGTAGATAATACCACACTGAGCTCTATCAACATCATAATCAGCAGCCTGAATAAGCTTAAGAAGAATATTTTCAACATCCTCACCAACATAACCAGCCTCGGTAAGTGTAGTTGCATCTGCTATTGCAAATGGAACATTCAAAAGCTTCGCCAATGTCTGAGCAAGATATGTCTTTCCTGAACCTGTAGGTCCAATCATAATAATATTACTCTTCTGGAGTTCTACATCAAAATCTTTTTCAGCAAGTATTCTCTTATAATGATTATAAACCGCTACGGAAAGCACCTTCTTAGCTGCCTCCTGACCAACTACATAATCATCAAGAAATTCTTTTATCTCCTTTGGCTTTAAAAGATTGATGTCTGTGTCAATGTAATCGTCCTCAAACTCATCCTGAATTATCTCTGAACAAATATCAACACATTCGTCACAAATATATACATTATGACCTGCTATTAACTTTCTTACCTGCTCCTGTGACTTGTTACAAAAGGAGCATCTTGGTTTCTTTCTATCGTCTGTACGATTAGCCATATAGCCACCTCTTTATATTTATTGTCTGCTTGTCATAACATGGTCTATTAGACCATATTCTAAAGCTTCCTGTGCACTTAAGAAATTATCTCTCTCAGTGTCTCTCTCAATTATATCAAGTGGCTTTCCTGTAGCCTCACTTAATAAAGTGTTCAGCTTTGTTCTTGTCTTAATAATATGATCAGCATGAATTTTAATATCTGATGCCTGACCCTTTGTACCACCTAAAGGCTGATGAATCATAATCTCTGAATTAGGAAGAGCATATCTCTTACCCTTGGCACCTCCAGCAAGCAAGAATGCTCCCATACTTGCCGCCATACCAACACAGATTGTTGATACATCACACTTAATATAATTCATTGTGTCGTATATACCCATACCTGCACTAACTGAGCCACCTGGACTGTTAATGTAAAGGCTAATATCCTTTGTAGGATCCTCAGACTCAAGGAACAAAAGCTGAGCTATAACCAAACTAGCTGTAGTATCATTCACCTGGTCTCCCAAAAATATTATTCTATCCTTTAATAGTCTTGAATAAATATCATATGAGCGTTCACCTCTACTGGTTTGCTCAACCACCATAGGCACTAAAGACATGGATTATACCTCCTTGCAGTTCTCAACTAAGAAATCAAGAGCCTTTCTTGAGCAAACATCCTTCTTAACAGACTCTGCTTCCTTATCTCCCATAATTTCCTTAATCTTCTCAACATCCATCTGATAAGCATTAGCCATATTAGTAAGCTGCTCCTCAAACTCCTCATCAGTAGCTGTAATTCCCTCTAACTTAACTACCTCTTCAAGGATAAGGCCAGTCTTAATTCTAGCTACTGCATCTGGCTTAATTCTATCCATTAACTCTTCCTTAGATGTATTAGTAAGCTTTAAATACTGCTCCATCTGAAGTCCCTGATACATCATGCTCTGCTCAAACTCAGCAAACATCTTCTCCTGCTGATACTGAATCATTGGTTCAGGAATATCAACCTCTGCTGTCTCTGAAAGCTTCTCAAGAATCTTAGCCTGCTTGTCTGACTTAATCTGCTTCTCCTTCTTAACCTCAAGTACCTTCTTAACATCTTCCTTATACTCAGCAAATGTGTCAAATGAAGAAACCTCTGAAGCAAAATCATCATCTAATTCTGGTAATTCAATTGCACTAATTCCAAGAAGGTCAACCTTAAATACTGCTGGCTTACCTGCTAAATCTGCTGCATGATACTCTTCTGGGAAGGTAACATTAACATCAAAGCTATCTCCAATGTTTTTACCAACAATCTGATCCTCAAATGTATCAATAAATGAATGTGAACCAAGAGTAAGCTTATAGTTCTCACCCTTACCACCTTCAAATGCTACTCCATCCATGTATCCGTCAAAGTTAATTAGTACTTCATCATCCATCTGAGCAGCTCTATCCTCAACAGGTACTGTTCTTGAATTTTCCTTCTGAGCCTTTAATATCTCAGCCATAACCTCATCCTCAGTTACCTCTGTAGGAATCTTCTCAATCTCAACACCCTTATAATCTACAACCTTAATCTCTGGCTTGATTGCAACAACTGCAGTAAAGATAAAGCTCTTTCCCTTTCCAATCTGCTCTACATCTATCTCTGGATTAGAAACTACTTCTTCCTCACAGTTTTCTAATTCCTTTGGATAATACTCATTAATAAGTCTATTAGCAGCCTCATCATAGAATACTTCTGGTCCATATACCTTCTCGATCATAGCCTGAGGAACCTTTCCTCTTCTAAATCCCTGAAGATTAACCTGATTCTTGATCTTGTGATAAGCAGCTGTCATAGCCTTGTCAAATTCTTCTGCTGGCACCTCAATAGTAAGCTTCGCCATGCTTCCTTCTAATTTTTCAACTGATAAACTCATTTTATTTCCTCCTTGTATTGCAAAACGCACTATTCCTTGGATTATAACATAAGAATTAAGACAAGTCTATATTTTTTATTTAAATATCCTTGCAAAAAACTCAACTCTTAGTTTAAATCTAAAAAATCAGCAAAACAATAAAGGCCTGTCTAATATATATGCATTTATTTTTAAAATAATTACATATAATTAAACAAGCCTTTTATTTGATGATTAGCTTATAGCCATATCCAGTAATTACTTACCTGACATCTGCTCCTGCTGTCTCTTAATCATCTGTCTAACCATCTCTCCACCTACTGAACCGTTCTCACGAGATGTTAAGTCACCATTGTAACCATTCTTAAGGTTGATACCAAGCTCACTAGCAACCTCCATCTTGAACTTATTCATTGCTTCCTTTGCATTTGGTGCAGCATAATTGTTTGAATTTGTGTTTGACATTTTAATTTACCTCCATACATTTATTAAGACTTTTGTCTTAATAGTATTATTAGAATTTTCAAAAATAATATGTATGGAAATAAATGTCTAAATTAACTTGAATAATATTAATCTTCTTTTTTTCTTTTGTTGATTAATATCATTCCAACGCCTGATACAAGCATCATTGCTACAAGTGCCACAATTGGCGCCTCATCACCTGTCTGTGGTGAAATACCTGAACCCATATATGGGTAGTTTGTAGGCTCCTTAGTAATATCCTCTGCCGGAGCATCATTCTTTGTATCAGTATCCGACGGCGATTCACTTGTCGGTGGATTCTCAGTTGTCGGTGGTACTTCAGTTGTAGGAGGCTTAACCTCCTTCTCCTTAGCTACAAACCAAGCTGAAATAATTGTATCCTTGGAAATCTTGCTATAATCAGTATCCCAACCTGAGAATACATAAGTATATTTCTCTGTTTCAGTCTTCTTCGGTGTTTCCTTAGGTGGTGTCGCTGCATTTCCCTCAACAACTGTTTCGGTTTTCATAATGTTACCATCACCATCTATCCACTTAACAGTATATTCCTTCTTAGTCTCAATAAGTCTATAAAGAGCATATACGGAGAATCTGTCAGTTGAAATTGTTACATAATTCTGTGTTAAGGTCACATCGGAGCCTGCCCAGTTAATATAAGCATAATCACTTCCACTCTGATGAACTGATGCTACATAAATCTTCTGTCCTGCTAAATCACCAAGTGGGAATGATATGGTTACAGGTTCTGCCAGTCTTGTAATATTACTTGGTGTACCATTTACAAGCTTACCTTCAGCATCTCTAACTTCCTTTATAACATAAAGCTGAATATATCTTTCAATAATACCATTTTTACCTATCTTGTCTACAAATATGCTTTCTGTTGTCTTATCAATTCCACTTACATTAATGTAGCTTGCATAAAGCGTAATATCTATTGTACCACCAGCTTCTACAACCTCAAGATCCTCATCTGTAACATTTCCATTATATAATGCTGTGTTGTAAATCTTATCAAGACCATCAGCTGTAATATTAATAGAGTTGTCCTCAACCACTACATCTGTGCTAAGTCCATCCAATACAAAATGGATACCACCCTTTGATGCATAATCAGTAGGATAAGATATACCACCATTTGTGACTGTTACTGTACTTACTTCACTAAGCATTCCGTTAGTAGCTACTATCCTATAGTTACCATCCGCAATACTCTTGAAGATATAGTCCATATCATCAGCTGACTCAAGTTCAACGCCCGCAATTACTGTATTACCTTCATATAGAGCAACATATACAGGATATGTCTTATACGAATCCGGTAAATCATCTGCATACGCTACACTACCATATACTGTAGCAGTAGATTTAAGATCGGCTGTCTTAAAGCTACCCTCAATTACCTGAACTTCATTTGAATTAGCAGCAATAGCATAAATTCTATAATCATATACGGTATCTGATGCAAGATTTCTAAATGTGTAATCCATACTCACACCATACTCTTCATCATGCTTATTGCTTAATGCTGTGTCATAACCTGTTTCTCCAGCCTTCTTGTATGCAATATAACAATCTGAAATTGGGTTTGTTCCCTCGTAAACCTGTGCCTCAATATAAGCGCCTGTAGGAGTAATATTAATTACAGGACTAGCCTTTAATGTAAGTGGTACAAACTCTGTAGCATCAGATTCATTACCTGCAATATCCTTTGCAATTATGCTGTATGTCTGATTGTTGTTAGCAATAAAGCTTCCTGTTACTACACCGTTATTCTCTGAAGTTTCAACCTTCTCATCATTTACATATACCTCATCAGGATCAACGCCACTAACATCATCTGTTACTGTAAACTTAATTAGTGTATTGCCATCATCATCAACTGATGAATCAGTTATTGTTATAGTAGGTCCATTTACATCAATCTTAACTATCTTGCTAGCTGTATCACTGACACAATTTGCCTTACTCTTACTCCATGCTTCAACAAGAATTTCACCTTCGCTTGTAAGATTTAAGATTTCAGACTCACTATCAACATTTGCCTGAATCTGGTTACCACCTACTGTCAGCTTATATGTTGTAGTAACTGGAACTCCGTCAGTTGTTGTGTCCTCTGAAAGAATTGTTACAACCGGCATTTCTTCAATATACCAATCATCATTACCAAGAGTTCCCTCTACGCTAATTACTGGTGCATTAGGAATAACATCTGATATTCCGCTAAATGTAACTTCTCTTCTAGCAACATTTCCAGCAACATCTGTTGCCACTACAATATATGTACCATTTGAAGTAATATCCTTTGAATATGCATCCTGTGGTCCCCATGTTCCGAGAAGAGTCTCTTCACTTTCTGAGTCATAATATAAATGCACTGATGCAACACCACTTTCATTGCTACCCTCTGTTACTGTGAAATCAAACACAACGCCTGATAGATATTCATCTCCATCCGCCTCGTAATCATCACATTCAATCACAGGTGCTTTACCGTCAAAAAGAAATGGTCCCTTTTCTTCAAGTGTCACATTATTGCCTGCATTATCATACAATACTGCACTTACATAGTACTCACCTATCAATGCTTCCTCGCCTGTTATAGATGTGTTGAAGTCATAGGCTGTAAGCTTTCCATAAGCTGTTGCTTCGCCCTTCTTAGTCTGGTCAATAACCATTGAAACGCTATCATGTGCATTCTCAGTTATTGGTGTAACGGTTCCTGTTGGATCTGTTATGCTCCAAGTAATCTTATTAACACCACTATCTGAATCTGCTGCAAGTACATTAAAGTTAAGTCCATTGTACCAAGTTCCTGTTGTTGTTCCATTACCATTAAGGTCTGTTACCATTATGTCAGCTGAGTTGATAGTATTTTCAATCATCCACTCATAATAATTTGATGCTGACTGTCCTTCCTTAATAAAGTTAATTGCCTCATTAAGCTTAACCTTACTCTGTGAGGAAGGATTACCTGTTGTATCTACTGCATATACCACAAGCTGTCCTGATACTCCGGTACCAATTGTAACTGTTGCAGTATAGTTGTTAGATAATGCACTCTTATTAAGCTTAACCTCACCATTGAACTCGCTCTTTATATTTCCATTCTCATCTGCAAAATAATATATAAGCTTATCACAGGCACTGTCTTTTGTCATATATTCAAATGTAATATCAACACTCTCAACTAAAACGCCATCTATGTTCTGTGCATGGTAATATGCACCGAATCCAAATTCATTAAAGTAGCTTACATTTGGTGACACTATATAGTCTACCAGCTCAGGACCTGAACCATCAATATTAACACCAGTCAATGTAACTGGATATGTAATAGCACCAGAATCTACATCAAGCATCTGGAACATTATAGTTCCATTTGTCATATCATCAGTAATTGTTACCGAACCCGAGAATTTAACATCTGAGAGATTTGAGCCTTCTGCAATATCGTTTCCATCTTTTATCAATCTAATTTGGTCATAGACACCACCGGTAGCTGTAATAGTAAGACTTTGATAATAGTTGTTAACTGGCTCTGGGCTAAGCTTATACCTTCCATCACCAGAATCTCTTCCAACTGTAAATGTATTCGTAACACCTGATGCATTAACAGAATAATTTACATTTTCACCATTTGCATTTTTATCACTGAATTCTGGTGTTATTGTGTATGAACCGGCTGGGCTGTATAGTGTTCTTGTTGTCTCCCATTTACCTGTAAATCCAATAACCTGCTTCATAAAAGCTTCCTTAGCTGCTGCAGAATCAAGATTTTTATATCTAGTCAAATCATCTGGTGCCAAAAGATTTGCATTTGCCAAATCCACTGTATATGTAGGTGTCTGCTGACCAAACAATATAGAATCACTTGAGCCCTCAGCCAGAGATGTTACAACTGATACTGCTATTCTTGTTACTATTGCAACTCCATCTACAGTAACTGTTGTGCTTCCATCAGCTAAATCTGTAAGCTTGTACATAGAAGCCTGAGCTCCTGCAAGCTCCACATCCTTAAGTGTGATTGCCTTACCCTCTCCTGCATTAGCATCATCTAAGGTTGCGTTTGCATTAAATGTAACATATACCTGATCCCCTGGAACTGCATCTTTTACCTCAGCCTGAGGATTTACTAATATTTTTTCGTTTCCATCATATGGTTTACTTGGCACACCATCATGATTGTTATGCTTAATAGTAGCAGAATCAAGAGATACCTCCTTCTGCTTTGAAACAAGCACTATGCTCTTGTTAAATGTCTGCTCTGTGCTTGGCTTATTGTAATCAGTTAGAGTAAGAGGAATAGTTATTCCTGCAGCATCTGTTACATTACTAAGCTTTCCTGAAATCTTATATGAAGAAACCACTCCACCATCTGATGCATTAGCTGTTACTAATAATCCGTAGCTGTTA
Source organism: Wujia sp. (assembly GCA_045543915.1). GTDB lineage: Bacteria > Bacillota > Clostridia > Lachnospirales > Lachnospiraceae > Coprococcus_C. Next base: position 15,278 of record JAZPXZ010000024.1, read on the forward strand.
AGCTTTGTAATCTCACTGTCTGGAATAAGCAATCCAAAGTTTGCGGTTCCTTCCATCTTGTACTCTGCTGATATGGTACATGTAATCTCGTCACCATATGTTCCTGTAATGCTTACTACATCCTCTGTAGCTGTTGCATTACCTGTAACCACAAGCTTGTTGTCCTTGTATGCCCAAATACCTGTCAGCGTTTTTCCAACCATGTTATTCTCTGCTTTAATGTCAGAGCCTCTAGTAGCCAAATCAGCAGAATTAGCCTTAGTTCCATCTGCACTATAGGTATTAGTTCCATCAGTCCAACCACTTAAGTAATATCCTTCATTAGTGGTTTTCAATTCCTCACTGGTAATAGGAGTAATCTCCTCACCATAGTAATATTTCTTTGTAGTTCCTTCGCTACCATCAATTGTGATATGAGTATCACTATCACTTACAAAGTCATAATTAACAGTAATCTCCTGTGGCTTCCATGTAGCCTCCATCTTAACACCAGTTAAATTTTCCTCTGGTAGGGATATGGATATGGTATCGCCTACTCCATAAGAAGAACCACCATAGCTAACACCATTATAGGTTCTACCCCAGTCGTAAGCTCCTCCGTTAACACTCGTTGTATAAGGGGCTTCTGTAGCAGCCTTTACTGTATAGGTTGCAATAGGATTTATATCTCCCTCTGTTCTATTAGTTGTAACCTGACAAACATCTGTAAGTTCCTCATTACCAACTGTAATATAAACAGGATATTTCTCTCTTGTAAGCTTAAAATAGAATGAATATATTCCATTATCTATCTTTGTAACTGTTACGGTCTGACCTGCAACACTGACACCAGCGCAATCGCTAGAAGCATACACACCTAGGCATGAGAAATATGTATCATCCTGTCCTGATGTAGCCCAGCTAATAGCTTCTGCAGTCGTTGGAAGATAGAATGAAACTGTTCCATTACCATTATCAACAAATCCGTCATCCGCTAAACCGTATGCCACTCGATAAGAGGCACCTGTTTCATCAACTCTATAAAGATTAATTGTATGTGCAGTTGTCCCTGTATTTGAACTACCTTCGCCAAGAAGATTTGTCTGTGAATTTATAACAAGATTAGCTGTTCCACCTGCATTTTCATTTGAAGCAGGCTGCTCTCCCTCAACAGTTGCCTCTGTAGTTGCCAACTCATCACCCTCAACCACTGTCTCTGTAGTTTCAGTCTCTGTAGTTTTCTCTTCGTTATCAACAACATCTTCAGTAGTATCAGCTACCTCTTCAGTTGATGTATTTGCCTCAGTTGTGCTGTCACCACCAAGCTGATTAAGCTCGTCCTCAGTAATTACATCTATGGTTGTACTCTCAGTAGTGGATTCAGTAGCAACAATTTGAACCTCCTCTGTGGTATCCATATCTATCTCTCCAGGAATTTCAACCACAACCTCAGTGGTTTCCCCTGTCTGTTCCTCATCAGTCGACACATTAGCAGATGATGTAAGGAATAAGGACTGAGTAATAAGCATAACCATAATCATAGCAGATGCCACGAAACGCTTACCATTACCCTTGCCCCAATATACCGCATGAGAGATTGCCGTAATAATAGCAACTAACGCCAAGGTTGGATATACCAACAGTCTATGTTTTTTTCCAGCTTCAAGAAGTTTTCTTGTTAATTTGTCTTTCAAATTCATCCTTACACCTCTTATCCTTTCCAAAGGTCTTTCTTCTATAAATTAATATCAATAAATTCAAATAAATGTATAAATAATTACAATAACCCATAATTACTCATACTACTTTCCAATTTTAGCACATTGTTTTATAAAATAAAACACTTTTTTGCTTTTTTCTACAAAATATAGGGAGTTTTTTTATCAAAACAGCCTATTTTGTATCTCAATGTTATTTTACTGTACTTAATTGCACCTCAATTTATATATCGACAATTATAAGAATAAAATTTACATCAATTATTTACCAAAATTTTACTGTAATTTACATGCTTGAAGCTAACGCTATCTGAGAACACGCCTGCATAGCAGGTGGTTTTATTAGTTGTTAAACCAAAGAGAGAATCTATATTTATAATACAGATTCTCTCTTTATAGTTTCAATTACGTTTTCATAATCTATTCAGGATACACAAGATTTTCGTCTTTTATGTTTAGAAGCACATTGTCTAAGTATTTCTTCGCAACATATCTTGCCATAGGAAGATTCATATCAAGGTAGTTGCCGCAATCCTTGGCACTTGCCCCAGGCACTTCACCATCGTACTTGCTAATAAACATAAACATATCAACCATAAGCTCAACTATATCCTTTGACTCATAATCTCCTGCCAATAGAAGATAAAAGCCTGTTCTACAACCCATAGGTCCGAAATAAATAGTTTTCTCTTTATAATCTTGATGATTTCTAAGGTAGGTTGCAGCCAAATGCTCTATAGTATGAATTTCAGCAGTGTTCATAACCGGCTCATAATTTGGTCTGGTCACTCGCAAATCAAAGGTAGTAATAATATTACCATTTACATTATCCTTTCTAGAAACATATATTCCAGGGAATAGTCTAGTGTGATCTATGGTGAAGCTCGCTATTTTCTCCATAATATAATAACCTCCTAATAATTTGCTATCATTTCCTTCATTAGCTTTACACTATTATCTATAGCCTTTGCTTCGAAGGTTGGATAATCTACAGTTGCACTGTCATCTGCCTTATCAGATATAGCTCTGATAATAAGAAACGGAATATTGTTAAGATATGCCGTCTGGGCGATTGCTGCACCTTCCATCTCTGTACAGTAGCCCGCAAACTGATTAGTTATTCTTTCCTTTACAGCCTTATCTGATATAAACTGGTCACCGCTTACCACTCTTCCTTCAAAAACCTTAATATCCGGATTCACTCTCTCACAGCACTCCTTAGCAAGCTTTCTAAGCTTTTCATCCGCCACAAATGTTGACTCCGGCATTCTAGGTATAACACCAGGCTCGTAACCAAAGCCTGTAGCATCCATATCATGCTGTAGTGTATCTGTTGCAAGAACCACATCACCTATATCAATATCAGCATTTAAGCTTCCTGCTATTCCTGTATTTATAACAGCATCAACATCATATAGGTCTACCAATATCTGAGTGCAGATTCCAGCATTAACCTTTCCGATGCCGGAACGAACCACAACCACATCCTTACCGCTTATGGTTCCTTTATAAAAATCCATAGAAGCCTTCGTCATAATCTCAACATCCGACATCACTTCCTTAAGCTTACTTACCTCTTCATCCATTGCGCCAATTATTCCAAGCATAATAAATCTCCTTTTCTTTAATTGATTCCATTAATCACTGCGACAGCTTTATCAATCTTATTCATTACTATCATATAAAACAGCCCTTCGTCAACCACATTTAGTTGATTCTCGCTCAGTAAATCCGAGACAAAGAACTCATTTAACACATACATAGCTATATCATTTATACTTTCTCCTCGACCTGAATTTCTAAGATTTATATTCTTCTCTCCCACTTTTTTTATAAAGTTGTGCCACTCATTAATAAATCTACGATTCTCAGATAAGTTAGCTATATCTATCCACTTTTTTATCTTAATCTTGGCACGGTTATCCTTAATACACTGATCCTTCTGTAGGAAATATTTAAAATCACCGTTCTCATAGATTCTTCCTAGTGGGAATATTCTACATATTCCAGGTCTCAGCTTATGTATGGAGCATCTGCCCTCATCATTCAGAAACGAACATCTTTCATCCTCATTCATCCTTAGGTTGGGAAGGATAAGACCATCGACCATATTAAGCTCTATCAATCCCTCATTAAGCAGTTCTTGAAAACCCTTACCAAGACCTATCTTAATCTGCCACACATCATATGGATCTAACACGATTGAGTTCCCCATACCTGTGCAACACTTATAACAGCCTTCACATCCGGCAGTATCAGCCTTAACCATGTCATTTTCACTGTAGGTTCTGCCATCTGATATATCATTTAGCGATACTTCTCTAATCATCATTTAACCTCATACTATATATTATTATCTGTGCTCGCTACACTCTCGCCCTCACTAGTTAGTGTATCTACAATATCCTTAATTACATATATCTGGTTTCTAACAGCATCAACCTCTTTTCTAAAGCTAAAGCCTCTTGTCCATCTCCAATCAAATGTACTCTCCTTGGTATTAATTGCTATATACATCTTCTTATCCTCAAAATGGACTGCCATATTATTGTACTTGTTGTATGTAGCAAGCAAAACCTTCTTCATCCTATCATCAAGTACCGTTCTTGCACTTCCACCCATTTGCACCTTAACATCAAACAAATCGCCAAACACCTTATCTCCTATTTCCTCAGATGTAAGCTTGTCATATAAACCGCCATACCTATGTTCAAAGTAATAGGAAAATACATACACAGGCTTTTTAACAGTAACCGGAGAATCTAAGACAATCATTCTTCCGTCAAAATGCTTAAACACCTTAACCTTAGTATGTCTTTTGTCCCCAATATAAACATATTCAGTTACCACATTTTCCACTTTTACATCAGACTGTTCATAATGATAACCTTTGTATTCACCGTATATAAAGTCTTCTGATTTATATTTGTTACCAGCTTCTACCAATCTAATATTTGAGTCTATCATTCCCTGACCAAAACCATCACCAGGTGACCATGTATATCCTGGAAGCTCTACATCTAGCACACTTGCTACGATAGCTTTTTTATAGCTGTATTTAAATATTACACCTGTAATTAGTGAAACCACCAAACAAATTAATGCTGCCAGCATAAGTGTGCCATCACTTTCTCCCTCGGCAGATTTTAATATCATCCTAACAAATCCCAAAGGAGTGCAAACCATTACCCCTGCAAGTGTAATTAGGCTTATAACCTTTAACAATGTCAATCCAAGCATTTGAAATTTAATCTTAGTCTTTCTGCTCATCTCTCTCCTCACTCCACATATAAAATATTCGAAAATATACTAAGTTTCTTTATCCACTGATCGTAAAACGCATAGTATCTTTCTCCCCAGGTGGATATAACCAGCAAATCCCTATCATCTCTTCTTGTAATACCGACAATATTAAAATAATGTCGTTTTATTCCACCTGCCCGTTCAAAGGTTTGCAGCTCCTCGTTATATCTATATATAGGTAGCTTATTCCTTTTGAAAAAGACATAATATGAAGCAACAATCGGAATATTGTTCTGCAGCATCTTTTCCATCAGTACTCTAATCCTTTTCTTACTTACAGTTGGTGCCCAGGATATTATAGGATCAATGTTTTTGCTAGCAAAATATTTATCCAAACCATTTTCCATAGTTGTAGGTAATAAACCAAGTCTCTCAAGCTTTTTGTTCTGACCCAAGAAATAATCTTCTTTATACCTTTTATTTACATAGGTCTTATATTCATCATAGGTTATTCCCTTCTTATTAACCCCATTCAAATATAATTCAAGGTTGCATAAGGCTATCACTCCACAGCCTCGTTCACTCATAATAATATCATTCTTTTTCCACCAGGACTGATTTCCTCCAAAAAAGATTTTTTCCTTATGTTTAATTTTAACAAAATTCTTATTCTTAATGGTTATCAAACTTCGCCCTACCTTATTTTTCCTTAGGCAATCTCTTTTTCAACAACCTTTATAGATTCCTTAAGGCACAATATAAAATATTCGTATTTTTCATTAATCAAAGCTTCGTCCTCGGCTTTACCGGCAAATTCGTGTTCCTTGGCAATTTCAGAAAAATCCTTTAAACCGATGGTAAGTGAATTGCTTTTTAGAGTATGAGATATTCTTGCATATTTGTTCCAATTCTTTTGTTCATATGCTTCCTTTAACTCTTCTTCATATAAGGTTGCATTCTTCACATAGTGTCCCAAGACCTCCTCATACAAGTCCTCTAAGCCTCCACAGTATTTTAGTCCTTCCTCTTTATCCAATCTATATTCCGGTATCTTGTCAAGGCAAATTTCATCTTCAGGCTCTTTCGTCTCCTTAGAAGGTTCTTCCAGAATTGCATTTCCATCTTGCCATGCTCCTGGGCCAATCTTATCCTCTTTGCCAACATCTCCCAGATATTTTATCAGAACCTCTTCAACACGATCATATTCCACCGGCTTTGTAATGTAATCTGCAAAGCCTTCCTTTATGTATTGCTCTGATGCACCCTTTATGGCATTTGCAGTCAACACAACCACTGTAGTTTCTACATTCTTCCCGAGGGTATCCCCTTGTATTATATGCAAAGTCTCTATACCATCCGGTTCCGGCATCATGTGATCCATAAAAATGAGATCATATCTTTTTTCTTTACATTTTTCTACACACTCCAAACCACCTGTTGCAAAATCCAAGGTTAATCCGGATTTCCCCAGTAATGCACCCATAACCCTAAGGTTCATCTCATTGTCATCTACAATCAAAACTGACTTTTCTGCTGAGAATCTAACCAATTCCTTTTCCTCGCCACCAGAGGCAAGGGCTATAAAAGCATCATGGAAATCCCCCATAGGAGTTTCATCGATTATCTGCTGTGGAATGGTAACTGTAAATTTGCTTCCTTTTCCATACCTGCTTTCAACCTTAATGGTTCCCTGCATATTATCAACTAACTGTTTGGTAATACTAAGCCCAAGGCCTGTACCCTGTATATATCTATTTCTCTTAAGCTCCATTCTCTGAAAGCTATCAAAGAGTGTAGGTATATCCTCCTCTCTTATACCAACCCCGGTATCCTCCACCATAAATTCAATAAAGAACCTATCCTTATCCTTTATACCCTTAAGAGATATTGTTATTCCGCCTTCCACAGTGTACTTGATGGCATTGGACAAGAGATTATTAAATATTTGCTTAATTCTAATCTCGTCACCATTTAGTTCAGTAGGTAAACTTTCGTCAACATCTATCTTAACATCAAGGTCCTTATCACCCATTCTAACGCTTGCTCCTAAGAATACATCCTTAAGCATTGCAGCCACATTATATGGATTCTCACATATTTCCAGTTTCCCTGCATCAAGCTTAGAGAAATCAAGTATATCATCTATCAGTCCCATAAGAAGCTTTGAAGCGTTATCAATATTTTTAGCATACTCTCTCGTATCATTATTGTGATTTTCCCTAAGAATCATCTCATTCATACCTACGATAGTATTAATAGGTGTTCTAATTTCATGAGACATATTCGCTAAAAACATAGTTCTTGACTCACTTGTAGCAACCGCTATCTGCTTATCCTTTTCTAACTGAAGCAAATCTCGTCCTGTTTGAATAACAGCCATAAAGAAAAGAAACACCAGACCTGCACAAAGAGCAATTCCATTGTTAACCGCCGCTTCATCATACACCTGATATATCTCTGCAATGCCTGCCAGCATAAGACCAGCCAAGCCAAGAGATACTTCTTTATATTCCTTTATAAGTTTTTTCCTAATGTCTAATATCACTGTGGCAAAAAGTATCACAATAAATACTATAATAATTATATGCGATACCGTCATGGTCTCCGAAAAATCCTTTATATCCGCAAACTGTAAAAGAGTTGAAATGATGAAATTTAAAGCAGCGCACACACCAACTATAAAATAGGCCTTCTCGTAACGACTCTTTTGTATCTTATTAATGTATGACAGAAAAGGAAATGGAAGTAGCATTATCATAAAAAAACCTACATCGCTTGCTATAGTACTATTAGGCAAGAATATTTGCCTTAGCTTAGACTCTGCAATAATCCATACAGACGCAACTAAAAGTGCTAATCCAAGATAAAATATATCCATGTTCTTCTTATATACATAACGAACCACAACACAGTAGAAAACAAGCATAACGCTTAATAAAAGCATAAATAAGGCAAGTATCGTTACTGGCAGATATTTTTTAACCAAACCTGTCCATATCTGCTCTCTGTCTCCAATCAACATATTATTAACATATCCTGAATATGGAGAATTACTTACTATTTCCATACTAAGCGTTTTTCCAGCATCCTCAGGAGTAAGCTCTGCAAACACATACACACTAACACTATTTTTTCCAAACGACCTGGTTCCCTTTGTGCTATAATATTTGATTACCTCATTATCCACAGCTATTTTTATATCCTGTTGCGTACTCCTAATACAAATCCAAGCTCCTTCCATGTCAGCCGGAAGCTTTTTTTCAATTCTCAATACCTCTCCACTTTTTGTTCCACAAGAGCCCGGCACCGTTACAGGAACCTTTTTCCCATCATTTGTCACCATTTCCCAACCATCATTAAAGGACATACTCCCCCCTACCTTAAAATATGTTTCCTTCTCAGACGATAACTCTCCTACAACAAAGTACATTATTGCTATAAATAGAAATATACCAGCTAAGCACTGGATATTTCTCATTCCATTATTAAGCTTCATATTCATATCAATCTCCCCATATGTAAAAATAGTGTAGATACGCATCTACACTATATTATATCATCTTTCATATTTAAAATATATACTATTATTCCTTCATTTTTTTAGACGAATAACAAACACAGCAATCAACGCTCCTAAAGCTATACAAAAGAAAAAGCTAGAAGCGACTTTACCTTTTGCGGTGGTTTTTGAGTCTATTTCGTGATTCAGGTCATCTGCCAAAACCGTTACAGTTGCTGTATCACCCTTAGAAAACAATCTCTCGTCATAAATTCTGGTATTTGTTTGAATTTCACCATTTTCGCCAACCCATTCATATGTGGTTTTATATCTATCCTCCCAACGACCGTGTCTTCTACCATTTTTTACATACTCTTCTTTATGCTCCACAGAAATAATTGTAGCCTCAACTTCTACAGTATCACGATTAATATCTATCAAGGATGTCATCCCTTTATGAAAGTACATCATAAAAAAGATTGCACAAATAACAATTCCGATGTATATGGATATCTCATTATTATCATCTGTAAACCATGATAATTTAGGCAACCTTCTTCCACTATAGCTTTTTACATCAGAATAATATGTATTTTGTCTCTTAAGCTCGTCCATCCTATATTGAGCATTCAGATCTTTTATATCATTTTGCATTGTTTGATAAGAATTACTTGTAGAATACCTACTCTCTGGCAGTTCATTCTCACCTTGCAATATTTCATCAGCCATTCTGGAATAATCACTATTAATATAATCCGAACCGGTTTTTTGAACTGTACTTACTGTTTCGTCCTTTAATTTTAATGCCATTTTCTCCACCTCAGCAATTATTATATAAAAATCATACCATATTGACCATAAAACCTCTATATTTTAATGTAGCATTTACTCTACATTTGGCAATTTATCATATCAAAAAATAACCTTTAACTAAATATAAATTAAAACAAAATAAAAAAGGTTATCCCCTGTCACCAAGGGATAACCTCTTAATTCATTTATTCTTACTTGTTAGCAATCTCATTCTTAAGAGCTGCAGTAAGAGCTGGAACAATCTTGTTAAGATCTCCAACGATACCATAATCAGCTACATCAAAGATAGGAGCATCTGCATCCTTATTGATAGCGATGATGATATCTGACTCCTCCATACCTGCAACATGCTGAATAGCACCTGAGATACCGATTGCGAAGTAAAGATTTGGTCTTACAGTCTTTCCAGTCTGTCCTACCTGATAATCTCTCTCCATCCAACCTGAATCAACAACTGCTCTTGAACAGCTTACTGTTCCACCAAGAACATCTGCAAGATCCTGAAGAATCTTGAAGTTTTCAGCTGAACCAACACCACGTCCACCTGATACAAGAATCTTAGCATCCATGATATCTACTGTATCCTTAACTGACTTAACAATCTCAAGAATCTCAACATACTTGTTGTCTGGAGTAAATCCAGGATTAAACTCGATAACCTCTGCCTTAGCACCATCAATTCTATCAATCTTCTGCATAACACCAGGACGAACTGTAGCCATCTGTGGTCTGTTGTCTGGACATGCGATTGTAGCAATTGTGTTACCACCGAATGCAGGACGAGTCATAAGAAGCTGATTGTGCTTCTGCTCCTGATTAGGGATAGGGTTGATTGGGAAATCACCAATCTCAAGAACTGTACAGTCTGCAGTAAGACCTGTAGCAACTCTTGCTGAAACACGAGGACCAAGATCTCTACCGATAGCTGTAGCACCAACTAATACGATATCTGGCTTATACTCGTTAATAACAGAAGCCATAGCATGTGTATAAGGCTCTGTTCTGTACTCCTTTAATTCTGGATCGTCTACAACGATAACCTTGTCAGCACCATATGCTGCAAGCTCGTCAGCAAGATTCTTAACCTGATATCCGATAAGAATTGCTGTAACATCTGTATCTAAGTCCTTTGCAAGATCCTTAGCCTTACCGAGAAGCTCGAATGCGATTCCGCTTAACTCGTTATCAACCTGCTGTGCAAAGACATATACTCCCTTATATTGTTCTAAACCCATTTTATTCACCACTTTTCCTTTTTATTATATTACGTGCTTATCTTTAAGCTTGCCTACGATGTAATCAACAGCCTCAGCTGGATCAAGAGTAACCTTCTCTCCGCTACCCTTTCTAACCTTATCAGAAGCCTTAGCAATCTTTGTAGGTGATCCCTTAAGACCAAGGTTAGCATCATCTACATCAACAAGATTTGCTCTTCCCCATACTGTAATCTCTGCATCACATGCATCGAAGATTCCACCTGGAGTCATGTAACGTGGCTCGTTTAACTCTGCAAGAGCAGTGATAAGACATGGCATCTGGGCCTTTACCATATGGTATCTATCCTCATACTGTCTCTTAACGATTACACTGTTACCCTCAACCTTAATATCCTCAGCATATGAAATAACTGGAATGTTAAGGTGCTCTGAAATCTGTGGTCCAACCTGAGCAGTATCACCATCGATAGCCTGACGACCAGTGATGATTAAATCATACTCTAAGTTTCTAATTGCACCTGCAAGAGTAGTTGATGTAGCCCAAGTATCAGCACCACCAAGAACTCTATCTGTAACAAGGATTCCCTTGTCTGCGCCCATAGCCATAGCCTCACGAAGAACATCCTCTGCCTTTGGAAGTCCCATTGTGATAACTGTAACCTCTGCGCCAGTCTCATCCTTAATTCTAAGAGCTGCCTCAAGACCAGCCTTATCATCAGGATTCATGATTGTGAGCATTGCTCCTCTATCTAATGTACCATCTGGATTGAACTTAACTCCACCCTTAGTATCAGGTACCTGCTTAATACAAACTATAATCTTCACGAAAAGTACCTCCTTACTTTAATAAGTCAGCAGAGATAACCATACGCTGTACTTCTGAAGTACCCTCGTAAATCTCTGTGATCTTAGCATCACGCATCATACGCTCAACATCATACTCTCTGATGTAACCGTAACCACCATGTAACTGAACCGCCTTAGTAGTAACCTCCATAGCTACCTCTGCAGCATATAACTTAGCCATAGCAGCCTCAACACCATATGATGTCTTATGATCAATCTGGTACTGAGCCTTCTTCATAGCTGCCTTATATACTAAGTTTCTAGCAGCCTCTACCTTAGTAGCCATATCAGCTAACTGGAACTGAGTATTCTGGAACTGAGCAATTGAACGACCAAACTGCTTTCTTTCCTTAACGTAGTTAATAGTTGCCTCAAGAGCACCTGCTGCAATACCGAGAGCCTGAGCAGCAATACCGATACGACCACCGTCAAGTGTATGCATAGCGATTGCAAATCCCTTACCCTTCTGACCAAGTAAGTTCTCCTTTGGAATTCTACAGTCTGTGAAGATAAGCTCATAAGTTGATGAACCTCTGATACCCATCTTCTTCTCCTTAGTACCGAAAGTAAATCCAGGAGTTCCCTTATCTACGATAAATGCAGAAATCTCCTTGAAAGGACGACCCTTCTTCTCAACGATACCAGTAACTGCGATAACAATATATACATCTGCTTCCTTACCGTTAGTGATGAAACACTTAGAGCCGTTAAGAACCCACTCATCTCCATCAAGAACAGCCTTAGTCTGCTGACCCTGTGCATCTGTACCAGCACCTGGCTCAGTAAGACCAAAAGCACCTAACTTCTTACCTGAACAAAGGTCTGGAAGGTACTTCTGCTTTTGCTCCTCAGTACCATATGTCTGAATTGGATCTACACAAAGTGATGTATGTGCAGATACGATAACACCTGTAGTACCACAAACCTTTGAAAGCTCCTCAACGCACATAGCATAAGTTAATGGATCACAGCCCTGTCCACCGTACTCCTTTGGTACAGGAATTCCTAAGAATCCACTCTTAGCCATCTTCTCTACTGTCTCTCTTGGGAAGCATTCTGTCTCATCAACTTCCTGTGCAAGAGGCTTTACTTCATTCTGTGCAAAATCTCTAAAAAGAGTTCTTGCCATCTCATGCTTCTTACTTAAAGTAAAATCCATTATTAATTTCCTCCTAATTTTCTAACATAAATACGATTGTTTCGCGCTTTGCGCTTTCACAATCGAAAACCGAATTCGCCTTCCGTCTTAACAGACTACAGGCTCAGCGGTTTAAACTGTCAAATATCTGTATATCTTAGCAAGCTAGCTTGCACGATATACAGCTGCTTGACAGTATTTATTAGCAGTGTTACTGAGCATCCATAGGTGTCTTTGTACGATCAGCATTGTAGATATAGAATCCCTTGCCGCTCTTACATCCAAGATTTCCACCACGAACCATCTTACGAAGTAATGGGCATGCACGATACTTGCTATCACCTGTCTCATTGTAAAGAACGTCCATAATTGCAAGACAGATATCAAGTCCGATAAAATCACCTAACTCAAGTGGTCCCATAGGATGATTAGCACCAAGCTTCATAGCTGCATCAATACCAGCAACATCTGAAACACCCTCCATCTTAATGAATGCTGCTTCATTAATCATAGGAATAAGGATACGATTAACAACGAAACCAGCTGCCTCATTAACCTGAACAGGAGTCTTATTAATCTCCTCTGAAATCTTAATAATAGTATCAACTGTCTCCTGTGGTGTGTTAACACCAGCAATAACCTCAACTAACTTCATTCTATCAGCTGGGTTGAAGAAATGCATACCAATCATTGGACGAGTAAGTCCATTTCCAATCTCAGTAATTGAAAGAGATGATGTATTAGAAGCAAAAATACACTCTGGCTTACAGATCTTGTCTAACTCACCAAATGTAGTCTTTTTAACTCCCATATCCTCAAATGCAGCCTCTACGATTAAATCGCAATCTGCACAAAGGTCTTCCTTAAGACCAGGAGTAATACTAGCTAAAATCTCATCAACCTTCTCCTGTGTCATCTTTCCTTTTTCAACAAGCTTTGCATAGCCCTTTGCAATCTTGTCCTTACCGCCTTCAGCCCACTCCTGCTTGATGTCACAAAGAGCTACTTCATATCCATCAACCATAGCGAATGCCTTTGCGATACCCTGACCCATGGTACCTGCACCAATAACGCCTACTTTCATTTTTATGTCCTCCTAAAATAAAATTGTGTGGATTGTCTAACAGAATTCATATACGTTTCGTTCCATTAGTCATCCTTATTTCACACGGATAGGATGGTCTTGTCAGACCACCCTATTCGTGATAAAAACTTATTAATCTTATAACTACTTATTCTGGAAAGGAACTACCTTTAACTTCTTCTCCTTATCCTTTTCTAAGAAGTTACCCATACCAGCCTTCTGATCCTCTGTCTCAAAACAGTCACCGAAAAGCTTCTCCTCAATAACGATAGCAGCATCCATATCTACCTGCATACCATCATTGATAGCCTTCTTACAGTTACGTACTGCAATAGGAGCGTTAGCTGCAATACCCGCAGCCATCTTCTTAGCTGCTGGAAGTAACTCCTCAAGTGGATATACTGCATTAACAAGACCAATACGGTATGCCTCGTCTGCTTTAATGTTTCTAGCAGTGTAAATCATCTGCTTAGCCATACCTTCGCCTACAAGACGAGCAAGTCTCTGTGTACCGCCAAATCCTGGTGTAATTCCAAGGCCGACCTCTGGCTGTCCAAATACTGCATTCTCAGAACAGATTCTGATATCACAGCTCATAGAAATCTCACATCCACCGCCAAGTGCAAAGCCGTTAATAGCTGCAATTACTGGAAGTGGGAATGTCTCTATCTTTCTAAATACATCATTACCCTTCTTACCGAATGCCTCACCCTCAGCCTTTGTAAGAGTTGACATCTCACCTATATCTGCACCGGCAACAAAGCTCTTCTCACCAGCACCTGTAAGGATAACTGCTCTAGTTGCATCTAAATCAATAGCATCAAATGTAGCCTCAAGCTCCTCAAGAACCTGGCTATTAAGAGCATTAAGTGCTCTCTCTCTATTAATAGTAACGATACCTACGTATCCGTCCTGCTCATAAGTTATAAATTCCATTATGAATCTCCTTAATATTTATACTTAGTCTCTCTTAACGATAGTTGCACAACCCATACCGCCACCGATACAAAGTGTTGCAAGACCAGTCTTAGCATCCTTAGCTTCCATCTCATGAAGAAGTGTTACAAGGATACGACATCCTGAAGCACCAACTGGGTGACCAAGTGCAATTGCACCACCATTAGGATTAAGCTGCTTATCAACATCGATACCAAGATCTCTACCAACAGCGATTGACTGAGCTGCGAATGCCTCATTAGCCTCGATAATATCGAAGTCTTCAATCTTCATATCAGCCTTAGCCATAACCTTCTGTGTAGCAGGTACAGGACCAATACCCATAACCTCTGGTCTACATCCAGCAAGAGCACCAGCTACCCAAGTAGCCATAGGCTTAACGCCAAGCTCCTTAGCCTTCTCCTCAGACATAACTACGATAGCTGCTGCACCATCATTGATACCTGAAGCATTACCAGCAGTTACAAAACCATCCTTGTTAATAGGACGAAGCTTTGCAAGACCCTCCATAGATGTACCTGCTCTTGGTCCCTCATCCTTAGCAAATACGATTTCTGCCTTCTTAGTCTTAATTGTAACAGGAACGATTTCCTTATCAAATGCGCCATTTGCCTGAGCTGCCTCAGCCTTCTGCTGACTCTTTACTGCAAACTCATCAAGCTCTTCTCTAGTAATTCCCCACTCCTCACAGATGTTATCTGCTGTCTTAATCATGTGGTAATCATTGAATGCATCCCAAAGAGCATCATTTACCATACAGTCCTTCATAACTGCATTGTTCATTCTATATCCAAAACGAGCCTTATCAAGTGCATATGGAGCCATTGACATATTCTCCATACCACCAGCTACAACGATATCAGCCTCACCAGCCATAATCATCTGAGCAGCCATATTTACACAGTTAAGACCTGAACCACATACTACATTTATTGTAACAGCTGGAACCTCATTTGGAAGTCCTGCCTTGATAGATGCCTGACGTGCAACATTCTGTCCTAAACCAGCCTGGATTACACAACCCATATAAACCTGATCAACTGCCTCTGGAGCAACACCTGCTCTGTTTAAGGCTTCCTTAATTACGATTGCACCAAGCTCTGCTGCTGGAGTGTTACTAAGTGTTCCACCCATAGTACCAATCGCTGTACGACATGCGCCTGCTAAAACTACTTTCTTTGACATGATAATTTCTTCCTCCATTTTTTTAAAATTATGTCACAAGGTCATACCCCTCGACATTGTTAGCTACATAATATCATATTTGAATACCTTTCGCAATAAAATTAGTCTGGTCTTTTGTATTTTTTAAAGTGCGTAAGGATATACTATTTGTTTTTCTTTTTGTGGACATTCCTTATAGTTTTCTTGTTTTTCCTAGCTTTATTCGACAATGAATGCCCATCCTTCTTTACATCATTTTGATTTCTTCCACGATTCCCAATATCTCTATAGTCGCCTATGACTTTGAATTCCTTATCATTCTTTCTCGGTTTAATTAAGCATTTTTTATCAAACCCTATCAAGTCTGTACGTTTAGCAATAGTAAGAGCTTCATGAACCAAATCATAATTTTTTGGATTTCTATATTGTATCAATGCTCTTTGCATAGCTTTTTCATGTGGTGAAATTGGAACATATACCTTCTCCATTGTACGCGGATCAACACCTGTATAGTACATACAGGTAGATATAGTTGATGGCGTTGGATAAAAATCCTGCACCTGCTCAGGCATGTAACCCAAATCCCTAAGATACTCCGCAAGTTTTACTGCATCTTTCATGGTGGAGCCTGGATGGGATGACATAAGATATGGAACCAAAAACTGTTTCATACCAAGCTTTTCATTGATTTTCTTATACTTATCAACAAACGCTCTGTATACAGAATTATCAGGCTTTCCCATCTTAGATAAAACATTGTCAGTTATATGCTCAGGAGCCACTTTAAGCTGTCCACTAACATGATGCTTACAAAGCTCGTAGAAAAACTCATCATCCGCATCAGCCATAAGGTAATCAAAACGTATTCCTGAACGTATGAAAACTTTCTTCACATTAGGCAACTCTCTAAGCTGTTTTAACAACTCAAGATAATCACTGTGATCAACCTTAAGATTAGGACATGGCTTTGGGAACAGACATTGTCGCTCTTTACAAACGCCATACTTTACCTGCTTGTCACATGCCTTTATTCTAAAGTTTGCTGTAGGCCCACCTACATCATGTATATATCCTTTAAATTCCGGATCCCATATCATCTTCTTGGCCTCTTCAATTATAGACTTATGACTTCTGGTTTGAAGGGTCCTTCCCTGATGAAATGTAAGTGCACAAAAGCTACATCCTCCAAAGCAACCGCGATTGCTTACCAAACTAAATTTTATCTCCGATATGGCCGGTATACCACCCTTTGCCTCATAACTAGGATGATAGGTTCTCATATAATCCAGCGAGTAAACCCTATCCATCTCCGTCTCTGTAAGAGGTGCTTGAGGAGGATTCTGCACTACATACTGATGATCATTATATTTTTCAACTAAAACCTTGGCGGTGATATGGTCTGTATTATCATACTGAAGCTTAAAGCTTCGTGCATAGTTTAGCTTATCCTCTGTCAGTTCTGTAAAACTTGGCAAAGAAATATACCCCTTCATATCATTTACATTTTTAGTCTTATAAACTGTACCATTCACAAAGGATATATCTTTAGCTGCTATACCACTATTCAGCGCATCAGCCACCTCAACTATAGCTTTTTCTCCCATACCATATATCAAAATATCCGCCTGGGAATCTACCAACACTGAATGTTTTAGCTTGTTTGACCAATAATCATAATGTGCAAGTCTTCTAAGACTAGCCTCTATTCCTCCTATAACTATCGGAACATCCTTGTATTTCCTCCTTATAAGATTACAATAAACAACAGTTGCATAATCTGGTCTTTTACCCATTTCACCACCAGCCGTATACGCATCCTGACTTCGTCTCTTCTTGGACACAGAATAATGGTTCACCATAGAGTCCATATTTCCTGCACACACAAGAAAGCCCAGCCTTGGCTTTCCATACACATCTATACTATCTGTATTCTTCCAATCCGGCTGGGAAATCATTGCAACCTTATAGCCGTTAAGTTCCAGCATACGGCTAATAATTGCTGGACCAAAGGATGGATGATCAACATAGGCATCACCTATTACAAATACAAAATCTGGCTGAGTCCATCCCCTTAATTCCATCTCTATTCTATTTAATGGCAAAAAGCCTTGATTATACTCATAATCTAATCTATTCATTATTATCGTCCTTAAATATATTTAGAACTCCTGCTGTGATTCAAGCACTGTTACATGTTCACTGTTAAGTACATAGTCCTTCGCATTAGCTGCACCAGTTGCCACCACAAGCTCAGGGCATTCAACTCTTCTAACCTTAACGCCCGTCTTTTCAGTAATAAGTCTATTCATACCGAAAATTTTGCTTCCACCACCAGTAAGAATAATCCCGTGTTCTGAAATATCTGCCACCAACTCAGGAGATGTGGCCTCAAGAGCTGTTTTTATCACATTCACAACCTGCTCAGACACCTCTTCACATGCCTCTATAATCTCAGAAGACTTTACCGGAATCTTGGTAGGAAGTCCTCTTACAAGCTCTTTTCCCTTAGCATATCCAACAGCATCCTTCTCTCGTGGATATACTGAGCCTATCTCCAATTTTAACTGTTCCGTAGATACTAAGCCCATAAGAACATTATGACGTTTCCTCATATACTTAATTATCGCCTCATCAAAATCATCTCCTCCAATTTTCTCAGAAGCACTATAATTAATTCCTCCTTGGGATATAACAGCAATATCAGTTGTACCTGCTCCTATATCCACAACCATATGCCCTTTATTTGACTGTATGTCTACCCCAGCTCCAATAGCTGCCGCAAATGGTTCTTCTAAAATATAAACCTTTTTGGCTCCTGTCCTAAAAACCGCATCCTCAACAGCTCTTTTTTGCACTTCAGTTATTCCACTCGGCACGCAAACGCACACATTAGGTTTTCCCCATATCTTACGTTTTTCCATAGCTGCCTTCACATATGCTTTTAGCATTCTCTCCGTCAAAGTATAATCAGATATAACACCATTCATTATGGGTTTAATAACATCAAGTTCCTCAGGTGTCTTACCCATCATACGCTTCGCCTTATTTCCTATGGCTATAACCTTTTTATCCTTTACCTCATAAGCAACAACAGATGGCTGATTAACAACAATCCCTTTGTCTCTAATGTATATTACTGTATTCGCAGTTCCAAGATCTATTCCTATATCTATAATCATCCCATGCCCTCTTGTTTTCTTATTTTTTCAAAAAATACAACTAAGGTCTTACTCGCTATGGTATTAAGTTCTCCTTCACCTGTTTTTTATTAAAACAAAACCCACAACGAAATAAAGCGCTATTTGTCATAATACATAGATTATAACATTAGCGCTTTATTTTTCAATATTTATTTGAAATCTTCGCTTAGCAAATATTTCTTGCCAGAATTACCCTTAGCACTTTCTCTTGCCTCACAATTAATCATGGCTTCATCAATAGCTTTGAGCATTCTATCAATGTTGCCTGATTCCATAGCCATAAGCTGATTTCTAATTGTTCCATCAACTGATTCCTCAGACTTGAAACCTCTTTGTGAAATATATCCTCTTGCAATAGCAAGCATATCTTTATTACCAAGGTTAAGAACATCTATCTTATTATCAAATTTACCTGACACTGCATTAACAGTTTCCAATAATCTTGTTACTGAACCCTTCTCTCCTGTAAGAATAATTATAACATTATTATTCTCTGAATCAGCAAGTTTAACAAGCTCAGTTAACTTATCTATAGCAATAAGACCTGCATTCTCAACAACAAGGCATCCATCCTTAAGCTTTATCATTGCATCAGAAAGCTTAACCTTATTAAGTGCAGCAGCTTTAATCTTCGCAATTGTCTTAGCCTTACAAATGCCCATATCATAGAAGCTTCTTGCAAAATCCTCACCAAAGCTTGTAAGACCAAATCCATGTTCACCCATAAGAACAAGATTATTTGTCTTAGTCGCTTTATTAGCGATTTTATTAAACATAGTAATCATATTATCTGATACTGATTCAACCTTTGTATACTTCTCAAGATAATATGCAGCCATAGGAAGCTTTCCATCTTCAGTAGGTTGTGTGAGATCAAGCTTCATACTTTCAGCAGCCTCAGCAGCCTTGAGAGCATCCTCTTCTGCCTTCTTTGCAGCCTCAAGTATCTTACGAGCCTCTTCAGCTTTCTTAGCAGCTTCTTCTGCAGCCTTTTTATTCTCTTCCTCAGCCTTCTTACGGGCTTCTTCTGCTGCCTTTGCCTTTGCTTCCTCTTCAGCTCTTGCCTTTGCCTCAGCCTCTGCCTTTGCCTTTGCCTCAGCCTCTGCCTTTGCCTTTGCCTCAGCCTCTGCCTTTGCCTTTGCCTCAGCTTCTGCCTTCTTCTTAGCCGCATCTTCTGCAGCCTTCTTGGCATCAGCCTCTGCCTGCTTACGAGTTTCTTCAGCCTTCTTTAGGGCAGCCTCTTCAGCCTTCTTAGCTTCTTCTAAGATACGCATAGCCTCTTCAGCTCTCTTACGAGCCTCCTCTGCGGCCTTCTTTGCTTCTTCTTCTGCCTTTCTCTTAGCCTCTGCCTCAGCCTTTATTCTAGCTTCCTCTTCAGCTCTTGCTTTGGCCTCTGCTTCTGCCTTTGCTTTTGCTTCTGCCTCTGCCTTTGCCTTTGCTTCTGCTTCTGCCTTTGCCTTTGCTTCTGCCTCTGCCTTACGTTTTGCCTCTGCTTCTGCCTTTGCCTTTGCCTCTGCCTCTGCCTTCTTTCTATTCTCTTCAGCTTTACGAGCAGCTTCTTCTTCAGCCTTCTTTGCTTCTTCCAAAAGCTTAGCAGCCTCTGCAGCCTTCTTACGAGCTTCCTCTGCATTCTTAAGAGCTTCCTGCTTAGCCTTTGCTCTAGCCTCTTCCTCTGCTTTCTTACGAGCTTCCTCTGCAGCCTTCTTACGCTCTTCTTCTAAGGCTTTACGCTTAGCTTCCTCTTCGATTCTTCTAGCCTCTGCTTCCTCTGCTCTCTTACGAGCAGCTTCCTCAGCTCTTGCCTTAGCCTGTGCTTCTGCTATACGCCTTTGCTGTTCAGCAGCACGTCGCTCTGCCTCTTCAAGCTTTTTCCTTTGAGCTTCAGCTTTCTTACGAGCTTCTTCCTCCTCAGCTGCCTTCTTAGCTGCTAATTCCTCTGCTTTCTTACGAGCTACCTCTTCTGCAGCCTTCTTTGCCTCTTCAGCCTTCTTTGCCTCCTCGGCTTTCTTGGCTTCTTCTGCATTCTTTGCCTCAGCAGCCTTTCTTTCTTCCTCAGCTTTCCTTGCTTCCTCAGCCTTTACAGCCTCATTTGAAGCCGCACTTGAAGTAATTGAATCATCAAAATTAGCAAGCTTTGAAATTTCTGCTCCTAATATATCATCATCATCATCCATATCATACATACTTTTAACATCATTTGTAGGAGTAGTACGATTAGGTACGATATTAATAATATCGTCGTTATCCGGCTTTTTACCAGTTTCTGTTGCCTTCCATGCTATACTATCAGAAATAATTTTTGTATCGCCATCCTGAGCGAATGCTAATGACTCATCCTCGGAATCCTCACCAATAACTTTTACAGAATCACTTCCACCAACTAGCTTGGTAGGTCTTAGTTTTTCCTTCTCCTGGGCTAAAGCTTTTCTTGCCTCCTCGGCCTTCTTTGCTTCTTCAGCTCTTAATCTTGCTTCTTCAGCCTTCTTGGCCTCTTCAGCCTTCTTTGCCTCCTCAGCCTTCTTTGCTTCCTCAGCCTTCTTTGCTTCCTCAGCCTTCTTCGCCTCCTCAGAAGCTTTTGAATCTGTACCTTCTGTCTTAAGACTTAAGCCTAACCCCTTTGACTCAGTTTTAAGTCCGCCAAGTCCAAGACCACCTGAAGAAGTCTTTGAAGAATTGAGAGACATACCTGACTTATCAGGCTGCATTCCTACACTCATACCTAATGATGATTGAGTTTTAGTTTCTTCAGCCTTCTTTGCCTCTTCAGCCTTCTTTGCCTCTTCAGCCTTCTTTGCCTCTTCAGCCTTCTTTGCTTCTTCGGCCTTCTTTGCTTCTTCGGCCTTCTTTGCCTCAGCAGCCTTCTTTGCCTCTTCAGCCTTCTTCGCCTCAACAGCCTTCTTCTCTTCCTCGGCCTTCTTCACAGCATCTTCTTCAGCCTTTTTAGCAGCTTCCTCAGCAGCCTTCTCTGCAGCACGGGCTCTATCCCATTCTTCCATATCAAGACCCTGTTCCATAGCCTGCTTACGTCTCTTTTTCTCTTCGATTTTTGCTAAATCATCAGCAGATAGAGTCTTGTATTTAGGCTTGTTGTCAGCACTTGCTGTCGAAGCAGAAGCTTTGCCCGATAACTGCATAGCTTCTTGTTCCTTCTTTTCCTTAGCAGCTTTAGCGGCTTTTTCTTTTTCAACCTGCGCTCTAACCGCAGCTATCAACGCTTCTCTTTGATCAATTGCCACTAGCTTTGCCTCCTTTCAGTAACATTTATCAGTCAAGAATTATCTATATTCTTTGATTTGCTTTAAGATACTTTTCTTAACAGAATCTATCTTCAAAGATGCTTTTAATTCATCTCTTGAAGGTCTATATTTTGTGACCTCTTCCTGAGTTTCCTCAGTATTAAGTTCATCCACCATGTGCGACGATTCTGTTGCCTGCATTCCATCCTGCTGGGTCAATACAGCTTGTGTCCTTTCAACAGAACCACCCCCTCCATTATCTGTGTTAATGGTTGGCTTAATGTTTCCAATATCTATTCCTAAAGATGCCAAAAGTGCTTCTGCTTCTCTTTGCATCTGTTCTTCTTTAAGAAGATTTTCATTTATTTTATCTTGAGCCTGAGACATTATCTCATCAAAATTATTCTCAACTTCTGCCACCTGTTGTCCATACTCTGGAAATAGTGTGGTCTTAAATTCCGGGAAGTCCATATTGCCTTTTTTCTTAAGCGTATCATACACAGATTCGCCTTCCAATGAATCAGCCACATTGAATTGAGGGGTATATGCTGGCTCTTCTGTAGCTTCTCCGACAGCTTCCTCCTCAAATTCCTCAACAGCTTCTTCCATTGTATCTACAATAGCTTCCTCTACAAATTCATATTCATTTGCAGACTCCTCTAATGCATCCTCAATAGCATCCTCCACATATCCATCTGCCGATTCTTCTACTGTCTCTTCAATAGTGCCCTCTTCAAATTCATCTGCAGCTTCTTCTATCACATCTTCAATAGTTTCCTCTACAAATTTATCTTCGTTCGCAAACTCCTCTATTGTATCTTCAACAGCTTCTTCTGTAACTTCATCATCAACAAATTCATCTGTTGTTTCTCCAATAGCCTCCTCCACATATCCATATGTAGCCTCTTCTATTGTCTCTTCAACATTTTCCTCTGTAGTAGCATCAACCATTTCTCCAAAATCAGTATCTACATCAGAATCAGTATCCAGTTTTAAGTCATCTTCCTCAAAGTCTGTCAATTTAAAGCCTTGAGAAAAATCATCAACCTCATACTGGCCAACATCCTCTGGCTCAAGTTGTACCTCTTCAAATACAAAGGATGTCTTTTCCTTATTGTCAACCTCAGCATCTGTGTCAATCACTGAGTTCTTCTTTTCATAGCCAAGAAGCTCATCAAACGGATTGCTTGCATCTTTGTTTGTATCAATCTCTGACACATTCACAAAAGTATCCTCACCTAATTCAGTCACTATTGAGATTTTCTTCTTACCATATATTTCCTGCATAACAGAATCTCCCATATCGTCTTTGATTGCTTGTTCGGATTCTTCTTCTGTCGCAGTCTCTACCTTATCAGTGTTAAAGTCATCTCCATCAGTCCCTGTTTCTTCTTCAACATTATCCTCTGTCAAACACTCTTCTATCTGAAAATCAAAATCATATTCATCCTCTTGAGCCTCAACCTTAGATACATCATCTATTGTATCATCCTCAACACCTTGTTCTCCAACCTCATCATTTTCAGGCTGTACAGTTTCAGGTTGCTCTAATATGTCTATGACATCTTCTTGATTTTCCTCATCGGTTTCAGTGTCTGGAGTATGTTCCTTACTTTCATGGGTTTCAACCTGGTTATTATCTGTCTCTTCCGAAACTATATCTTCAACATTTTCAATCTTCTTCTTTGAAAAGAGTTTCTTGAAAATGCTTACCTTCTCACTAGAACCATCATTCGAGGAGTTCTGCTGTACCTCAGACTGAGATTGTTCTAATTCAACTGTTTCTTCTTCTGATGACTGATCATCTAAAGCAGCTTCAGAGTCTTGTTCCTCCGTCTCTTCACTCTTTTCAGCCTGTCTGGCAAGCTTTTCCTGCTCTTTTAGATGCTTCTTATATTTCAACTTAGCTCCAAAGGATGCTTTCTCATTGTCATCAAATACAATTTGAATCTCAGCTTCCTTCGGATTAATTCTATTATCATCAGCCTCAAGCAACGGCTTTTCCTCTTGTCGAAGCTCCTCCTGTTCTGGATCATCATCCTCCACAGCATTCTTAGGATATATGTAGAACAAATCTTCCAATCTCTCAGTTGATTTTTCCAGTTCTTCCATAATCTCCGAATTCTGTTCTGTCTTAAATGTAGCCACATAATCATTCTTAATTGCAGTGGCTTCTGCATCCTTCCCCTGTATCTTCATAAGAAGATAAAGTTCAAAAGACCAATCATAATCCATCAAATCACTATACATAGGAAACAAGAGTGTCTCAATCTCCTGAAAAGGACACCCTTGAGCCTTACTATATATATAGTTCATCTGGTTTGTCTGCGGAAGGTCTGGCTCTGCATCAAACATATATAATTTATAATAAAATTCAGCTAAATCCTTGTATCCCATTCTAAAATACAAATCAGAAAGAGAAAAAATAACCCTCTTCGCTTCAGGAGCCATCCTGTGGGCCATAAGAAAAACCTTTCTGGCATCTTTGTATCTCTTATTGGCTACATATACATCTCCACACAATCTAATAAATTGTGGATTAAGGGATTTTGTTAAATCTTGACTTTCAATTATCTCCAAAGCCAAGCTGTACTCCCTAGACATAGCTAATTCTTTTATCTTATTAACGCTGGTCATACTAAGACCTGAGCCCATCCTTCTCACCTCTAATCAAGTCATTATTATAAGTTTATCACACAGACTCTTCTTTTACAATAATTAATGTCCCTCGAATACCTTCTCAACCTTCTCAATTACTGTGTCCTTCATATTGCCTCTAGTCTTCTCATACTGAAGTCCAGATTCCATAATCTCAAGAAGTTCCATTCTGTACTGATTGTCAATATCCTTAATGTACTCCATAAGGACATCCTTAATTTCAATTACATACTCCTTAGTTTGCATCTTTGCAATCATCTCGTCAGGATTGAACTTAGATGTACTCTTCATATCTTCCTGCTTACGTGAACAAACAACACACTCCTCAGCACCAGCTTCATTCACATAACCACAATTACATGTCCAAATCATACCGTCAGTTCTATACTTCTCAACAGCATCAATACCACGCTTCTCCTTGAGTGCTGCAAGTCTATGTAATGGCATGCTGACATTAATTGGTAAATCGTTACATGCATACACTCCTCTACTTGTTACATACTTAGAAATTGTAACCTTTGAATCTTTAAGAAGTAATATATCCTTCACAGGAAGCTTACACTCTATAGCCTTTGACTCAATAAGTGTTATATTACCCTTGTCAAATACGAAATCAAGGTTCTTAATAACAAGCTTCTCCTCATAGAGATTAGTGAGCTCTACATCCGCTCTAATAGCCTTGATGTCATCCATATTGTAGTTATAGAAATCTGCTGCAATTGTAACCTCCTTGCCCTTGCCTGCAATCTTAACTCTGACAGGTCTAGGAACAAGTCTGTTATAGTAGTTGCTTACATATAACTCTTTCTCAACCACCACAACTGCAGACTGCTTCTTCTTAAGCTTTACAGCTGTACCAGAAGCAATTGTACCAACTGAATTATTAGCAAACTCGGTATAGTTAAGTGCAAGTCCAATAACAGCATCAGCACCACGCTTTTTTGCAACTCCCATAAGTTTCTCTATAGCCACTTCATTGGCCTGCTCAAGCTTACTAGTAAGCTTCTCACTTTCGGCATCAGACATCTCAGTAACACCTGCTGCAATACCTTTAAAAAAGTTAGACGCAAGAACTGTCTGAACATTAACAAAGCCCAAATATTCTACAATCTCATATCCCTCAAAGCTTGAGCCTGAGGTCATCATTACATCTGCCATAACATAATCCTCCAATAAAAAAGTTTTTTATACATAAACATACAGAAATTATATCACACTAATTTTGTATTTAAAAGTAGAAATTGTTACTTTCAGCATGTTTTTTTGTTGTTTTTTGTGCATAATGCTAAAGCAATATATTTTTTTATGTTTAAAATGACAAAATCACTATTACTCTATTGCCACAGGATTACTATTTTCATACTTATAGAAGAAATATTCTAAATCAAAATAGGTATGCTCGTCACTTTCTGAAACAATAGACCAATTATCCATTTTGTCCAAATCAGGAAAATATGTATCAGCAACATAAGAATAATTGATTTTTGTAACATGTGCATATTTGCAATATGGGAGTAACATCTCATATATGGCACCGCCACCAATCACAAAAATCTGCCTATCCTTGATTTTTTTCAATTCTTCCAAGAGTTCTTCTTTAGAATTCACTACCGTTGCATCCTTTACGGTATAATCAGGATTTGTTGATAAAATAATATTATCCCTTCCCTTTAGAGGAAGTCCATTAGGAAATCCCGCTAAGGTTTTTCTTCCAAGTACGACTACACTCCCCATAGTCGTCTGTCTAAAGAATTTCATATCCTCCGGAATAGAAACCAAAAGCTCTCCTTTATTACCAATTGCCCAATTATTATCTACAGCAACAATTAAATCCATATTGCAAAATCCCCTTTCTATATTTTAAACTTTTTATTACAACAGTGCCATTATATTGCAATAGGAATATTGGTCACCTGAGGTCCTGTAACATAATCCTCGATAGTGAAATCATCTAATGTGAATTCATAAAAATCCTTTACTTCAGGATTCATAGTGAACTTTGGTGCTGGATAGGTTGGTCTTTTAATCAACTCTTCTACAATAGGAATATGTCTATCATATATGTGAGCATCTGCAATTACATGCACTAATTCTCCTGGTTTTAGCCCGGCAACCTGAGCCATCATATGAACCAAAACAGCATATTGAACAACATTCCAATTGTTTGCAGCAAGCACATCCTGCGATCTTTGATTGAGTATAGCATTAAGTCTATCGCCTGTCACATTAAATGTTACACTGTAAGCGCAAGGATACAGATTCATCTCCGACAAATCCTGATGAACATATATATTCGTCATTATTCTTCTACTATACGGATTATTCTTTAAGTCAAAAATCACCCTATCAACCTGATCCATCATTCCTTCCTTGTACTGATGCTTTACACCAAGCTGATAACCATAAGCCTTACCTATTGATCCATTCTCATCCGCCCAGGAATCCCAGATGTGACTTTTTAAATCATTTACATTATTAGATTTTTTCTGCCATATCCACAAAAGCTCATCTATAGCAGATTTTATGTATGTTTTCCTTAATGTTATGGCAGGGAATTCCTCTGATAAATCATATCTATTAACTACGCCAAAGCGTTTTAGAGTATAGGCATATGTTCCATCCTCCCATTTAGGTCTAACCTTCTCACCTTCAGTACTAAATCCATTGTTAATTATATCCTGACACATAGATATAAACTTTTCATCTGCTTTACTCATAATTTTCTCCTTTAAAATATTTTTTTAATTGCTTTTATTTGTGAATGTATGTTACAATAACTATGTTCAATTTTTCTATTTTTTCAATCAATCGGAGGTAATCTATGAATCAACAAGATTTTGGGCTCCGTCTTAAAGAATTACGTCTAACTCACGAATTAACCCAATCACAATTAGCAAACCAGATTGGAATAACAAGACAAGCCTACATCACTTACGAAACTGGTCGTTGTATGCCATCGGCAGAAATAATCACAAGACTTTCAATGTTCTTTGACACAGATCTTATGAAGATACTATACGACCCACAGTCATCTTCCTTTCAAGACGGCATTAAGCTAGTAGAAAATGCTAATCGTGACGACCTATTCTCTGTACTAAAGCTATACTCTAAGCTATCCCCCACATCACAAAAAAGAATATTAAATCTGATGAATATTCTATATAAAGGGGGTGATAAAAATTGAACACAAAAAAATTCGGTTCCCTATTAAAACAAAAACGTACCACCTTATTGCTTAGTCAGAGCAAGGTGGCAGAGCTTTGCTATCTATCAAAATCAACTTACAATCACTACGAACATGGATTGCGTTTGCCAACACTAGAAACACTTCTAAGATTGGGAGAAGTATTACACACCGATGTTAACGAATTCATAATGGCTCTCGCAGACGCAGATAGCAATAACGAAAATTTAACAACTTACTATAGCCAAGAGAACAATTCTGATATTCTAGAGGAGTCTAACGGTCAATACGGTTTCTTTATAGAAAACTTTAAGCTACTAGATAAGGATCAACAAAAAATCGTCATGGATATTATAGATTCAATCCTAGATATAGATTCACCTTAGTAGCATTATACAGTTTCATCAACATTCATACCCTTAAGGAAGCTTCCCTCTATAAGCTTTCTACCTTTGTCATACGGAGATGCTTCAGTGTATTTCATGGTGGTTGTTGTTAATCCTCCGGCCACATATCTTCTTCCACACTCAGGGCAGGTTGCCATTTTAAGAGATACAGTTGCACTCAAAAGCTGAGCCTCCGGCTTACTTCCCTCTGCAACCGCATTGCTCACATGTTCCTGCTCATGAGACAACACCTTAGAATAGGATTGCTCAGGACTTATATGTCCTGGTGCCTTAAAGGAAACATCGCTCTCATTAGAGCCATCTACATACATTCTACTCTCGCATGTAGAACATTCTGTCACTCCTTTAACCTTAGCAGAGCTGTCCACAGAATTATCCGTATTAATAGGTGTTACTTTACCAACACTACTAATTGGAATTGTATAATTATTACTCATGCCACCAATATACATAAAACAGCCCTCCCTTCAAAAGCCAATCCTTCAATATAATTCTACAATAATTCCCTTAGCTAAACAAGAAAATTATTCTTATAATTTTATATTTTATCACGCCTGCTATATATGCATCCACAATAATCCTGTCTATACAAATCATACTCCTTGGAAAGCTGTATAGAACGCCTATAGCCATCTTTTTTCTTGAAATCACTATACAAATAATCTATCTCATATTTTTCACTACACATTGCACCTATTTCATTAATCCATGTGGCGTTTTTGTGAGGACTTATAGACAGAGATGTAGTAAACACATCGAACCCTTTCTCCTTTGCGTATTTAGCTGTTGCTTCCAGTCTAAGTTTGTAACACTCATAGCATCTGGCTCCCCTCTCAGGCAAATGCTCCATCCCCCTACTCATCTCAAAAAATGCATCAGCATCATAACCGGCATCAACAGCCATCACTCCCACGGCAAAAGGCGCCTCTTTTATAAACCTTTGCAATTCATTATACCTTTTATCATACTCGTCCCGCTCTGTTATATTAGGATTATAAAAATAGACAGTAATATCATACTGTTTTTCCAATAATTCAAGTACATGAGAACTACAGGGTGCACAGCACACATGAAGTAAAAGTTTAGATTTGTTTCGATTATTGTCGTTCATTCCATACCTCATAGATTATTATGTAAATTTTAAACCATATTTGTTTTTTGCAGTTGACTTTAACCTTAAGATGAAATATACTATACTTAAGTTATCGTGTATGGTTAATTATACTTGTTTGCCCATTTGTAATCAAGATATTTTAATCCAAAGATAGATAGGAGGTATTTATAATGACAGTAGATCAGGCTGTGAAAAAATACAAGTTGGAACCACTTAACGTTTATACTGCTAAAGCAAAAGCTAAGGAGCTTAATGTTGACGAAGTTCTTTATATGAATGTTCAGAAGAACAAGTATGCTTACATCGTAAAAGACGGCCCAAGAGGTTATATGCTTTACACAGATGAGAAGAGTCTTTACACCAAGATGTATAAGGGACTCAAGATGGAACCATTGGATCCTTAATATTAATATGTACATAACTAGCCAAGCCCATAGCTTGGCTATTATTTTGTCATTTTATCCCACTACTCTTCTGTAGTTCCTTCAAATACAAACTTATCTATAATCCCATAAATATAAACACACACTAAACCTAGTATGCCCCACAAAATAGAATACAGCAAGCATATTTGACCCATATAATTAAAACTCATTTTGGAATAATCCCATACCGCCAATTCCATATACACATTCACTATCAATCCCGTAAACAGCTCCAAGGTTGTTATTATGGCAGTTGAAGAAAGCATAATTATAGCCAGCCTATACAAAAAATGCATTCTCTTATTTAGAATATATGTGCCTAGAGTACCAACCAAAAGAAAACAAATCCCGCCAAGCAGAAACATGGAGATGTGAGAATACCCTCTTACAAGTATTTCGAAATAAAAATATACTATTCCACCTGTTAAAAAAAGCAAAAAACATCGCACAAATTTGCCATTCATATTCACTCTTCCCTTTGTAATTTATCTTTTACTTTTTATTTTTCTTATATTTCGCAAAATTATACTGCCAATAATGTTTATAATAAATTTTTACAAAGCAAAAGACCCTCCCTGTATTCCAACAAGGAAGGTCTATATAATACTTACCTATTATAATTTGAATTTACGCCTGATATGTTACTTTTATTCTTGAAATAAGTCTCAACATATACCTTTGTCTTATCATTAAGCTCAAGGCCAACTGCAACAGTCTTACCATTAGCATTTGTCAGGAACATATACCAGTCATCCTGCTTACTCTTATCTCCAGAGGTAAAATCCTTTATGATAAGATTCCCATTAGCTTCTAGTTCATTTTCAAATTGCTGAGAATCATATTTTAGCACCTTCTGTACATCTCCACCCTTAATAGAAAATATTTCCTTTCTATTCTGTTTGTTAGATATTCTTGCTATATCGCAGTCCGAGTTAACAAATACATACTCATACTCTTGACTTTGCTGATTCTTTGCAAAATATATAAAAAATGCTCCACCTGCCGAAACCATTATACCTACACTCATATCATAAAACAGCATAGCTGCAATACCAAGCATAGTTACAAAAATCGCTCCTACAAAAAGAAGCCTCTGTTTTGCGTCCGGATTTTTCTTAACAATCTGTTCTATATAGTTATCCATCCAAAACCTCTATTCTTACATTTCTTTAAGAGACTCATCAATCGCCTTAGCAGCCTTCTTACCAGCTCCCATTGCTAGAATTACTGTAGCAGCACCTGTTACAACATCTCCACCAGCGTAAACATTCTTACGAGTAGTCTCATTAGTTTCCTCTTCTACAATAATTCCGCCCCACTTCTGAGTCTCAAGGCCCTCAGTAGTCTGACGAATAAGTGGATTAGGTGACTGACCAATAGCTATAACAACTGTCTCTACATCAATAATATAATTTGAACCCTCTATAGGCTCTGGTCTTCTTCTACCGGAAGCATCTGGTTCACCAAGCTTTTGCTCAACAACTTCAATACCCTTAACCCATCCGTCTTCTCCGTGGATAGCAACGGGGTTATTAAGAAGCTTGAAGATTACGCCCTCTTCCTTAGCGTGCTCAACCTCTTCTGCTCTTGCTGGAACCTCTTCAGCACCTCTTCTGTATACAATGTATACCTCCTCAGCGCCAAGTCTCTTCGCTGTTCTAGCTGCATCCATAGCAACATTACCTGCTCCAACCACTGCCACCTTCTTACCAACCTTAACAGGTGTTGGAACTGCATCCTTCTTGTATCCCTTCATAAGATTTACTCTTGTAAGGAACTCATTAGCTGAATATACACCAAGCAAGTTCTCTCCAGGAATTCTAAGGAAGTTTGGAAGTCCTGCTCCTGTTCCAAGGAATACAGCATCAAAGCCTCTCTCAAACAAATCATCCACTGTAAGAGAACGACCAATAACTACATTAGTCTCAATCTTAACTCCCATATCTGTAACATTCTCTAATTCCTTAGCAACCAATGACTTTGGAAGTCTGAACTCTGGAATACCGTAGCTTAATACTCCACCAGCCTTATGTAATGCTTCAAATATAGTTACATCATAGCCCTTCTTAGCAAGTTCACCTGCACATGTAATACCAGCAGGACCAGAACCTACTACAGCTACCTTCTTACCATTCTTCTCAATATTAAGTTCCTGCTTCTTGCCGTTCTGCATGTGATAATCTGCAACGAATCTCTCAAGACGGCCTATAGATACAGACTCTCCCTTGATTCCTCTAATACACTTACCCTCACACTGATTCTCCTGTGGACACACTCTACCGCAGATTGCAGGAAGTGCGTTCTCACTTGTGATAATCTCATAAGCAGCCTCAAAATCTCCTGCTGCCACCTTCTCAATAAAGCCAGGAATTGGTACATTAACAGGACAGCCTGTCATACATGGCTTATTCTTACAGTTAATACATCTTGACGCCTCTTCCATAGCCATCTCAGCTGTATAACCTGTAGCAACCTCATCAAAGTTTTTATTTCTAATATCCGGATCCTGCTGTGGCATAGGAACCTTAGTTGGACTCATATTTGCCATAATATTAATCTCCTATATCTCATTATTATAATTAATTAGTTTGCTGCATTTCTCATTCTACATGCATGCTCTTCTTCCTTGTAGAAGGTCTGTCTCTTCATACACTCATCAAAATCAACAAGGAAGCCGTCGAAGTCAGGACCATCTACACAAGCAAACTTAGTCTCTCCTCCGACTGTAACTCTACAGCCACCGCACATACCAGTACCATCGATCATAATCGGATTCAGTGATACAGTAGTATGAAGATCTGCTGGCTTAGTAGTTGCAACAACAAACTTCATCATAACAAGAGGTCCTATAGCTATACAATGATCATACTTCTCACCTGCATCAAGAAGCTCCTGAATTTTCTTAGTAACAAGTCCCTGCTCACCAAGAGAACCGTCATCTGTCATAATATATACATTCTTACAGAACTTAGCAAACTTCTCAGCCAAAATTACAAATTCAGCTGAACGTCCACCGATGATAACATCACATTCTACACCCATCTCTGAAAGCTTCTTAAGCTGTGGATAAAGAGGTGCTGAACCAACACCACCTGCAACACCAAGCACTCTGTTCCACTTTTCAAATGGAGCCGGCTGACCGAGAGGACCTACGAAATCATCAAATGAATCTCCTGCCTCAAGCTTTGCATACTGCTCTGTAGAATAACCTACAACCTGGAAAATAATAGTTACGGAATTCTTTTCTCTGTCAAAATCAGCAATTGTAAGAGGAATTCTTTCGCCATCCTCACCCAATCTTACAATTACAAACTGTCCCGCCTCACACCTGGCAGCTACATATGGAGCTTCCACCTCCATCATAATTACAGCCTGATTCATGACTTCTTTCTTTAAAATCTTATACATGAGTCTTTCTCCCATCTTTATTTTTTTGCCTTTTTGCATATACTGCAAATCGACTAATTATAACATATTAATTCTTTAATTTACAATGCAAATTACAAGTATTTATACAATTTCATCTATAAATGTGTTATCTGTCAATAGGTCAAGGTAGCTTAGCTCGTCGCCTTCAAGTATTTTCACCATTATACCCTTTCCATCTGTTACATCCAGCTCTATACCATCCAAGATGTGTTCATAGCCGTCTACATCCTTTGACGCAACTGTAATTATACATCTTGAACAAGATAGTTCTATAGCTAATTTTAAAACACTTATCATAAGAGCCATGGAATTATCTACAAATGGTTCGAATTTTTCTACATACATAGTATCATCATCAATGCCATAGGAAAACACACCCACAATATCCATGTCATCGGTTTCATCCTCATTCTCCGACATCATATGTTCCGTTACCAAACAGACATCTCCACTTTGACACCTATGTTCCGCTGTCATTCGAGAAAGATAATCCCTGTCTCTCTTACAAAACATCTTATAGCTTTCGCCTAGCTTCTGGTTGATTATATCAGCCACATTATCCAAATCATCTATCGGTAAATCCACCATGTGCTTCGTGCATAGCATAAGAGATGCATAGCAATCAGACACAGCTCTCTCAAAATCCTCAGGTTCTATAATAGTGAAATCCATAGTCTTAGTGCTATATATTTTCTTATAGCCTAAGTTATTGTAATAATCCTCTAAAGCCGGCATTAAGAACACCATTTCAACACCCTCCTCAGAAACATCCTCAAGGGCTTTTTTCATCATAGCCTTCATAACACCTTTTTCTCTCATAGAATAAGTAACCGACACTCCTACCACATAGTAGGATTTTATTACTTTACCCTCTATAAGCATATTATACGGGTTTAAATGTATCATTCCTACTAGCTTATCTTCAATATATGCGGATAAAACCTTATTATCCTTGCAAACATTTTCGAAATAGTAGTTAACAAACTCTTCAGGATCGTCAAAGGCTTCCTCCCAAAGTTCTCTTAATAATATAAAATTCTTTTCGTAGGTATACTCCAACTCACCCGTGTATTCTTCTACCTGTTTCCCGCTTTCTTCCATTTGCTATCTCTTTACTCCTTTTCATTAAGCATAGCACAGCCAACACATCCTGCACACCTGTTATTATTTTCTTCTACATTGATACTGTCTCTATAATCAAAATTATTAACAGTTTCAAGCAAGCATATTGACTGAGCACTAATACCAAGCCCTTCCCCAGTAAAGCCCAAGCCTTCCTCTGTGGTGGCTTTAATATTTACCTGATTCTTACTAACACCAAGAGTTTTGGCAATATTTGCTCTCATATGGTCAATGTAAGGTGCCATCTTGGGCTTTTGCGCAATTATTGTGGCATCTATATTGCCAATCAACATATTTTCCTTGTCTATCAGCTGAGCAACAGCCTCCATAAGCTTAAGACTATCTGCACCCTTATATCTTTCGTCCGTATCAGGAAAATGCTTTCCTATATCTCCAAGTCCGGCAGCACCTAAAATTGAATCCATAATAGCATGGGCTAATACATCCGCATCAGAATGTCCCAAAAGACCTTTTTCGTAAGGAATATTAACACCGCCTACTATAAGCTGCCTTCCTTCTACCAGCTTGTGTACATCGTATCCCATTCCAATTCGCATATTAAATCTCCTATTCAAAAGTTCATATTATGAACTTTATATAACACTTACAATTTTAAAAAAATAAATTTTTATTAAAGCCCTACAAACAAATGACTTTTCCAACAATCCTTACTCTAGCATATTTCTCGAATTTTGTGAAGATAAGATTACACTATAACTTAGAAATTTAAATTAATAGCAATTTTTCTGTTTACTGATTCAAATATTCATTGTAAAATAGGAGTATGAATTTAAAATTAACAAGGAGGATAAATTATGGCACGTTCTATGGGTGGAAGCCGTGGCGGCGGTGGTAGCCGTGGTGGCGGCGGTCGTTCTATGGGGGGCGGAAGCAGAAGTGGAAGCCGTTCATTTTCTGGAAGTGGTAGATCAAGAGGTTCAAGCAGTAGCGGACCAAGACGTATGAGTGGTTCAAGCAGCCACGGTGGTTATGGTGGTTATAGACCAAGTGGTCCTTCTCATCATCATCACCATTATCATGGAGGTCCTGGTATGCCACCACCTCCACGTCGTAGATACTACTACAGTGGCGGAAGACGTTACTACTCAAGTGGTGGCGGATGCGCATCTATATTTGCATACTTAATCGTATTAATGATTGTTATAGTTGCATTGTTTTCAAGTTCTATGGGCAGCTCTAATGGTGGTTCAGGAGCTAAGCTTAACAGAGAGAAATACAGAGGACATGTAGATAGTAGTCAGGGGTACTACGAGGATACCTGCGTAGAGAAATTTATTGATAAATCTAATGAGCAGACACTTAT
Source organism: Wujia sp. (assembly GCA_045543915.1). Lineage (GTDB taxonomy): Bacteria > Bacillota > Clostridia > Lachnospirales > Lachnospiraceae > Coprococcus_C. The sequence continues at coordinate 51,035 of JAZPXZ010000024.1, forward strand.
ATCAGGATTTAAAGAATTCTATAATAAAACCGGTGTCTTCCCATTCCTTTATGTAATCGAGAACACTCCTGATAAGAGCGAGTACAAGGGCTATGATACATATCAGGATATGGTTTATGATCAGCTCTTTGAAAGCGAAGGTAACTTCCTTATGGTTTACATTGCAGAAGAAGACGACTACTACTTTGCTGCAGGTTATGACACTGGTGAAATCATCGACGAAACTTCATTAGACCTAATCTGCGATAAGGTAAATGGCTACTGGTATACTGGAGACCTAGCTAAAGCCTTCGGTGACGGATTAGAGGATGCCTCTAAAAACATCATGGCTAAGAGCAATGGCAAGGTTATAGGTATTGTTGTCGTAATTGCTGTAGCTGTTATTGTTCTTGTGGCTATGCTTATTAACTTCTGGAAGAAGAAAAAGGCACAGGACAACAAGGAGCAGGAGGACTTAGAGAAGATTCTTAATACCCCTCTCGACACCTTCGGCAGCGACATTAATGACCTAGCACAGAAATACGACGAATAATAATTAAAAATAAAGCGATTATACTTTCCATCAAAAGTATAATCGCTTTTATAATGCTCTATTATTAATTCAAGCTTTAGTTGTGCTTTCTATTAGCCATAATCATTAAGCATATCCCCACCATCATAGCAATCATTACACATACAACAATTGCAATATTTGAACTATCTCCTGTTTTAGGCTCCTCTCGAACCTCCCCAGCTACCTTTTCCTCAGTAGTTACTTCAGTGGTAGTTATTTCCGTTGTGGTGACCTCAGTTGTTGGTTCTTCTGTGGTTGTTATCTCCTCTGTAGGCTTAGTCTCTTCTTCTACCCCCTCTGACTCTATGGTCAAAGTCTGTTTATCACAATTTATATCAGCATGACTTGCTACCAATTCACCCGTTTCTTTATCATATAAATATTCATAAACAACCAGCTTGTCACCCTTACAGCACACCAGTTCAAATTCAAAAGGCATATCAACAATACCTTCTGCATCAATAGGGGTAAACTCCACTGATGCGTCAACCATTGCTCCCTTATACTCAACAACCTCACCTGTTGTTTTATTCACAATTACCCCCTTTAAGACATATGTCTTATCAGTATCAAGATATCTATAATTAACCTTATCAATCACCGACACCTTTCCACCCATAGGGATAATCTTGTCCATGTCAACAGCATCAAATGCTTCTGTTCCTATTTCAGGCTTATGAGTGTTTGTTATATCCCCATACTCACATGTAACGCCATCCTCCGTAACCATTATCTCAAACTCTTTACCTAAATAATACTCTCTATTAGCTGAACAAGGCAGTTCCTTAACAATATAGGTGTCATATGGCAAAGCACCTTTTTCATCATACACCTTATCGACTATTTCGTCGCCACTAAACCAGATTCCTGTAGGCTTTAGCACAGCCTTCTCATCATAGTCATCATTACCATTTGTATTATCACTATGCAGCACAAACTCTGCGGTCGTACTGGCAACTCCATCCTCATCAGTAACAATAACATGACTTTCTCCTGTAGTTTTTGAGGTTATAGAAAATGCTATTCCCGCCATAGGCTCTCCTGTATGCTTATCTTTTTTTACAAGTTTAAAATCACCCCTTATTGGTTCCTCTGACACAATTATTTGATTACTTACACTTAGTTTTACTGTGCCATTTTCCTCTTCAATAATACTTATATAAGGACCATCAATAGGAGTTTTAGTTCCATCTATAGTATTTACAATATTATATACAGCACCATCAAGCTTATAGCCTACAGGAGCTTTAGTTTCTTCCACAACTATTGTCCCCAGCGGCAATATCATTCTTCCTTTATCGTTAAGATATGGCTCATCACTACCTTCAACAAGCAAGTCCTCATGAATAATACATGTTGCATTATTTGTAGACTCAGCAATCCGGGTCTCAAAAACCCATTTCCTATCATAGTTAGCGCCGGAAGCTTCTATCTCTTCTATACTCTCATACTCTCCCTTATAATACCAAACTGTAAATTCAGCCCCTTCAAGGGAAGCTGCACCTACATTATCCCCCTCAGAGCATTGCTTTACTATTTCAAATGGTATTGGATCTGCAACAGGCTCCTCCTCACTTACCACCACTCTAAGCTTATCATAGTCATCCATGGTTATATACTCATAGTACCTGTTCGTGTCCTTCTTGTAGGAACCATTTGTAGGCCCTGATTCTTCACACACCATATACCAGCCTAATGGAAGCTTTGTAAGCGTAGTTTCAGAAACATCATCCAGGTTGTATTTTGAATATGTTATCATTCCAATCCCTTCACTATTTGTCACAAATGTACCAGCCAGTTTTGATTTAGAGGTATCACTTTTGGAGTCTACTTCATATACATTATAGATTGCTCCTTCAAAGCTATAACAGCTGTTATTAGATGTTATATCATTCCTTTTGCTAACCTTTTCAAGAGATATTTTTCCAGACATTTCCAAATTAACAGATAGGTTTGAACTGGCACTAATATCTCTATTTGACGCAAGCAACAAACAATCTTGAATATTCATACAGCTATACATTCTTGTACCATATCTATCAGTTTCCGAATCATAACAATTTGCAGCAGTAGCTCCAAGGCCTGTTTCTACAGAAAGGTCAATACTACCTCCATTATCCAAAAGACTCTTAGCATCCAACTCTATATAAGCCTTCTGAGAAAATGTATCTATATTGTATTCCATATTATCAAGCATCTCATTAGTTAAGCCTTCTGTGTCTGAATAGACCTTATCATAAGTAACTGTAATAGGTACATTACTGGAATTATTAACAGTGAAATAATCATAATGATTTTCATCTGTGTCAGTCCACCACACCAGATAAGGATCATAATTATATTCAACTGTCACATTATCCGTATTTGAATTAACAACCAGCTTATTACACATATTCTTAGACTGATATTCTACCTTTAATTCAATATTTCCATCATCACCTACATGCTCCTTATTCAACATACCACCGTTGTAATCCACCCAACCACCTTCTGAATGGTCATATACATACCAAAAGAATTCCTGACTGACAGCTGTATCCTGATAATTATCAAAATTTTCAGAAACATACTGTATATCTCCAACTATTTCGTATTCCTTAACTGCGCTGTCAGCATAAGCTTTCAAATGATTAAATGCGGCTGATGTATTGTTCGGAAATGTGTTACCCACAAAATCAGTTATGGTATATTCACTCCCTCTATTTCCAACATAATGAACAATTACCTGGGTAAGAGCGCGAGCCTCATCCTTAGTCATCTCATAAACTCGACCACCTATCATTATTCCTCTTACAACCTTTTGTTGACCATCTCGATTAATTATATATGTACCAAATGTACCACCATCATCCTCATTGGTGCCTGTTACATAGTTAGGGTCTGCCATAGTTCCACCAAAACCGTATTTTGTGGCAACAACATATACAGTCTGCCATTTCTTGATTTCATCATGGCTTAAAGAGGCAAAAATCGTACTATTGCTTGTGCCTTCAACATAGTTATAATTCTGATAAGCAGTAATGCTTGGACCATTTACATAAGGTTGCATACAATAGCCTTCCGTAAGACTTCCATCGCTGGTCGTAACTGTCATGCTATGATGCACATTATCCCTGTAGGGAATATAACCAGAGCCATCATAGGAGGTAATCTCGTAACCTATTACATCACCAAAGTCGCCCACCGTCTCCTCTCTTCCACATACCAAAATCTCTTCACCGTTATCACCTACAGAAAAAAAGCTAATTTCTCCGTCCTGTGATGTTTCTTCTGCTTTCGCAGACAAAACACCGGCGATAGTTCCAATAATTAATACAAACAGCATGGTCAAAGCTAGTATCTTATTCTTCTTAACCATAATAATCCTCCTAATTTAAATTAACCCTTGTCCCCATTTAAATTAGGCTATTTCTCATAACCACATTCAGTGCATTTTTCAGTTATCACCTCCTCGTAATATTCCTTCTCATCAACAATCCAAACCTCTTCATATATTGGCTCGTGCCAAATAGTATCAACCACCACCTGAGCACTTCCGTAAGAGCCGTGCATTGCCACATGACTCATCAAATCATCCACTGACCAATCATCCATTATTTCTCCACAATACCTGCAACACATTGAATAATTCTCATAAATTTGTTCCTCATAACCCTCTTCAACACATATGCTCTCATAATGACCAATCTCAGGATGAAAAACATATGATATCTGGCTTACAAAAGAATGCTGATGCTCTGTCACATCTATAATAACAGCCTGTTCCTGACCACCTTGTTCATAGCCAAATCCCTCCTGCTGATTAACGGTTTCCTCCTGAGAAGTTGTCATTATAGACTCATCCTCGTTTTGATCATACTCTGTTTCCGTATCATTAATCTGTTCAGAAGGCAAAGGTATACTATCACTATTTCCCATTTCTGCCAGTTCTGTAGTACATTCTTCCTCATAGATTGTTTCTTCTATCTCATACGAATCTAAAGCTGTACTCGCTTCTACCGGTTCTTCAATATGCAACTCATCAATAACAGAATCACCCTTCTTACACTCATGGCTATTATTCTTGCTAAAACAAAAGCAAATCACAACAACCAACACACCAATTCCAAATACTAGAAGCATAATTGTTTTTTTCTTCTTCAAATACATAGTTACCTCCATACATCAAAAAATTTATATATACAGTAGGAACTCTTTTCTTTGACAAACAAAAGAAAGGTAAATTCTTGCACAACAAAAGAACATACCAAATCAATTATAATAATTTTTATATCCCTGGAATAATTCTGAAGAAAATCAGAATCTTTTAAAATTGAACCCTTAAATAAAAAAAATAGCGGGAGGGGGATTTGAACCCCCGACACCCCGGGTATGAACCGTGTGCTCTAGCCAACTGAGCTATCCCGCCATATTAAATGGGACCTACAGGGCTCGAACCTGTGACCCTCTGCTTGTAAGGCAGATGCTCTCCCAGCTGAGCTAAGATCCCATATGTGTCGTTTGACACCTTTGTTAGTATAATGGTATCTGTTGAAAAAGTCAAGAGAAATTTGAAACTTTTTTTCATATTTTCAAAACACTTATATATAGCAAATTAAATCCACCCCATAGTTCGTAAAACAAACACCCATCCAGTCAAGGTTACTGATGCCATAAGTGTAGTTAATACTATAACATTTGATGCAAGAACATGATCATTCTTCATGCTTTTTGCCATAACATAGCTGCTTACAGTAGTAGGTGCTGCCAACATTACAAGTATAGCAACCATTTCCGCATCCCTAAACCCCATTTTTACCGCTATAGGTAAAAACAATACAGGTAATCCTACAAGCTTAATAAAAGATGCCGCTAAAGCTGGCTTTAATCTGGTCATAGCTTCCTTTATATCAAAACCGGCACCTATAGCTATAAGAGCAATCGGCGTGGCTGTTCTACCAATATAATCCAGGCTTCTGTCTGCAATAACAGGAAGCTTTATACCAACCAAGGACGCTACCAAGCCAAGAACAATACCAATAATAATAGGGTTTTTAGCTATATTCACGATGGAGCTTCTTATCTTACTAGTGCCCTGCTCACTTCTGTCCGGAGATTCACAGACCAGAATAATGACAGATAGCATATTAAAAAATGGTACTGATGCAACAATCATAAGGGCTGTCATCCCAATATCTCCGCAAATATTTTCCACAAATGCAACCCCAAGTATTGCTGCACTTCCCCTTGCGCCAGCCTGAGCAAAGGCGCCAACCATAGATTTATCTCTAACAAAAGTCTTGGCAATAACCCAAACCAGTGCAAACATAACTATAGTCACAATCAGGCAGTACAAAAAGAATCTTATATTCATATCATGCTTAACATCTGTTTTCGAAATATCTTGATAAAGCATAACTGGAAGAGCTATATTAAAACAGAATCTATTAGCTATATCTGCAAATTCCTCTGTCAAAAAGCTCCTTTGCTTTAATATGTATCCAAGAAGTATGACCAAAAATATAGGTATAGTAGAATTTATACTAAATAAAAAATTATCCAAATATATCACCTCACAAGATATGAGTTTACCCCTAAAAAATATATCTGTCAATTTTTTTAAAAAAGTTATTGACAAGTAATTGTTTGTGTAATATAATCTATCTTGCGTCAAGGAAAGGTAGCAAGCTACCACACAAACGCACAACTAGTTTTAATCACCTAACGGGGTGTGGCTCAGCTTGGCTAGAGCGCCTGATTTGGGATCAGGAGGTCGCAGGTTCGAATCCTGTCACCCCGACTTTAAAACCAAACACTTTAGTGCATATTATGCGGGTGTAGTTCAATGGTAGAACACTAGCCTTCCAAGCTAGATACGTGGGTTCGATTCCCATCACCCGCTCTTTATTTTCGCAATTTGCGAAAATCAAATGTGTCCGTAGCTCAGCTGGATAGAGCAACGGCCTTCTAAGCCGTGGGTCGGGGGTTCGAATCCCTTCGGGCACATTTTTTTATTTCAATAATGATATGGTGGGTATGGCGCAGTTGGCTAGCGCGCCAGATTGTGGCTCTGGAGGCCGAGGGTTCGTGTCCCTCTATCCACCCTTTTTATTTAAGCTTTGCAGTAGAAAAGCTCTTTGGGCTATCGCCAAGCGGTAAGGCACAGGACTTTGACTCCTGCACTCGTTGGTTCGAATCCAACTAGCCCAGCTTAAATTTTTTTAATTTATATGGGCCACTAGCTCAGTCGGTAGAGCACTTGACTTTTAATCAAGTTGTCGGGGGTTCGATTCCCCCGTGGCTCATTTTTTATTTGGAAGATTTCTTCTAAAATAAAAATGCGGGTATGGCGGAATTTACACGTAAGCTATAAGCCGTGCGTAGACATGGCTAAAATGCCGATGAGAGCTTGCTCTCGTATCGACATTTTAAGACATGGATACATAGGGCGACAGCCCGTGACTGAGCAAGCGAAGCTTGCGAGGGGCACGGCTTGCTCTAATCAAATTTTATATAGTTAGTATGCGGGTATGGCGGAATTGGCAGACGCGCTAGATTTAGGTTCTAGTGGGAACACCCGTGCAGGTTCAACTCCTGTTACCCGCATTTAAAAGCAATCATTTTATATGGTTGCTTTTTTAGTTTTATCCCTAGGAAGTCCTTGGGGAGTCGTTGAATATAATAAATTTCTGAAATTTAGTTCAAAATCACGGACGGTCTGCAAAGCAAGGAGTTCCAGTAAATATTATCCTTGAGTTTAGGCACTTCTTGGGCACCTCGGGCACTTCTCCTCTTCTACTATTGTATTATAATAGGAAGAAACTCATTATCTAATTTATCGTGTAGAATGTGAAAAGCAGAGTTGTTAGCTCTGCTTTAATCATAATTTCAAGTATTCAACAATTCAGTAAACTGAAAGTTTGCGGACTTATTTTGTAATAACCATATTACATCTTCCCCATAATTCATCCTTAAAACGAAACGCATTCTCTGTTAATGTTCGTTCTTTAAATCCCACTTTTTCATAACATTTCTTTGCTCCAGGATTCTCTGGAAAAACATTCAATTGCACAGCATCTGCTTTCGCTATTTCAAAGGCATATTTAACAGCCACTTTTATCATTTCACATCCATACCCTTTATTCCTTATAGCATTGTCAACCACTACAAATTTGAGCATCCCTTCATTTGTATTCAAATTCACTGAAAAGCAGAAAAAACCAACCAACTGTCCATCATCCGTAGTTGCAACAAAGGGACTATCACCAAATCGTTCTTCCGCTTCTTGCAATAAATCATCAAAACCTTTTTTCTCCAGTGGATAAGGTATTAAATTCGCACAC
>JAZPXZ010000025.1:0-43763 GCA_045543915.1 Wujia sp.
AATCCATTATATACAGAGTTATACCTTTCCTTGCCCCCTGTACATATTTTTCTTACCTTACTAAATCCATACCTTTCAACAATGCTAGCCTTACAGTATTCCACATCTTCTGGTCTTGTCACCAAGATAATATCGCTAATATTCCTATTGTCCTGAAAGGTCTTCAATGAATAATACAGAAGTTCCTTATCCTTAAGCATCAAAAATTGTTTTGCCACATCCGACTTCATACGGCTTCCGCTGCCACCAGCCAGCACTATCGCAATTGCCATAACATTACCTCACACACATAAAGTGTCTAAAACTATATTTGCATTATCTCTCCCCAATTTTAAGATTAGGTACTGCATTCAAGTTTAAATCATGTCTTGTTCCCTTAATAAACTCATAATATCCAGCCACTCCAATCATAGCCGCATTGTCTGTACAATAAATTGGCGATGGATAATAAAACTCTATCCCTTCCTTAGCACATCTGTCAACCAAGCTCTGTCTTAGCGAGCTATTGGATGCAACACCACCGGCAAGAGCAAGCTTCTCGCATCCATAATCCTTTGCCGCCCTCACAGCATTATCTGTAATCACATCAATAACTGCCTGCTGAAATGATGCAGCCACATCAGCCTTATTTATCTCTATTCCCTTCATCTCACAGCTATTCAAATAATTAAGCACCGCTGATTTAAGTCCACTGAAGGAAAAATCATATGGAGCATCCTCCATATAAGACCGAGGGAAATTAATTGCAGTTGGGTCTCCTTCCTTAGAGAGCTTATCTATCTTAGGACCACCTGGATATCCAAGGCCTATAGCACGAGCCACCTTATCAAAGGCTTCTCCCGCCGCATCATCTCTGGTATGACCCACTATCTCAAATTCACCATAGTCCTTTACATACACCAAATGAGAGTGTCCACCTGACGCAACCATACACATAAATGGTGGTTTTAGATTATCATTTTCAATGTAGTTTGCTGCAATATGACCCTCTATATGATGAACACCTACTATTGGTTTACCCTTAGCAAAGGCCAAAGTCTTTGCAGCGCTAACACCCACCAAAAGAGGACCCACCAAGCCTGGTCCATAGGTCACAGCAATTCCATCAATCTCTTCCCAGGTAACCTGTGCCTCATCTATAGCCGCTCTAATCACCTGATTGATTTTCTCAACATGCTTTCTGGATGCAATCTCCGGAACAACGCCGCCATAAAGCTTATGTAGCTCTATCTGCGAATAAATTATATTTGATTTCACTTCCTTGCCATCAACCACTATTGCTGCAGCGGTTTCGTCACAGGATGTCTCTATAGCTAATAATGTTGTACTCATATTCTACCTCTTATTCAGTCACCTCTATAGTGTCAGATATTCCCCATACATGTATCTTCCATTGGTCATTTTCCTTAAGCATGACATATTTCACATACATGTATTCCATATCATTTTCTATATTAAATACTATCTTAACCTCCAGGGTAGCCATCTCCCTGCCATTTTGAGTATAATACTCTACCTGACTAGCTTCAGGGAGCTCATAGGAGCGGTACTCATACCCAGCCTCCTCCACCGACTGTATATTTTTCTTCAAATTCTGAAGGTTTGTATTCTCATCATTATACATAAGAAGTTCGCTGGAATACATACCTCTAATTTTCTGATTCATAACCACAAGTTCATCGTCAGTTACTCCCTTGCCATAAAGCACCTCAAAATATCTATTATGTAGCTTTGCCACATCTCTAGGAGTCTTAGGGTATTCTCCAAACATATCATAGTTCATTAAGCGTTCAATCTCCGTTGCAGTTTCCTTGGTTCTCTCCCTGCCTGCTCTGTCACTTAGGCTATTAAAAAATACCAAAAAAATAACCACAAAGAATATTGCTAACACCACTGTTTTCAATCCTGATGGTTTACTTTTCTTTTTGTCTCCCATAAGAACAACCTCCTACGCTTCTTAATCCTCAAACCTTAGTTCTATAGTTCTTCTATCCTTAGAAATAACCGTTCTAGGGAAAATGCTTCTTATCTTATCCTTGAACTCTTGAGGTCTGACTGTTGCAGGACTATAGTGTGTCAGCCACATTTCCTTAACCTCTGCCTTCTTAGCAAGAGCAGCCGCCTCCATCATAGTCATATGCTTATTTTCCTTGGCATTCTCCAGCTTATCATCCTCACCGTACATACCCTCACATATAAACAAATCTGCTCTAAACGCATTTTCTGCAATACTTTCCATAGGTCTTGTGTCTGTGCAATAGGTGCATTTAAGTCCTTTTCTGGCTTCACCCATTACCTGAGAGCTTTCATAGGTCACGCCCTCGTATTCCACAGCTTCCCCTTTTTGAAGCAGGCCCCAATACTGAACTGGAAGACCCAAAGCCTTAGCCTTATCCGCATCAAATTTACCTGCTCTGTCAACCAAAATGCTGTATCCATAACAGGTCGTCTTATGATTAACCTTAAAGGCTTGTATTCTAAGTCCACAAATACAAAGCTCTTTAAAATTCTCCTCTAGCTCTATAAACTTAATCTCAAAAGGTAAATCAGGTGCAATAATTCTAAGGGAATTAACCACCCTTTCTAACCCCCTAGGTCCTATCATAGTAAGTGGCTCAGTTCTCTCCGCATTCCCCATAGTAAGAAGAAGTCCAGGCAAACCGCTTATATGATCTGCATGAAAATGTGTTATGCAAATTACATCTATAGGCTTAAAGCTCCAGCCCTGTAGTCTAATCTGATTCTGTGTTCCCTCACCACAATCTATCAAAATATGACTCCCCTTATATCTCACCATAAGTGAGGTAAGAGCTCTGTATGGAAGTGGCAGCGTCCCACCAGTTCCAAGCAAACATATATCCAACATCCAATCACCCTCTTATACTAATTCCGTAGTATCCGATACTTCCACAGGCACCATAAAGCTTTTAACCAAGTTCTCACAGCAATCCTCGCACATAGTAAACCTGTAGGTTTTGCCATCCTTGGTGGAGAAAAAGCCCCAGTCCTTATTCACCTCCAGAAAATCCTCACGAAATATTTCATTAACCTTCTTCAAGGTTTTACCACATTTATTACATAACTTATCCTTATTTTCCATAGCTTCCTCCTAGGTCTTTGTATAAATATTATAATAAAATGTGATTTCTAATTAAACACTCAAATCTTTCTATTTATGGCAAATATTGATAGTATTATTTTCAATGCACACCGCATCTTTTAATCTCCTAACTTGTAGTAGGGTCCAAGCTCCAAGGAATAAATCACCGCATCCTCCTTAGGATCGTTGTAATAATTCTTTCTGGTGCTAATAGCCTTATATCCAAGCTTCTCATATAATGCCCTTGCGCCATTATTGGATGCTCTAACCTCCAGGAAATATTTGTCACAATGAGACTTTAAGCTATCCTTGTAGGCTTTCATCAGTTGATAGCCTACTCCGATTCGCTTAAACCTATCTGCCACAGCAATTCTAAGCAGCTCGCTTTCATCAGCAATATCCGTTGCAATTACATATCCCATAAGCAGCTTCTCTCCAGACTTCTTGTCTGTTTTATCACCCTGCACACCCACATCCTTATAATTACTTACCACTATCTCCTCGCCGCCTCTAAAGGAGTATAGGGTATATTTTTCTTCATTGCCCAAGGCAAAATATATCAAATTATAATCTCTTGTCATAGACCCCCACAGGCTGTCCAAGCTCCAAGCATCGCTAAAGCTATCCTTTTCAATATAGGAAATCTGACGAAGCATTATATCCTCATCTATTGTTGCCATACTAACCTTCCTTTTTCATAAGCTCCTCTCGTTCCCGCTCAGCCTGAGACTTTCTAAGATATATAGGCTTATGTTCATCTGCATGTTCAAATACTCCCTGTTCAAAAAGTTTTAGTCCTAAAGCTGCTACTGACGAAGCTCTCTGCCTATTAAAGCCCGCTGGTGCAAAGGAGCAAGCACAGCTTATATTATCTTTTATATAATCCTGATAAACAGGAATTCCATCACCTACAAATATAACTCTTCTGTCCAGCTGATTCAAATACTCCACAAGCTCATTTATACCCATGGCATCCTGATCCTTAATCACATCAAGATTTCCATCTACGAACTGGTACACTCCTGTATATACCTGATTTCTTCTAGCATCAAGTATAGGACATACCACATCACTTGCGCCCCACAAATTAAAAGCCAAACCATGACAGGTTGGCACCGATACTATAGGCTTGTCTATGGCTAGACCTAAAGCCTTTGCTGTTGCCGCACCTATTCTAAGACCTGTAAATGAGCCTGGTCCCGCAGCCACCGCAATGGCGTCTACCGTATCCAGCTGAAGCTCAGTCATCCTCACAATCTCATCCAGCATAGGAAGTAAGGTCTGAGAGTGAGTCTTCTTATGATTCACTGTGTACTCTGCCACTAATATATCATTTTCCACAACAGCTAAGCTGGCAACCAGACCAGAGCTGTCCATACCAAGTACTTTCATTTTTAATCCTCTCTACATCCTGTCTATCTCTATGGTTCTATAATCAAAGCCTTTTTCTGTGTCCTTTGCAATGGTTACCTTATAGCAATCTTTAGGCAATATATCTCTTATCAGCTCAGCCCATTCTATAAGACAAACGCCATCCGAATCCACAAGGTCAAAGTAGCCAATCTCCTCCATCTCATCCTCACTGCCTATTCTGTACACATCAAAATGATAAAATGGCAATCTACCCTCATGATATTCCTTCAGAATAGTAAATGTTGGACTGCTAATAGGCTCCTTTACCCCAAGTCCTGCACCAAAGCCCTGGGAAAATACGGTCTTCCCCGTTCCCAAGTCACCATACAGACAATAAACCTGCCCTGGCTCAGACATTTGTGCAATTTCCTTCCCTATATTAAATGTATCATCAGCACTAAAGCTTTCTCTAATCATATCTATAATCCTTTTCCACTGGTATAAACCTTTAAGTTTCTACTTAGCCTTGGCTCATTACCTGCAGTAAACGAAACCATAGCTGTAAGAATTCTGCCCTTATCCTCACCAAGCTCAGTTAACGGAATTACAAATGCATGTATTCTGCTGGTATATACCGCCACCATATGCTTAGTAAGCATAATTCTACATATCATATCCCACTTAATTAACTGATTAAGCTCTCCCTGGGCCACGGTTATTCCCTCATCCGAAAATGTATAATCCAAAGGAACCTTATGTGAGGGACTTAATTTAAGCTGCTGGTAAGTCTTAAACGCAAGACTTAAGGGATTAAGAACAGTAAAAACCAAAGCAATTACTATAAGCATTACCTTCTGACCATTTCCCAAGTTTGCCCAGCGTAGTATCAACATAACCAATGCACCAAAGCTTAATATAAGTCCTGCAACACCGGCAGTGCTTCTATAATTCGTATTCATAACATAGCTGTACAATGCCTTAAAGGTCATCTTCACAGATTTTGTATTAGCCACCTTCATATATATTCATTCTAAAGCTGAAAGCTTATCTCCTTATGCTTATTCTCATACTGTCTGTATGTTACCCCGGCCATTTCGAACATCTTTTTTGATGCAATGGTAGATTCCGAGTCCGCATACTTGTCCGCCATATAAATTACTTCCTTGATTCCTGTCTGAATAATAGCCTTAGCACATTCATTACATGGAAACAGTGTTACATAGCATCTGGCTCCCTTAAGGTTTCCATTACCACGATAATTTAGTATAGCATTTAGCTCCGCATGACATACATAAAAATATTTGCTGGATAGATTATCTCCTTCTCTATCCCAAGGCATGTCGTCATCATCACACCCACAAGGCATTCCATTGTATCCCATAGAAAGAATGCGATTATCCTTATCCACAATACAGGCTCCAACCTGCGTATTAGGATCCTTACTTCTATAGGCAGACATATTTGCAATTCCCATAAAATACTGATCCCAGGTTATATAATCTGTTCTTTTCAACTTATTCCATCTCCTGTCAAACAAAATACAGTTGCGCCTTTGCATAAAGACACAACTGTATTTTATCACACTATTTTCAACAAGTCATTATTTTTATTTTTTCTCGATATAAGCATCCACGCCTGCATCCCCAGGATTTGAGGATGGAGCTTCTGAGCCCTTAGGTAAAAGAACTATCTGTATTCCCTCAAGTCGCTTTGAATATCCTGCTGTACCAGCAGGCTCTCCATTCTTAGCCCAACCTAACCAGCCAAAGGTCTGAGAGTGAACTCTATAGTACACATCATAATGATTAGCTACCTCACCTTCAAGCATGATACAAATAGCTTCCAATCTCTTGGATTCTCCTGAGGTTCCTGACATAGCTCCGTTAGTACTCCAGTCAGCTCCTGTACTATCCTCTGGATTGCCCTGCCAGCCATAGGTTTGAACATGGGTAGTATACTTAACCTCGCCCTTGTAGCCAATCAAATCATTATTCAGATTAATTCTTATGCCTTCAAGTCGCTTTGACTCTCCAAAGGTTCCCGAAACAGAACCGTCATACACATAGGACTGGTCACCATAATTTTGAACATGAGTGGAATAGTTAATCATACCATCATGGGTACCATTGTCAGCATATTTGCCAACCTCTATATATGAATATCCGATAACCCCTGAAGGTGCTGTTCCCTTAGGAACAACTATTACCTGAATAGCCTCAAGTCGCTTCGACTGCCCTGCTGTTCCTGCAGCCTCTCCATTCTTGGCCCAACCTAGCCAGCCGTAATTCTGAGCATGAACTCTATAGTACACATCATACTTGGACTTATCAGAACCTGTAAGTTCAATCATAATAGCCTCAAGTCGCTTTGACTCACCGCTGGTTCCTGAGATGGATCCATCAGTTTTCCACTCCTTCTCCCAGCCATAGGTCTGAATGTGGGTCTTATATCTAATACCCAGATTATCATTACCCTCTACATCAATTATAATTGCCTCTAAACGCTTGGATAGGCCTAAGGAGCCACTAATCTCTCCATCAGTCTCCCAAACTCCATCTCTACACTCATCACTCCAACCATAGCTTTGAATATGTGTAGTATATGAAGTTGTAACATCTGTAGCAGGGAATACTGTCTCCTCATCAGTGTATGTAGGCAATTCACTGACATAGCTTATAGCAGGAAATACAGTAGCGCCATCCGAAGTCATAGGTATGCTTACTGTTACTGTCTGATTATCCGGTGTTTCATAAAGCTGTACCAAATCCCCTCTTCCAAACAGCTGGACATAGCACTTTCTGCCATTAACATTAACTACTCCTACACCCACTGTCTTATAATTAGGATTCATAATGTTATTCCTATGGCCTTGTGAATTCATCCAACCATACATAACATCTTCTGCTCCGCTAAAACCTGAAGCTATATTCTCCGCCCAAGACTTGTCACTTATAGAAAAACAGTTTAATCCATTAGGTCTGGTATGGCTAAAGCACTGACTTATCTCCATACCTCTAAACATAGCCGCATCAAGCAAATCCTTATCCATGGTTAGCGGTGCTAAGCCTGCTGCCACCCTCTCGCCATTAAGAATATCAAGTATCTCATATGCAGTATCGAAATCATAGGTTCCAGTCACCGATGAATATGAAGCATCTACACTATCTGCCTCATCATAAATATCGCCTGTCTCCACAGAAGTATCCACACTTACTCCTGTCCCTAGAGCGGGTTCCTCCTGTGCCTTAACCAAAAGGGGATTAGTTCCACCTACCAATCCAACGCACATGCAAAGTCCCACAGCAAAGCTACAGATAGCTTTCCCAAGCAATCTCCTACTTCTCATAACAAAGCACTCCCTTCTTAAATTAACCCTTGCAAAGAATATATCTTCTCTGCCAAACTCAGCCGAATTCTCAACAAAAAAGAATACAGCTAGAGCAAATTAAACCCTAACTGTATTCTATCAAATCATAGCAGATTTGTCACTACTATTTTATAAGAATCCGAACATTCGTTCTTATGGTTTTTCCAAAAATGGTCTGTCATCATCAGACACTATTCCTTGACAATCTGATGGTGCAGCGTCACCCTTAGGAACTATCACCACCTGAATTCCTTCAAGTCTTCTAGACAGTCCTGCTGTACCTGCAGGCTCACCATTTTTAGCCCATCCAAGCCAGCCATAGGTCTGGGCATGAACCCTATAGTAAACATCATAGTAATCAGCCATATCGCCTGTAAGAGCAATGCATATTGCCTCAAGTCTCTTTGATTCTCCACTGGTTCCAGCCATCTCACCGTTAGTCTTCCAAGTTGTTGGATTACTTAAGTCTGCACCCTGCCAGCCGTAGGTCTGTACATGGGTTGCATAAGCGATTCCACCATCGTAGTCCTTGTTGGTAAGGTTAATCTCAATACCTTCAAGTCTCTTTGACTCTCCTGAAGTTCCTGACATCTGACCGTTATATTTCCAGCCCTGCCAGCCATAGGTCTGTACATGAGTTCTATAAGCTACATTTACATCATCCTCACCTGGCACTACCGGATTCTCGTTGTTAGTTGCAGGATAATTAACTATAGGAGAATTGCCCGGTGTTGCATAGAATGCCTCGCTGTAATCTGATACAATATCTCCCACCTTCTCATTAAAGTCCTCATTCTTATTAGTTACAACTATTTGAATTCCCTCAAGTCTCTTTGACTGTCCGGCTGTTCCTGCAGGCTCACCATTCTTAGCCCATCCAAGCCAGCCATAATTTTGAGCGTGAACTCGGTAATATATATCATACTTGTCCGCATCGGCTCCTGTAAGCTGAATCATAATGGCTTCAAGTCTCTTGGATTCACCTTCTGTTCCGTTCATGTCACCGTCTGCTGACCATGGTAGCCAGCCATAATTCTGGCAATGTGTAGTGTACTGAACTCCAAGGTCAAGACTGTCACCAGCCTCAAGTTCAATATAAATTGCCTCTAATCTCTTAGACTCTCCTGAGGTTCCACTAACCATTCCATCTGATACAAATTCCTGGTCTCCATAGGTCTGCACATGGGTGCGATATAACAAAGATACTCCCTCAGCCTCACCCACACCTGCGTAGGAAAGATCTATTACCTTTGAGGTTCCGTCAGGAAGTATTTTAAAGAAATATAGCTTTTCTCCATCTGCAGCATCCCAAACTATTTCACCATCAGCATTTACCACTGGTTTACTCTCAGTAAGGTAGCCCTTCATCTCCTTTATATCTGATATAGGAGCACCATCAGAGTCAACATACATATACTTTATATCATCAAAGCCACTGCCCCATGTATCATAGTAGTACTCACTCCATATTACAAGAAATTTATCATCATTAACCTTAACTATATGTGGCAAATCAGCATCTACATTTCCATTATCTTCATAGCTTGTCAGCCATCTGAACTTGGTATCAGACAAATCAGTGGATGTTGATGTAATCCACACATTATATCTTAATCCATCTATGGCTTCCTTACCTTCATTCATCAAAATTTCCTGATTCACAGAGTATCCAACTGACAATAGCTTAGAATCAGCATCCGAAGCTTCAAAGCCACCGGTTCCTCCATACAAGGAATATGAGTAAACTCCATATTCATCTGTTGACCAAAAGTCAAATACAGAGGTAAATTCATCACAGCCCGACGCCCAATTATAATTCCATCCGCCAGTGTAGTTATCAATATTTTGGTCCTCAACAATTACCTTTCTTGAGCCCTCTGAAAGCTCCATCTGGTACATCCTTCCATTACAAACCTCCATATACTGATCGAAGGAATGCCAGAAATCTGCCGCACTTCCATGCAAAGTCATATCAGACTCTCTTATTATTATGTTCTGCTTTCCATGATGATGATGACCATCTCCTCCGTCATAACCGGTTCTAGCAAAGGAAATCCATAGATTCCCATCCAACTCCTCAAATTCCATATTACCAGATCTAAAAGGAACATATATCTCCACATCTAAATTATTACTTATTTTACAATCGCTAATATAAGTCCAATCCTTAGAGAATTTGGATACTCTTATTGTATTAAGGTCATCAGATTCAAATTCATTATATTGGCCGGTAAGTATAAAATTGTACTTTTCCCCTTCATGAACACCGCCAAATAACACATCCTCCGTAGCGCATCCGGCTGGCGCAATATACTTTTGGTCTATGGCAAAGCTATCTGTTAAAGTAAAATCCCAACCATATTTTTCCACCACAACCTCATAGTCGTTGTTCCAAGCCACTCTCTCATAACCCTCTTCTGTCAAAAACAGATATGTTGCAGGTCTGGAAGCGTAATGCCCTACAGTGTTATAAATTTGACTTTCGGCATCTACATAGGTTGCCTCATCCATAAAACCTTCTTTATCTTTTTCTTCATACTCAGGTTCATCACCTATAGCTTCCGTTTCATAACTGCCATCCAAATCCTTCTTCGCTTCTACTTCAATACTAAAGCAAGACATAACAGCAACCATGACGATAGCCATCATACTTAAAATTCTCTTCCTCATCTAAACCCTCCTCTTTCGAAATAAAAAATACAGCCATGACCCTTAAATCATAGCTGTATTTTATCATAAACCTATTACATTTTAAAGACTTAACTACTCACCAAGAGCAAACTTGTCATGAACAGCACTCATAGCTCTCTCCATCTTATCCTCATCGATAAGTACGGTTACTCTGATTTCTGAAGTTGAAATCATTCTAATGTTAATGTTTGAATCATAAAGAGCCTCGAACATCTTAGCTGCAACACCTGCATTTGACTGCATACCTGCACCAACAATTGAAACCTTAGCAACCTTAGTATCTACATCAATGCTCTCGAAATCGCTGAAGTTCTCATTGATTACCTTAACTGCCTCATCTGCACTTTCCTCATTAGTTGTGAAGCTAATATCCTTAGTTCCCTTTCTACCAACTGACTGAAGAATCATATCAATATTAATGTTGTGCTTAGCCAATGCATTGAACACCTTAAATGCCACACCTGGCTCATCCTTTAATCCTACTATTGCAACTCTTGCTGTGTCAGCATCTCCTGCCACACCACTTACAAGCATCTTTTCCATCTTACTACCTCCTCTAACTACTGTTCCTTCTGAAGTATTTAAACTTGAACGTACAACCATTCTTACGCCGTACTTTTTCGCAAGCTCTACTGAACGGTTGTGAAGAACTCCCGCTCCAAGTGTAGCAAGCTCTAGCATCTCATCATAGGTTACTGCATCAAGCTTACGTGCGTTAGGCACCTTACGTGGATCTGCCGTAAATACGCCATCTACATCTGTGTAAATCTCACACTTATCAGCATGAAGTGCTGCTGCAAGTGCAACTGCTGTAGTATCTGAACCACCACGACCAAGTGTAGTGTAATCATCATACTTATTTACGCCCTGGAAGCCAGTTACGATTACAATCTTTCTAGCCTCAAGCTCATGTCTGATTCTTTCGCTATCGATTCTCTTTAATCTTGCATTACCATATACAGATGTGGAATGCATAGCTACCTGAAATGCATTGAGAGATATAGCTGGAACTCCAAGCTTATTCATAGCCATAGCCATAAGAGCTACTGACATCTGCTCTCCAATAGTGAAAAGCATATCCATCTCTCTCTTAGGTGGTAGCTCGTTAATATCCTTTGCCATATCGATAAGCTCATCAGTGTACTTACCCATAGCTGAAAGTACAACAACCACATCATGTCCTGCCTGATAATCCTCTATACATCTTCTGGCTACGTTAAAAATTCTTTCCTTGTTGGCAACTGAAGTACCGCCAAACTTCTTAACTATTAACATATATTCCTCCTAAAAAGTTTAATGACTTTTATTTTTCGAAAAGGTGGTCTATTAATGTATGACCTTCAGCCACGTATATACCGCCAGCCTTTGCGTCCTTCTCGTTATATTTTAAAACAGATTCTTTAAGCTCTGTGCTGTCGTACAAAATGTATGGCACAGGCTCACTGGAATGTGTTCTAAGTACAATAGGTGTTGGATGATCAGGAAGTACAAGCATTCTAAAATCTTCACCTGAAGCTGTTAATGCATCATACACTATCTTAATTACTCTCTCATCCAAATTCTCGATGGCCTGAATCTTTCTCTCCATACTACCCTGATGGCCCATCTCATCCGGAGCCTCAACATGGATGTATGCAAAATCAAAACCATCTGTTGTAAGTGCCTTAACAGCAGCATTTGCCTTGCCTTCATAATTAGTATGAAGTCCGCCATTAGCACCCTCAACCTCTATATTAGTAAGTCCTGCTCCTACAGCAATACCCTTAAGAAGGTCTACTGCAGAAATCATAACTCCATTCTTCTTATTCTTCTCTTCGAATGATGTAAGGGCCGGTCTGGTACCTGCTCCCCAAAACCAGATAGAGTTTGCAGGATTAAGTCCCTGCTTCTTTCTCTCTATGTTAATTGGATGATTAGCAAGTATGTCATAGCTCTTCTTCATCATACTTCTAAGAACCGTATCTTCAGGAAGATACTCACCGATAACCTTAGTGAGTATATCATGAGGTGGCGTAAGTGGCAACACTTTTCCGTTCTTCCATATGGTTAAATGTCTGTAGCTTGTTCCTACATAGAACTTATAAAGGTCATCCTCAAGCTCTTTTCTTACTGCCTCAAGAAGGACTGCCGCATCCTCAGTGCTTATCTCACTTGAGCTGTGGTCAATAATTGTCTTCTTCTCGTACTCTTCCTCATCCTCGCTAAGTGTAACAATATTACATCTAAAGGATATATCAGTAGTCTCCATATCAACGCCTATACTAAGTGCTTCAAGTGGTGAACGTCCTGAATAATAAATCTTTGGATCATAGCCAATAACTGAAAGGTTTGCTGTATCACTTCCAGGGCTCATTCCTTCTGGTATAGTATGTACAAGTCCTATCTCTGACTTAGCTGAAAGCATATCAAGAGTTGGTGTCTTTGCATACTCAAGTGGTGTCATACCGCCTATATCATCTATAGGATAGTCTGCCATTCCATCTCCTAGAACAATAACATACTTCATGTTTTAATCCTCCGCCTACAACGCTGTTCTTAATCTATATATTACATCAAGCTCCTTAGCCTTAGCCTCGAAGTCTCCCTCTGCCATCTTCTCAGTTACAAATGCAACCTCGTTAAGACCATCAACAGCAACATATTCTACATCACCAAATGTTGCCTCAACCTGTGCTTCCTTACTGTTAGTTCTTACAAAGTATCTACACTCAAAGCTACTCATATCGCCAAGAGTAACCTTTTCCTTATCCCAAATAGTCATAATATTAGTTCCCTGATGCTTAACTGCGTCTACAACATCAGCAACTACTGCGCTAGCTGTAGGAAGCTTACCTGCTCCTCTTCCGTAGAACATAGTATCACCAAGAACATTACCATTGATAAAGATTCCGTTGAATACACCACTTACTGTTGCAAGCGGATGGTCACCGCCAATAATAAATGGAGCTACCATAGAATATGTTGTTCCATCCTCAAACTTGCTCATACCAAGAAGCTTGATTGAGCCGCCAAGTGCCTTAGCATACTTAATCTCTGCATCAGTAATCTTAGTAATACCCTCTGTATGTATATCCTGATAATCTACCTGCTTACCAAGTGCAAGTGATGTAAGTATTGCAATCTTTCTACACGCATCATAGCCTTCAACATCAGCCTCAGGATTTCTCTCAGCATAGCCCTTTTCCTGTGCAATCTTTAATACACTGTCAAAATCAGAGCCTTCATCTGTCATCTTACTTAAAATATAGTTAGTTGTACCGTTAAGTATTCCTGTAATCTCAGTAATCTCATCTGCTGTAAGTGATTGATTAAGTGGTCTGATTATAGGAATTCCTCCACCAACACTTGCCTCGAATAAGAAGTTAACCTTCTTCTCCTTGGCAATCTCAAGAAGCTCAGCTCCATGAGCTGCAACAAGCTCCTTATTAGAGGTACAAACACTCTTTCCAGCCTCAAGTGCGCTCTTAACAAAGCTATAAGCAGGATTAATTCCACCCATAACCTCAACTACTATCTTAACCTCTGGATCATTTAAAATCACATTGTAATCATGCACCAAAATTTCCTGAACTGGATCTCCCGGAAATTCTCTCAAATCAAGAACATACTTAACATTGATGTCCTGACCTGCTCTCTTATTAATGCTTGCGTGGTTTGTGTTAATTACCTCAACAACACCTGAACCAACTGTGCCGTATCCAAGAACTGCAATATTTATCATCTTATTAGTCTCCCTCTAGCAATTTATTATATAATGTACGCCTGACCTTTGACAGTGCTTCATTCAAACCCTAATTTAGCTTTCCTCTAAGCTTTCGATTGAGCTTGCTATATTGTCAAAATCAGCATCAGGCATTAAAGTATCAATTGAAATGGTAAGCACTATTTCAGTCTTACCCGTCTCTGGCAATGTAACCTTTATTACATTCTCCAAGTAGGTGGTTTCTTCGCCCTTCACCACATCGGGAACGGTCTTGATATTTTCCTCAGGAACAGGAATAATACCCTTTACACAGTCTACCTCTATACCAAGCTTCATACCGTGGGTTTCCGTAATAAGGAGCTGTCTTTCTGTGCTTGAGTTTGTTTCCTCTATACCAAACCTTTCCTTAAGGTTATAAACTGGCACAATATTATTTCTAAGGTGAATAATTCCCTTCATAAACCTTGCCCCGGCAGGAACAGGAACTATATTGTAAATGTACTCTATACCATTAATGTTTGACAGCTTAAGACTGTACAGCTGATCCTCTAAACCAAAAACCATATACTTTATCTCTGCCATAGTATCACTCCTCTTTACCTGTGGTGTTAATCCATTTTAAATAGGCATTAATAAACGGATCCAAATCACCATCCAAAACCCCCTGGGCGTTACCAACTTCCTGCTCTGTTCTACGATCCTTAACCATAGTATATGGTTGAAGAACATAGGACCTTATCTGGCTACCCCAGCCATTATCAGTTACCTCGCCACGAATATCTGATATTTTCTCCAGATTTTCCTGTTGCTTTATAAGATACAGCTTAGCCTTAAGCATCTTCATAGCCTTATCCTTATTGCTGTGCTGCGACCTTTCATTTTGACACTGCACCACCACTCCTGTAGGAATGTGGGTTATTCTGATTGCTGACTCAGTTTTATTAACATGCTGACCTCCGGCACCACTGGAACGATACTTGTCTATACGAAGGTCCTCCTCATTAATCTCCACTTCAATGTCTTCATTTATCTCTGGCATTACATCAAGAGCCGCAAAGGATGTCTGTCTCTTGCCTGCTGCATTAAATGGTGATATTCTAACCAGTCTGTGAACACCCTTTTCTGATTTTAGGAGTCCGTAGGCATTCTGCCCATTAACCTGAAATGTTACAGATTTTATGCCAGCCTCCTCACCGTCCAGATAATCAAGGACCTCTATGGAAAAGCCCTTCTTGTCAGCCCATCTTTGATACATACGATAAAGCATACTCACCCAGTCGCAGGCCTCTGTGCCTCCGGTTCCTGCATGGAGGGTAAGCACAGCATTATTGCCATCAAATTCTCCCGAAAGCAGGGTTTGAACCTTGAATTCATCAAAGCTTACCTTAAAATCCTCCAAAAGCTCTCCTATTTCAGCCACCAGACTTTCATCATCTTCTTCCTCCGACAGAGAAATTAAGGTTTCTATATCCTCATACTTGCCGTGAAGCTCCTCAAATTTTTCTATAGTGTCCTTAAGATTCTTAAGCTCCTTCATAACCGCCTGACTTTCAGCTACATTTTCCCAAAAGCCCGGTTGATCCAGCTTTCCTTCCAAAAGCTGAATCTGCACATTCTTGCCAGCTATGTCAAAGTGAATCCCTCACTTCACTAAGCGGAGTCTTGTACTCTCCAAGTACATATTTGTACTGATCTAACTCTAACACCTATATCACCTACTTATAATTTACTCTGTCCTATCCAATATGCATGTTATCTGCCACAGCATACCTTATACTTCTTGCCTGATCCGCAAGGGCATGGGTCATTACGGCCAATCTTTGCGGAATCTCTTTTAACAGGTCCCTGCTTAACAGAATCATCTCTATTAGTTCCAGTCACCTTAGCAACCTCCTCACGCTCAACCTTCTGCTCGATTCTCGCGTGAAGAATCATTCTAACCGTATCCTCGCGGATAGCATTCTTCATATCATTAAACATATCAAAGCCTGCGAACTTGTACTCTACGACAGGATCCTTACTACCGTAAGCCTGAAGAGAAATACCCTGTCTAAGCTGTGTCATATCATCAATGTGAGACATCCATTTTTTATCAATAACCTTAAGAAGAAGCACTCGTTCAACCTCTCTCATGTGCTCTATATCAGGAAATTCTGATTCCTTAGCCTCATAGATCTTAGCAGCCTCCTCTTTAAGTCTCTGCTTAAAGGCTTTAACATTACCGGAATTCATCTCCTTATCAGTAAGCTCAATCTTCTCGAAAGGTATAATAGGAATAAGAGTTCTGTTAAGCTCCTCAATCTCCCACTCTTCTGGTGTAAGGTCTGCTGAACATGTTCTATCAACATAAGACTCTACAGTTTCCTGAACCATCTTAAATATTGGCTCTCTCATATTCTCTCCATCAAGAACTCTTCTACGCTCTGCATAGATAACCTCTCTCTGGTCATTGTTAACCTGATCAAACTCAAGCAAGCTCTTTCTGATAGCAAAGTTGTTACCCTCTATCTTCTTCTGTGCCTTCTCTATGAACTTAGTAATTGTTCCATGTTCAATCTCCTGACCTTCAGGAATCTTAAGTGTATCGTAAATCGCCTTAACCTTCTCTGAACCGAAAAGTCTCATAAGATCATCATCAAGTGAAAGATAGAACTTAGACTCACCCGGATCTCCCTGTCTACCGGCACGACCTCTAAGCTGATTATCAATACGTCTAGATTCATGTCTCTCTGTACCTATAATCTTGAGACCACCAAGCTCTGCAACACCTTCGCCAAGCTTAATATCAGTACCACGACCAGCCATATTTGTGGCAATTGTAACTGCTCCACGCTGACCAGCATTCGCAACGATTTCTGCCTCCATCTCATGGAACTTAGCATTAAGTACCTTATGCTGAATTCCCTTCTTAGAAAGCATCTTGCTAAGCTCCTCAGAGGCGTCAATTGTAATAGTACCAACAAGCACTGGTTGCCCCTTAGCATGAGCCTCAGCAACTGATTCAACTATAGCATTAAGCTTCTCTCTCTTTGTCTTAAATACAGAATCCTGATAATCAATTCTGGCAACAGGAAGGTTTGTAGGAACTACAACAACATCCATACCATAAATCTCTCTGAACTCGTCCTCCTCTGTAAGAGCAGTACCAGTCATACCAGCCTTTTTCTTATACTTATTAAAGAAGTTCTGGAATGTAATGGTTGCAAGAGTTCTACTCTCTCTCTTAACCTTAACATTTTCCTTAGCCTCAATAGCCTGGTGAAGACCATCTGAGAATCTTCTACCCGGCATAATACGACCTGTAAACTCATCTACGATAAGTACCTGGTCTCCATCTACAACATAATCCTTATCCTTAAACATAAGCGCATGGGCCTTGAGCGCCTGCATCATATTGTGCTGAATATCAATATTTTCCGCATCAGAGTAGTTTTCAAGGTGGAAGAACTGCTCTACCTCCTTAACACCCTGTGCAGTAAGAACTACCTGCTTATCCTTCTCATCAACAAGGTAATCTCCATCCTCCTCCTGTGCTGTTCCTAAGATAGCATCTATCTTACGAACCTCTAAGGATGCAGTACCTCTCTTCATTCTTCTTGCAAGATAATCGCACATCTTATAAAGGTCTGTAGACTTTCCACTTTGACCTGAAATAATGAGCGGTGTTCT
This sequence comes from Wujia sp., assembly GCA_045543915.1. Taxonomy (GTDB): domain Bacteria; phylum Bacillota; class Clostridia; order Lachnospirales; family Lachnospiraceae; genus Coprococcus_C. The sequence continues at coordinate 17,884 of JAZPXZ010000025.1, forward strand.
TGCCTCATCAATAAGCACAGAGTCAACCTCATCCACGATAGCGTAATTTAACTCTCTCTGAACCAACTGTTCCTTATATATAACCATGTTATCTCTCAGATAATCAAATCCAAGTTCGTTATTAGTAACATAGGTAATATCACATTCGTAGGCCGCACGGCGTTCGTCCTTATTGTAGCTGTTAAGAATAACGCCTACCTTAAGTCCAAGGAACTCGTGAATCTGTCCCATCCACTCAGCATCACGCTTTGCAAGGTAATCATTAACTGTAACTATGTGAACACCCTTCCCCTCTAAGGCATTCAAGTACGCAGGCAATGTGGAAACTAATGTTTTACCTTCACCTGTTCTCATCTCCGGAATACGACCCTGGTGAAGTAAGATACCACCCATAAGCTGTACTCTGTAATGCTTCATATTAAGAACTCTGGCTGATGCCTCTCTTACTACCGCAAATGCTTCTACCAAAATATCATCTAAGGTTTCCCCATTAGAGAGTCTCTCCTTAAACTCCACAGTTTTGGCTTTAAGCTCTTCATCGCTCATCCCCTGCATCTTGGAATCTAATGCTTCGATTTTGTCCACCAAAGGTGTAATCTTCTTCAATTCCTTCTCACTATGAGTTCCGAACACTTTCTCAAAAAATCCCATTTCTACCTCCAAACTAGCATCTCTCTTATTAAGAAAAACACCTCAATGTATTATTAATGTTCTTTTGTTTTTTCATAGTCGAATTTGCTTCGACATTCTATTGTAAATTCTCTCTCTCGCTTGACACAGTTGTCGTATCATACCCTTTAATATAGCATTATTCAAGATTCAAGGCAAGATATTTTTACTTGAGCAACAGGCAATCTTGTCTTACCACTATGTCCTGCCAAAGCAAATAAAGACCGCCAGGTCAAATACAAAGCTGTATCCGAACCTGACGGTCCAATTAATTCATTATATTAATATAGTTTAAACTATTACCCCTACAAACCCTTTACTATCCTTCTTCCTAGAACTCTGGCTCAATAAGACCGTATGTATTGCCCTTACGCTTGTACACTACATTAACCTCATCAGTCTCAGCATTTCTAAATACGAAGAAATTATGTCCTAAGAGCTCCATCTGAACGCATGCATCCTCTGGATACATAGGCTTAACAGCAAATCTCTTACTTCTAATAATCTTAACCTCTTCATCATCATCCTCATCGATATTAAAGAAATCATTCTGGAAGAAAGCTGCATTCTGCTCCTTATCAACGATTTTCTTCTTATAACGAGTTACCTGACGCTCTATAACCTCAACTACTAAATCTATAGATACATACATATCCTCGCTTGATTGCTCAGCTCTGATAATATGTCCCTTCATAGGTATAGTAACCTCGATCTTCTGTCTTTCCTTCTCCACAGAGAAAGTAACCTGGACATCTGTGTCCTCTGCAAAAAACTTCTCAAGTCTACCTAACTTATCGTATATAGCTGACTTTAATCCTTCAGTAACCTCAATGTTTTTTCCGCTAATGATGTAATTCATAATGCCCCACTCCTTTTTGGTCAAACTAATATATCACGGGAAATGATATATTACAGAAATTATATCATAGTATGGGACTTTTTAAAAGTTATTTTTAACATATTTCACAAAAAAAATCTAATTTTAGGAAATTATTCGTCAGAAATACTAATGAGCCATGTCGACACATCGCATGCATAGCATGCTCGGTGTCGCGGCATTCGCCGTATACAAATGAACTCGAATCTGCCTGCCCGTGTGCAAGAACACAGCAGTCAATTCGATTCATCTGTGCATGGCTCATCGCAACGCGCAAAAAAGGAGTTGCCAGAAAACCAGCAACTCCATAATCACACACTTATAGGAGAAAGTGTCTTATAACCTTAATTAATAATTCTTGTAGCCTTACATGGTGGCTTATAATTCACATTACTTATTATGATACCTGTTGTACTACTACTTGCATGAACAACCTGTCCATCGCCAATATAAAGAGCAACATGCTTGATAGAGCCTGTACCATTATCGTAGAATACCAGGTCTCCAGGTGCAAGTGCACTAAGTGATACCTCTGTACCTACTGTTCCCTGAACATCTGCAGTTCTAGGAATAGAATAACCAAAGTCTGCGTATATTCTCATTACAAAGCCTGAACAATCAGCACCATTTGTAAGAGATGTTCCACCATAAACATAAGGGTTACCTACAAACTGTAATGCATAATTTACAATATCTTGTCCAATACTTGTAGATGGTGGTGTTGTAATACCTGCTGACTCAGTAGTCTCACTTTCTGTTGTGCTTTCTGACTCAGAAGTATCTGTATCCTCTGTGCTAGCTGGTGCATCAGTTACAACATGGGCCACCGGACCTGTATAATCAAGAATTATGTAATCATTTCTAACATATCCTGAAATAGAATCATCTACATTAATCTTCGTCCAGCCCGCACCTATTTCTTCTATACCATAAGCATTACCCTCTGTAACAAGAGTAAGGGTCTCACTGTTTTCATTAGCCGCTGCTCTAACTCTAAGAGAAGCTGTGTTAATTTTAACAACCTTCTTAAGATTACCAGCTGCATATGTGGCTGCATCTGCATCAAATGCCAAAAACTCATTCTTAATATAGCCTGTTACATTACCACTAGTTACAAGTGACCACTCAGAGCCCTTTTCCTTGACAGTAAGTATTCCACCGGAATTAATATCGCCAACTCGTGGTGAGTCCACACTTCCAGACTCTCTAATATTAACAGAACCACTTGCAGTTACAACAGCTCTACCAGTCATATCAGGATCAGCTAATGCATATACAAAACTATCAGTTGTAGAGTTGTCATATGTGACAGACTCTGCTGTATCAGTAGCCTCTGTAGTAGCAGGAGCTTCTGTAGTCTGAGCTTCAGTAGTATGAGTCTCTGTAGTCTCCGCATCAGCCTCATCATTCTCTACACTCTCTGGATCAACTGCTGTAATCTCTCCGGTTATATTATTAACCATTACTGAGCCTGATGCAGTTTCCGGAGCCTTAACCTCCTCTATAGTTGCACTTGGTCCCTGAGAATTAACAGTGTCATTTGATGCACTTACTGAAAGAATCTGTGTCTCCTCTGTTTCCTCCTCATTACCAACTATATTAGCAACCGGATTATCGTTAGTAGCAATATATCTGTCAACAGCAGATATTATACTTACATTAGAATCATCATATATCACTTCACTGGCGTCAGCCTTATGTACTCCCGATAAACAAAGGGAAATACCAGCCAATGCAGTCAATGCAAACCACTTTTTACATGGTCTCTTCATAGCTATTACCTCCAATAATATTCCATACCATTCGATTTGTTACAAATTTGTTACAACTTGTTACAATTGTCATTATAGCAACCCCATTTCCACTTGTCAATAGAAATATTACGAATTTGTTACAAAATGTTACAGTTGGCAATTCAGAGGTGTTAACATAACCTCTTAACTCCATAGTTACTTTAATTATAACACTTGCATCACATATTTCAAGATATAATATTATGTAAACGCATAATTTAATAATTCTTTGTTACAAATAAAAGCTCTATGGCTAAGAATTTATATATAGCTGTATAATTCTCTTGATATTTATTGTATTTACATATATAATTTATATAGGTTAAAACTATACTTTGTAAAAAGGATGTGATTATATGAACATAACATCACTTAGCAGTACCAACATCTCATTATCCGGTACTAACAAGATGGACATAATCGATATATCAATGCTTAAGAAAACTCTTAATTCTGTAGAGACAAACGGTGATATGCTTACTCAGATGATGGAGCAATCTGTTAATCCTTTTGTAGGCACTAATATCGATATTAAAATTTAATAGCACTGTTCAATAGCATCGGATATAGCTGATGCTATTTTTTGTTGGTATTCCTCACTACTCAGAAGCGCTGTTTCCTCAGGACAGCTTAAAAATCCACATTCGACTATTACCCCCGGACAAATACTTCTATTTAATATGTAGTAATCATTTCCTTCTTTCGCCTCTCGTCCATATTCAGGATTAATTGCTTTTAGTTTATCCTGTAGAATTAACGCAAACTCCTTGCTTTCCTCCGACATTTCATGATAGAACACCTGAGCACCTCTAACCGAACTGTCACTGTAGCTATTTTGATGTATGCTTACTAAAACATCAGGATTGTAGTCATTTATTATTCTAACCCGATTCTTCATATCTGATACCTTTTTATTTGTTGCTCCCTGCGTGGCTAAATTCTTATCCTCTTCTCTAAGCAAAGCTACCTGAATTCCTCTGCTTTCAAGTTCTTTCTCTAGCAGAATGGAAATCTGCAGATTTATATCCTTCTCAAAAACTCCATCCCAGCTTACCTTCCCAGGATCATTTCCCCCATGTCCGGGGTCTACTACAACAAAAATATCTTGTCTTTGTCCGTTGTCCTCCTCTGCATCTTCAGGTGTCTCCACCCAATACGACATCTGTCCTCTATGCCCTGCGGTTTTGTTACCTTCTCTCATTTTATTCCATCCCACTATAATAATCACCACAGCAAAAAAGAGAATCAAACCCACAATAATAGGATGAGATTCTCTTTTTGCTTTATTTTTATCAACCAACATACACTTACCATGCTTTTTTATTATAGTATGCCAAGTATGTTAAATATATGAGTTATTTTTCCTCTACTACAAATTCTCCTGCTTCGATAAGTCTATGTCTTTCCACCTTCATAGCATCAAGAACTATGTCCTTGGCCCAAATAGCCTGCTCCTTGGTTGCCTCAGGTACTCCAGCCAACGGGTACTCCTTACCCAGCTTCTCATATTTTTCCACACCCATGCTATGATATGGAAGAACATCAAGAGCCTTAACCTGTCTAAATTTTGCAAGGTAGGTTCCCAAACGCTTCAGGTACTCCTCATTCAAGGTAATTCCAGGAACAAGAACATGACGAATCCAAACGGTCTTCTTTTGCTCCTCCATAAACTGAAGGAAGTCAAGGATGTTGTCCTGTGGTTGTCCTGTAAGAGCCTTGTGTTGCTCTGGATCTATGTGCTTTATATCAAGCATTATAAGGTCTGTAACCTTCATAAGTCTCTCATACTTTGCAAGTATCTCAGGCTTATTTCTTCTAAACTGTATACCCGAGGTATCAAGACAGGTATGAATATCTCTCTTCTTTGCCTCCTCGAAAAGCTCTATGAGAAAGTCAATCTGAAGAAGTGGTTCACCACCTGTTACAGTAAGACCACCACCCTTAAGGAATGGCTTGTACCTTTCGTAGTCATCTAGGATTTCTGCAACCGACTTAGTCTCTCCACCCTTCATAAGCCATGTGTCCGGGTTGTGACAGTACAGACATCTCATAGGACATCCCTTTACAAATACTACATATCTAATTCCTGGTCCATCTACGGTGCCAAAGGTTTCTATTGAATGAATTATTCCGTCCATAATATTGCTCCTATATCAAAAGTTTTCTAATCATATGTAGTATAACATAATTTGCTTAAAATCTACATACATTTGTATAAGATTTAAAATATCAATAATAAATGAGACATGGAATGCCCACATCGCGAGCTTAGCTCGCTCAGTGTGGGCATTCGTCATATGAAAAAGAGGTCATAACCTCACATATCAGCAAGCTGATGTGAGGTATGACCTCTTTTTCGCATGTCTCATTTATTACATCTTGTCGATTGACTCATGGAATGTTCTTGAGATAACATCGTTCTGCTGCTCCTCAGTTAACTTGATGAAGTTTACTGCGTAGCCTGAAACTCTGATAGTTAACTGTGGGTAGTTCTCTGGATGCTTCTGTGCATCAAGAAGAGTATCTCTGTTGTATACATTAACGTTAAGATGATGTCCGCCTTTTTCTACATAACCATCTAACATACTTACTAAGTTATCGATCTGCTGTGTACTAGCCATTGTTATATCCTCCTATTATTCTAATAATAAAAATATAATGATTTAATCTTGATTCATATACTCGTCTATGCCTTCATGAAGTGTTGGTATAGCGCAGGCCAAATCACCCTTTGCACAATCTGTGCATCCCATGGTATCAACCTTCTTACCAACTGCGTCCGGGTCAACGGACACATTAACATGTCCGTGTCCCTTTGACATCATATCATCAAGCATAGCTACTATATCGTCAATATTACTTAATCCATTATCCATATAATCAGTCCTTATAATTACTTATTAAGGTCGATCTCGATGTCACCAGCGAATACCTGATCTTCCTTACCAAGTGCTCCAGGAATGATAGAGAATGTATTTGAAATACCATCCTGTGAATCCATGAATGGAAGCTTAGCAACTGATGAAAGTGAAGCAAGAGCTCCGCTCTTATCTCTACCATGAAGTGGGTTTGCACCAGGTGCAAGTGGCTGACCATGCTTTCTACCACATGGAGTATCACCAGTGTTCTTACCGTAAGTTACATTTGAAGTAATTGTAAGAACTGACATAGTAGGGAATCCGTTTCTATATACGTGGTGCTTTCTAATCTTGTTCATGAATCTTGATACAAGATCTACAGCAATGCTATCTACTCTATCATCATTGTTACCATACTTAGGGAAATCGCCCTCTGTCTCGTAGCTTACTACGATACCCTGCTCATTTCTGATTGGCTTAACCTTTGCATACTTGATAGCTGAAAGTGAGTCAGCAACAACTGAAAGACCAGCGATACCAGTTGCGAAGTATCTTCTAACATCTCTGTCATGAAGAGCCATCTGAATTCTCTCGTAAGCATACTTATCATGCATGTAGTGGATAATGTTAAGAGCTGATACATAAACAGCTGCTAACCACTCCATCATGTCATCATACTTCTCCATAACCTCATCGAAATCAAGGTACTCTGAAGTAATTGGTCTGTACTTAGGTCCTACCTGTACACCTGTACACTCATCAACACCACCGTTGATAGCGTAAAGGAGACACTTAGCAAGGTTTGCTCTAGCTCCGAAGAACTGCATCTCCTTACCAACTCTCATAGAAGATACACAACAAGCGATTGCGTAATCATCACCGTGAGTTACTCTCATCATATCATCATTCTCATACTGGATTGATGAAGACTTAATTGACATCTTAGCACAGTACTGCTTGAAGTTGATAGGAAGCTTTGTTGACCAAAGAACTGTTAAGTTTGGCTCTGGTGCTGCACCTAAGTTATCAAGAGTGTGAAGATATCTAAATGTCATCTTAGTTACAAGTGGTCTGCCATCGATACCAACACCTGCAAGTGACTCAGTTACCCATACTGGATCTCCTGAGAATAACTGGTTGTACTCTGGTGTACGAGCAAACTTAACGATACGAAGCTTCATAATGAAGTGATCTACGAACTCCTGAATCTGCTCCTCAGTAAATGTACCGTTAGCAAGGTCTCTCTCTGCATAACAATCAAGGAAAGTTGAAGTACGTCCAAGTGACATAGCTGCACCGTTCTGCTCCTTAACTGCTCCAAGGTAACCGAAGTATACTGCCTGCATAGCTTCCTGAACATTAGTAGCTGGCTTAGAAATATCAATTCCGTAAGCTGCTGCCATCTGCTTTAACTCGCCAAGAGCTCTGATCTGCTCTGAGATTTCCTCTCTAGCTCTGATAACATCATCAGTATATACCTTACCATATGAATCCTTCTGCTTCTTCTTGTCTGCTACTAAGTAATCGATTCCGTAAAGTGCTACTCTTCTGTAGTCACCGATGATACGTCCACGACCGTAAGCATCTGGAAGACCAGTGATGATGTGGTTAGAACGACACTTTCTAATCTCCTCATCATATACATCAAATACACCTGCGTTATGAGTCTTTCTATGAGTAGTGAAGAACTCAACAACCTCAGGATCTACCTTATATCCATTATCCTCACAAGCCTTCATAGCCATACGGATACCACCGTAAACGTTCATACCTCTCTTGAATGGAGCGTCTGTCTGAACACCAACGATTGTCTCCTTGCTCTTATCGAGGTAACCTGCACCGTGTGAAGTAAGTGTTGAAACAACCTTAGTATCCATATCAAGAACACCGCCTGCTTCTCTCTCCTTCTTAGAAAGGTCAAGTACCATCTGCCATAAATCCTTAGTGTTCTGTGTAGGCTCAGCTAAGAAAGCGTCATCTCCCTCATACACTGTGTAGTTCTTCTGGATGAAGTCTCTTAAGTTAACTTCTTCCTGCCACTTGCCGCCTACGAAACCATTCCATGCTGCTGATTCCATGTTTTAAATTCCTCCTTTATCTTTCCCCGGTTTTTACATAAACCATAGGGTATAATTTTGTTAAAACAACTGTTACTTTTTATCAGAAATAGGTCTCCTATCTCTGATGCTAAATACATTATAATTTTAAATTGTATACAAGTCAACGAATGGAAATTAAATAATTGTACTTTTTTCGATACACAAATTGTATACAGTATACAATTATAAATGTGGATAAATTAAAGCACATTATATTGTGGTATAATGTGCTTTAATACTATTTTACTCAACCATTCGTCCAGTAATGTAATCTGTGTTTTCATCGTCGCTATCTCGTGATACCTGACTATGACTATACTTTACACCTGTCACATAGGAGACTCCATCCTCTCCCTCAACCACTGTGTATGATGCTATTATTTCTCCATCCGGAACTCTAACATGAGCTACATAATACTGACTTCCGTCTTCTCCCTCATCCATACGATTAGAGCTGTCAGCATATAAATCCTCTACTATAGATTGGGACATCCCCATCTTCACTCCACCTGGGAAGGTAGCTTCCATATTCACATAGCTTTCTGACTGTATACTTATCTCCTGAACACAAAGCTGCTCCGGTTTCAAATTAAATACTGTATAGTTAGCTAGCAGAACCGTAATGACCGAATCTCCCTTTCGAAGAGTACCTGTGCCCATTAATCCAGGTTCAACTATTTCAGAATCAAACTCCAGAGTCCATCCATTATTTATAAACTCTGACACAGGACAATGAATCTTGTACATAGCCCCGTCTATTGCGAACACACCATCCCATCTGTCGGTGGTAGATGCCGGCACCACATAAGCCTCATTGAGAGGGACTGCTTCAACCTCCTGACAGGATGTAAAGCCTGTTTCCTGTGGGGCCATATAATTTATGTAGCTAAGCCTGTACATTCCTTCCCCAGTCCAGAATCGCATAATTAGCACAGAGGAATTATCATCAAAGTATCTGTACTGCTGAACAATATCTCCACCTGATATATCAGTTGGCTCACCATAAACTGTTCTCACATGGCTTTCTGTACTACTTTTATCATCGTCCATGGTATTTATTACAATATCTCCCGGGAGAGTAATAACACATTCTGTTTCTGAAGGATGAGCATCTGCATAATACTGGAAGCCTATTATATAGCTCTCCTCAAGAGTTTTAGTCTCATCTGCATAGTTTGTACAAACCACTCCGCAGGCCATTTTTTCATTATAGAAAATGATTTCTCTTAACTGCCCTGGCTCTATAACACAATTATCATAATCAGTTACCCAGCCCTGAGCCACCCATTCATCATAGGTCATAGGAAGCTTATATTCGTAGTCGTCAATCATGAATTTAAAATCGGTCCAGCTACCGGTATAGTTTACTACCTTTTCCTCAGTAGTTGCTTCAGTTGTGTCCTCTGTAGTAGTAGCCTCAGTGGTAGCTATATCTGTGGATGAATCTGTAGCTGTAGCTGTTGTAGCAGCTTCCGTTGTAGCATCACCCGGCTTATTCTTTGGAGCTAAAAAACCTATTACAGCAAAAATTAATATAGCAGCCGCTACCCCACTTATTATAAGAGCCTTTTTCTTACCTGCAGGCATTCCACCAGTGGCGGAATTATCCTTATTTGTTAGGTCGCCCTTATGACCAGCTTCCACAACCTGACTCACGCCAATCTGCCCGTCTCCCATAAAGGTATATTCCTTACCATACAAATCCTTAATAAGCTCTCCAATGTTTTGATATCTATCAGCAATATTTACCGAAAGACCCTTTGTAAGAGCATTCTCCACCTGTGGAGATACCGCCACCCCACACTGACTAGGCGGCATGTAGCTATCCTCACTCATTCGCTCAATACAGTTTGGAGGGATGCAGCCTGTAAGCATCTTATACATAGTTGCGCAAAGGCTGTAAATATCAGTCCAAGGTCCCTGATTTCCCTTGGCATAGTACTGCTCTTGTGGCGCATAACCATGCTTTAGCATAACGGTATATGTCATCTCTGTCTCTGTAGAAGTTCCTCTTACGGCACCAAAATCGATAAGCTTAATAGTACCATCATCGTCAAACATTATATTGTCGGGACTTATATCTCTGTGAATAAGACCCTTCTTGTGAATCTCATACAAAGATTCTAAAACCGGCTTCATCAAGGAAAGCACAGTAGCTTCATCCAGCTTTCCCCCATTGTCAGCCAAATACTTTTTTAAATCCTCACCTGCCACATAGTCCATAACAATATATGCAGTACCATTGTCATAGAAAAAGTTTCTCACAGATACGATTCCCGGAAGTCCGTAGAACTTAGACAAATTTCTTGCCTCATCCACAAATCGATTAAGATTTTTATCATATATAGCGTCCTTATTAGGCTGAGCTGTTACCATAAGTGGATTGTCACCTAAGCCTCTGCTTGATATAGATTCAGGATAGTACTCCTTAATGGCAACATAGGTTGCAAGATTCATATCATAGCCCACATATGTTATTCCAAAGCCTCCCTGTCCTAAAACTCTACCTATCATGTACTTACTCTGAAGTATAGTAAATGGAGGCAGACAGTTCTTAGGAGCAATATATCCCTCAACATCCATTCCACAATATGGGCAGGCTTGTCCAGAACCATCATACGGATTCATACAATTAGGACATCTATCATAATTATTGCTCATAATTTATTACTTCTCCTTGTCATTATTTCACGGGTTAAGCTGTTTCAATAACCCCATTATAATATCTTTTGTAAAAAAAACAAATATTATATTTTAATTAGGAAGATACTAATATTCTCATTTAAAAGCAACCTAAAAATAAAAATAGACATAAACTTTATTTATTGCTATAATTGTATGTGATTTTTAATTTTTTCTAATAATAAGAATCAAAATAATAGTATATATATTAAGGAGGCATAAAAATGGCTAAGCAGGTAACTAAGGACATGTTAATTCATCAAATTATAGAAGTTGATCCAGGCAACGCAGCAATTCTTATGGCATCAGGTATGCACTGTGTAGGTTGTCCATCAGCTGCTATGGAATCGCTTGAAGAGGCATGTATGGTTCACGGCATGGATGTCAACGAGGTTATTACTTCAATTAATGACTACCTTGCTAAGAAGGAAGCTAACAACTAATTACTCAAAAAATAGGGGGATAAAATTATGTACAATAACGGATACGATAATAACGGTTATAACAATGATTATAACAGCAATTATAACTACGATAACAATTACAATAGCTATAACAACGGTTACAACAATGGAGCTTATAATAACTATAACAACGGCTACGGCAATCAGGCAGCCTATTACCAGCAGAACACCTATGTTCAGGCAGACGAGATAGCTCCACAGTCATACAATATGATTATTGGTGCAACTATTTTATATGGCTTTATCATCAACATGATTATGGTTTCATGCTGTGCCGATTTTGCAATGAGCATGAACCCTATTGTATTTACTATTGCATACTTTGCGATGGCAATCGCAGGAAGCATTATGGTTCGTAAGTCAGACAGTCCGGTTGTAAGCTTTATAGGCTATAACCTTATAGTTGTTCCTATGGGACTTTGCCTTACATTAATCATCAACGCATATCTTTATGCAGGCTATGAGACAACAATCGTTGCAGCATTTCTTCTTACAACAATTGTTACACTTGTTATGATGGTTCTCGGCGCAATGTTCCCAACCTTCTTCCTTAGCATCGGAAGAACACTTTGCATATCACTTCTTATTACAGTAATTGCCGAGCTTATACTTTACTTCATCGGAATTCAGCTTGGAATCTTCGACTATGTGGTTGTTCTTATATTCTGTGGATACATCGGATATGACTGGGCTAAGGCAAACACTCAGCCTAAGACAATGAATAACGCAATCGATTCTGCTTGTGAATTATACATCGATATTGCAAATCTCTTCATAAGACTTTTAAGAATCCTTGCAAGAGCTAATAACAACTAATACAAAATTTAAGATACTACAGAAAATGGGTAAGCAAATGCTTACCCATTTTATTTTACAGTTCAGAAAGAGTCTGTAACGCGTTGGACTTAATAATAACCTTATAGTGCTCATTAAGGTAGCTAGGACCTGCATAATTTACACTAAGCTTATTACCGTACTCGCTTATAATGTTACAGGTGCGAATAAACTCCACATCTGTGTTATTGTCTCTGGTGAGATAAAGATAAAATTTGTTATCCTTAGGATTCTTATATAATGTATTAGTACTGTCATATATTCCTTTGACAGAATTTGCAGACAGAATAACATTATCTAAATTCTTAAAGCCATAAAGTCTAAATGCTTTTGCCGGATTTGCTTCCTGTGTTTCCTTAGGCTTTCCAACAAACTTGCCACTTCTCTTAGCAGATAAAGCGCTTAAGCCCTCTGCAATATTACCAAGAGCTTCAAATATTCCTTCAGCACCTGGTGCTACCCCTGAGGTCAGGCTATCTGTTGCCTCCTCTTCATCCTCATCCTCTTCATAGTCCTCATCATCTGATTCTGACTCCGCATAGGCTCTTGCAGCCTCCAAGTGCTTGGTGAATCTGGAGAATCTTGTATCTAACTCGTCTGGATCCTCAACCTTAGTTATTATCAAAATCAAACAATCTGGATTAACCGGTATGGCTTCTATCATAAGTGGTATATTATCCACTTCAAACCCTAATTCTATGGCAGCCTGCTCCATTAGCTCCCTAAAAAGCTCCTTTGCTTTATCAGTACCGTAAGCCAGTTCTGTCAGCATTATCTCTTTCTCTGCCAAATCCGCTTTATTAAGAGTACACCTTATTTGATTTTCGCTTATTCTTTCTATCTTCATTCTAGTCACTCCCTTTTTTGCGAAAGTTATTATAATAGTGTAACACAAATTCACCACAAGTAAAGCTAATTCTTTATTATTTCATTGTTTTTTCATGGTAAATGATAAAGAATTATCCAATTTTTTTATTGCATAATATTGATTTATAAATACAAATGTTGTAAATTGTACTTAGCAAATATATTGACAGGGGATTTCATCCCATTTTTCAATTATCTGTTCTACAAATCTTTTTTCTTATTTTCGGTACTCCCAAATTACCCCCATAGAAAATGATTTATAGATTAAGTTATGATTTATTATTCCTTGTTAACTATTCATTTGCTAATATAGCATATCATATGATAGGAATATAAAATATATCACAGATTAATCCTTATGACTATGATATGCAAGGCAGAAGGGTTGGTGATATACACACAAAAAACTATAGATGTTAAAATGATTTTATCAATCAATGCTACATACACATAACACGGGCAGGTCTTAACGGCCTGCCTTTCTTTATATTCCTCCCCATATCCAATTTAACAAAAGAAAAGACCGTACCTGTTGGTACGGCCTAATCTATCGTAAGGATTACTCCTCCTCGATTGCTCCTGTTGGGCAAGTTCCTGCACATGCTCCACATGAGATACAAGTATCTGCATCAATCTCGAACTTACCAGCGCCCTCTGAAATTGCGCCTACTGGACAAGCTCCTGCACATGCTCCACAGCTCACACAGCTATCTCCAATTACGAATGCCATAATAAAGTCCTCCTTAAAGTCTTCTTGATAATTTTTATCAACTGGATATATTTTATATCATTTACAAAGATATATCAAGGACTTTTTTGTGGGTAATATTATCTAATTTTTACAATGAATTACTTTTCTGTCCTTTGGCATAAAACTTAATCAATATGTCGGCTATACATTTTGGCCAGAATTTTCGGTACATCTCATAATCTTCCGCTGTTCTTCCGCCACCCTCACCGATAACATTGGAGGTCTCCGACTCTTCATGAACTCTGTGCCCCATAACCGGCTTGGTTACATAGCAAAATGCACCCTTAAGCTTAGAATACTTCTCCCAGGCCTGCCAATCAAGGTCTGCTTTACAGCCTGTCTCAAAGGGTTCAGGAAAAAGTCGTTCCTTAACATAGGTTACTGAAGGGCAACATATTGCGCAGCCCAGTGACAGTGAACGCCTACGCAAAAATTTATTATTCCATGTAAAGGTGGGAATAAGTGGCATAAGCATAAGCTTCTTTATCCTCAGCAGCTTGTTGCTATATACCCTTTTGCCATTACGAAGCTCATAATAAGCTGTATGGGCTAAGATAGGGTTGTTAGCTTTATTCAAGGCTTTAAGAATAAGCTCCAAATAATCCTCATCATATATATCATCCTGATGTGCAATGGTTGCCAGCGCCGTTGTAACCTTGCTTAAGGCAAAGTTCCAGTCAGTTGCAATTCCCGGCTTATCTGGATTGATAAAAAGCTGGATGCTATATCTATGGGCAAGCTCCTCTATATACTGGCTAGGAGTGGATGTTGTCATTATTATATTACTTTTAACATTTTGCTTAATAAGGGATTTTATACATTTCTCCAAATATGGACTTTCCTTATAAGCACATACCACAAAGGTATGGTCCTTAGCTTCATATGTCATATTATTCACTCTTATCTAACCTATCAATCTTTTCTTCTAGTTCTCTTACTCTCTTCTCAAGCATAGCCTGAGTCTGTACCAATGTTCTAATTCTCTCGCTTAAGCCGGAAGCAATTGATGTGAGAGACAATATAATTAAAATTATAAAGCACACGCCTACGAAGAACACACCATTGGTCTCTGAGTATATTCCCATAAGTCTGGTAATGTGCCCTACTATCTGTGGAAATATGGCACAAATTAATAGCACAAGTCCTGCCAAAAACCACATCAATGAGTATTTTAAGCTCATTCTACCCTTCTTCATAAGGTAAATTATAATCATCAGATATAGCAACACTCCTACAAGAAGTATGGCCTTAAATAATCCTGTCATCATATCTACTACCTCCACTTCTTGCCCACAAGCTTATATATCACTATGGCCAATGTTACTTTAATCATATAATAAACAGACTTGAAGGAGCTTATAGAGGATACACCTGCAGTTCTTTCATTCATCACTACCGGCACCTCTTTAACTCTAAATCCACTTACTCTGGCCGCTATTATAGATTCAGGCTCCGGATAGTCCTGAGCATAATGATGAGAGAAAAACTCTATCACATCTCGAGACACCGCTCTAAATCCACTAGTGGCATCTGTTATCTTAACCTTGCCGCATACCTTAAGGGTAAAGCACAAAAGATTAATTCCAAGTCTTCTCATGGCTGAGGTCTGAAAACCCTCCTTATTAATGAATCTTGAACCAATCACCAGCTCTGCCTCGCCAGCCTCTATAGGAGCTATCAGATCCTTGATATACTCCGCATTATGCTGACCATCTCCATCAAATTGAATAGCTATATCATAGCCTTTGTCAAAGGCATATTTATAACCACACTGCATACCACCACCTATACCAAGGTTAATAGGTAGGGACAAATAATTAAAACCATTTTCCTTACATATCTGGGCAGTATTATCCTGAGAGCAGTCATTTACAATAACATAGTCCACATCAGGACATGTACTGGTCAGGGTATTTACTGTATTCACAATGTTAAGTGCCTCATTATAGGCTGGAATAATAACTAAAACCTTCATACTATCCTCTTTTTGTTGAAATATATAATAAAAACTCAGTGGTTACCCACTGAGTTTGATTATAAATCACTATGCATACAAAAGTCAATTTAAAAGGCATTAATCCCGTCTTTTCTTGCCCATAACAACCATACCAGTTGCCGCAAGTACCATAAGCGCAAGTATCATATTAAGTGGTGCGCTATCACCAGTCTTAACATTCGCATCTGAGTTATCAGTAGCTTCTGTAGTTGTGGAGGCTGTTGTAGGTGCCTCTGTATCTGTCATAGAACCTGTTGAAGGTGCCTGAGTTGTTGCAGTTGTTGCCTCCGTGCTGGTTGTACTTGGTGCCTGTGTTGTTGTTTCTGTGCTTGTTGTAGTTGGTGCCTGAGTTGTTGACTCAGTGCTAGTTGTGGACGGTGCCTGAGTTGTTGCTTCCGTAGCTGTAGTAGTCTCTGTGGTAGCGGCCTTAACTCTGACTTTAACAGTTACTTCAAGTACTGCATTGCCTTGATTCACATATTCTGGCAATGTAGGAGTACCTGTAATTGTCAGTACCTGTTCCTCCTTAGAGGTTGGGTCATAGCTTACATTAGTCAAATTCCATGTAACATCTACCTGGTCTGTATTACCATCATCTGTATTAATCGCAACTGTACCTGGAAGTCTAATATCCTTTAATTCCGTTCCATTTTCCACTACAACCTCTCCACTTGGTCCCTCTACAGAAACAAGATTAAGCTTTGCAGCAGTTTTCCTAACTGTAGCCTTTAGGGTTCCGTCGTTTTGAAGCACAGCTGTGGTTTCTGTGCCATCCACATAAACATTTGTATCTGCTGTAAATATATATCCATCTTCAGGAGTTATCACTATGGTTCCCATATACTCTGTACCTGCCACAATATCTCCTGCCGGAGTCCAGCTTATAGGAATACTTGAACTAACACCTGTAGTTGTGGTAGTTGTTGATGCAGTGGCAGTCTTGCCATGAACCAAATCATCTATGGCAGCTAACTCCACTTCATCGATTATTTCAATTGCTTTAATCAATACATATGGATTGTCTGTATATGTGCTTAAGCTCCCTTTTTCATCATCATTCATTATGGTAGCTCCTGAGGCTGAGCTTCCTGCCTTTACCATAAAATTTGTTTTAACATCATAATTTACAAGAGTATTTAAGGCTTGTTCTTGGCTTATCAGTTCCACGGTTGCAGAATCATTTACATTAAGGGCACCCTGCGAAAAATAAGCAGCTGCAGAAATGTCACCATCACCCACCTCCAATTTTATGCTTGCATTATCATTAACATAAGATGAAGCCTGACATAATATACCACTACATAAGGAGCTAGTGGCACTACCGACTGCAACATCTCCAGTCTTTACATTCAAAACGCTATCATCGTTCATAGTAATGGTATTTCCTGCAGTACCTGAAGCATGAGTCTTAGCTCCTGCCACATCTGCACTTATATTAGCATTTCCACTCATAGTAATGCTCGGAGATGATATTCCATATGAATATTGAACTGCATCGCCAGTTAAATCACTTACTATTTTCGCATCTTCTTCCATAACCAAGGTGGCTGAAGTAGATGCACATCTAACTCCATATGCGGTAATTCGGGTGTTATTTATTGCATCTGCGGCTACCTTTGTATTAATCTCACTTGTATCACTCATAGATATTCCAGCTGTAACATACATTCCATGAACTTCATTATTATTGGAATCCACACTTGAAACATCAACATCTATGATACTGTCCCCTGTCATTGTACACAAACCATAAGTATACACTCCATTCATAGTTGCTCCAGTTCCTGTCTTCACCTCAATACTTGAATCAGCCAAATCTATCTTATTTGAAACAAATACACCATCAGTCTGACTCTGTGTGTCTCCTGCAGTAACTGTTATAGAAGAATTAGTCAAGCTGGCACTAGAGGTACAATAAATTCCATATGCCTGATTTGCATCGCCTAACTTTGCAGTAATACTAGAATCACCTGTCATAGTAATTTTGCCTGCCACAACGCCTCTCTCATAGCCAACCTTACCATAGCTGGTTTGGGATGCTTCAAGTACACTAGAGGTTATGCTTAGGTCTGCATCATTAGACATAGCCAATGTATTTGCCGCCTGAACTCCAAGTGATTGATTATACGCATCACCAAGCTTAATTACAGGATCTGTTCCATTAATTTCCAGATCTGTTGCATATATACCTTGAGCGTTATACTGTGTTAAATCTAATGAAACTGTTCCGCTTGTAGATAAAACCATTGAGCCACTACTATACAATCCCCATGCAGTTGTATTACTATTATAAGCGCCACCATCAGATATATATACCAAAACACTGGCACTATCACTTATATTTAAAGCATTCGAAGCATTACTTACATAAACACCATAACAATCTGATACTGTGTTATCTACTGTTATCTGCAACACAGCACTATCCTCTATGGATGCATCCCCACCCGAATATATCATATACTGAAAATTATTATTTTTCTCAACATCTATATATAGCTTTGCCGAATCCTTCAGAGTAAATCCATACACATTAATTGGCTTGGAAGAACAAGAAGCATCCTCTATGGTCAGGCTCCCAGAGCCTCCTATGGATACTTTATTACTCATAGCATAAATTGCAGAATAACTAGCATTCTCATTCTTGTCTACAATCTTATTTTCACCTATAAGAACTATGTCAATATCTCCTGAAATTACATCTAGTCCAAAATTTTTTAAATCAAGAGTCATATTATTAAGAGTAAGCGTACCTGCTGTATCACCGTACTCCAGCTTAACATTGTAATCATTTTCATTTCCCACAGTACCATCGTTTTTAATATATTTTACAGTATCTGTAGGAGTTACCGCCATAACTGTGCCATTTATTTTTATACTAATTGTTCCCGCAGCCTTAAGCTCCATCATACCTACATTAAGCAACAATGTAAGCATCAACGCCAGCGACATTACGAAGCTTAATCCCTTCCTAATAGTTCTCTTAATTCTCATTCCGATATAACCTCCCTTTATCAAAAGTATTATTTCGATTATCTACTTAAATTTATGTAAAATGTATTCCAGTTATCCCATTAAAATATAATCACCACCATTATATATCCAGTTTTAAAAAAATTAAAGTAAATCTTTATTCATCTAATCATACTATAGCCAAAGCAAAACCGAGGGATGCTCTTCCTGCTTTCCCTCGGTCAACTCTATAGCATTATTATCTAAATAAATTTCCCCTCAAACACTTCCAAGGACCTTGTAAGTATCCCCTGTGTTTGAGCTATCACCGTTCCATAATTGGTAAATGGTACTCCCTGGTCTAGAGCACATTTCATGCGATACTGAAGCTCCCTTTCATTCAAGGTACAGCCTCCGCAATGTATCACTACCTTGTACTGTGACAAATCCTCCGGAAATGTTCCACCTGAAGTAAACTGGTAGTCCAGCTTCTTCCCAGTGTATTTCTCAAGCCATGCCGGCAGCTTCACTGTGCCAATGTCACCACACTGTCTATGATGAGTACAACCCTCACTAATCAATACCTTATCCCCATCCTGTAGATTATCTATGGCAACTGCACTCCTTACGGCGCTGTCTAAAAAGCCCTTATATCTAGCCATCAAAATAGAAAATGATGTTAATGGTATATCAGCCGGTGTTTGCTCCGCCACAATCTTAAATGCCTGTGAGTCTGTAATTATCATCCTTGGCTTTTTATTAAGAAGCTTAAGTGTCTGCTCCACCTCATTCTCCTTAATTACAACAGATACTGCATCCGCCTCTAACAGGTCTCTTATGGTTTGCTGCTGTGGAAGTATTAGTCTTCCCTTTGGAGCCGCAGAGTCTATAGGTGTTACCAAAACTACCACATCTTCCTTAGACACCAAATCCTTTACCAGATACTTCTCTGGTCCTGTGTCCGCCATAAGAGCAATCTTCTCTTTAAGCTGGTCTATGTTCTTCTTATCTGTTGCACTAACTAAAATTGCACTGTCGTCCTGTGACAATTTAATCATATCACCTACGCTCATAAGGTCGCATTTGTTATAAACTGTTATATAGTTTAAGCCCTTCTGCTTAAATATTTTAGTAAGCTCCAGATCCACAGAGGTAAGACCCACGGTACCATCCACCACAAGAACTGCCACATCAGTCTTATTCAGTATCTGCTTAGTTTTCTTAACGCGAAGCTCTCCAAGAGAACCCTCATCATCATAACCTGGTGTGTCTATTATAAGCACCGGTCCCATAGGAAGTAGCTCCATAGCCTTTGTAACCGGGTCTGTTGTAGTACCCTTTACATCAGATACCACAGAAAGCTCCTGCCCTGTCACAGCATTAACCACACTGGACTTACCAGCATTCCTTCTTCCGAAGAAGCCTATATGTATTCTATTCGCCGATGGGGTTGAATTCATACCCATATGCATACCTCCTATCTTATTTAAAAAGGACGAGGAATCTACTTTCTTGGCCGGCCTGCCTAGGGTCGGTCCTCGCTGACACGTGCTTCGCAATGGTCAGCTTAGTCCCGACCACTGTCGCGGCCGGAATAGAATTTATCGCCTCGTCCTTTTTACATTATATTTATTATTTATCCTTCTTGTTAAGCTTGTCCATTAAGTCCATCTGATATCTTGCCATATACTCTGAGTTAAGACTTAGGTTGTACTCAATAAGCTCAACCTTCTCATGAATCTCACAAGCAATGATTAAGATAAATCCTGGAATTAGCTTAGTAACCAATTCGAATAGGAATGTAAAAATCTTCATCAAGCCTGCTCCGTATGGATTATCAATAGCAAACGAGCAAAGTGCGAACACCACATAAAGGGTCATAAATGCAATAGTCGCAATCTCTACAGGTGAATCAAATAATGAGAACTTGTGAATCTTATAACCAGCCTCAGCTAAATCCTCCTCATCAATACCATCCTCGCCCTCTGCGTAGATATCGTATTCTTCTACTTCCTCAGTAGCAACCTCAGTCTCTTTTTCTTCTTCAATCTTGTTTTCTATATCCTGTGCCATAATAGTACCTCCCATATAAATTTCTATAAATAATTTATCACATATTTTGTCATTTGACAATGTGGCATCAATATAAATCATATTTTAATTATGGATTTTTATAAATGCATAAAATATATATTTACCATGACACATTATAACAAAAAAGAGCTACTAGGTATCCCTAATAGCCCTTCACTATTTACACAAAATAAATTAACTATAAATATTATTATTCTCATCAGTTACAGGTGCATACATAGCTGCTGCCTTTGCCGCAAGCTTCTCCTGCTTCTTCTCCTTAATTGCATTAACAAGAGCAACCACACAAATAACCTCAATTACTGCAAAGAAGCCCATCATAAGCCAAGAGCCAGTTTTGCTCTGAGTCTCATCAATCTGAACATAGTATATTGGACCAACAGTTGAATCTATGCCCCAAAATCCTAAATCCTGACGATAGTAATCCTCAATCTCACGGTCCATGGTTGAGACAACTCCTGTGATTTCAACCTTGGCTGGTAACACAGTTGTGGTGCCATATATGTACTCCTGAGTATCTCCCATTACACTTTTTAGCTTCTCAATAGTCTTCTTGCCATTAGCCTGAAGTGATATAAAGGAACCGTCATCAAGCCAGAGTATATAGTGATAATCAGTTCCGATTGGTATAATACCGTTGATTCTATGCTTAGTCTCAGCATAACAATCTACTACTGCATCAACACCTATTGAAACATACTCGCCCTTAACTGGCTCTCCCTCCTCAGCAATTATGTCCATTAAGTCCTTTGGCTGATGGAACATAAGATCAATATGTGTTCCCACATAAAGTGCAATTATGGCTCCAACTATAATTACACCAAATATCAGTGCACCTACTGAGTTTTTCTTTTCGTTATTCATTTGTTCATCCTCCCCGTATATTAAATCCATATGTGGTAAGCTACCCACTTCACTAACATACCACCTTTTTCTACATATATCAACAAATTAGAATCTAAAATCTCTAATTCCCTGCTCTATCTTAGCAAGGTTTTCCTTGCAGATTTCCTTAACCTTTTCCTTAGGAATGTTCTCTAATTCCGCTTGAATAAGAGCCTCACCTATTTTCTTGGTGTCCTCGGAAGCGTAATCCATCAGATACTCCTTTAATGTCATAAGAGCATTAGGCTGACAGCAATTTTGAATCTGCCCTGACTTACACAGACTCATAAAGCGGTCACCGGTTCTTCCCTCTCTATAGCAGGCGGTACAAAAGCTTGGTATACACCCTAGCTCCATAAGCCACTTAACCACCTCATCTAAGGTTCTCTTATCACTTACATCAAACTGCTCTGAGTTTTCCTCCTCCGGCTCCTCCTCGCAGTAACCACCTACACTGGTTCTTGATGCACCACTAATCTGTGACACACCAAGCTTAAGCACCTTTTCTCTTACTGCCTGGCTCTCTCTGGTGGAGATAATCATACCTGTGTATGGTACACAGATTCTTATAAGGGCGCAAATCTTGGCAAATGTTTCGTCATCTATACCATTGTCAAATGCAGTTGGATCGATGTCATCTGCTCTCTTGATTCTAGGAACACTAATTGTATGTGGTCCCACGCCGTGAGCTGCCTCAAGATGCTCTGCATGCATAAGAAGTCCTGCAAATTCATATCTATACATTTCAAGTCCAAATAATACGCCTAAGCCTACGTCATCTATACCACCCTCCATAGCTCTGTCCATAGCCTCTGTATGGTATGCATAATTACTCTTAGGTCCGTAAGGATGAAGCTTCTCATAGCTTTCCTTATGATAGGTCTCCTGGAACAAAATATATGTACCTATTCCAGCTTCCTTAAGCATTCTATACTCCTCAACTGATGTAGCGGCAATGTTAACATTTACTCTTCTAATAGCTCCGTTCTTATGCTTAATACTGTAAATAGTTTTAATACTCTCAAGAATATATTCTATAGGATTATTCTTAGGATCCTCACCTGCCTCAAGGGCAAGTCTCTTATGTCCCATATCCTGAAGAGCAATAACCTCTCGCTTAATCTCCTCCTGAGTAAGCTTCTTACGGGCAATGTGTCTATTTGAAATGTGATATGGACAGTACACACATCCATTTATACAATAATTAGACAGGTATAAAGGAGCAAACATTACGATACGATTACCATAAAAGTCCTGCTTAATCTGCTGTGCTAAAGCATACATCTCCTCTATCTTTTCCTTGTTATCGCAGGCCAGAAGAACAGAAGCCTCTCTGTGATTTAAGCCCTTTCTCTCCTTTGCCTTCTCTAGTATCTGGTCTATTAATTCCAGATTGTCCTTGTTGGCATCAGCATATGCCAATGTATCTATTATCTCCTCATGATTAATAAATTCCTCTGCCTTCAGGGAGCTTGGATTATACATTCTTCATGCGCCTCTTTTCTTTATTTTTCCATAAATGTAACTTGGTTTTAAAAAAATAGATTTGCTCCAAGATATTCACTCAGAACAAATCTATTATATCAACTTTACAAAATATTCGCCATATAATTTTGGCATTTATACTTTAACTATTTTTTAATGGCTTATGCCATCTCCTGGCTGTTAATTATAAGCTTAAACTTCATATCAAGCTTTTCAGCTGCTTTCTTGCAAAGCTTCATACGACCCATAAATATCTCGAAGTACTCCATAACCTCACTGATGTCATTGTTTATCTCTAAGGTTAAAACTATCTTCTTCTCCTCTGGCACTACTGTAAGAAGCTGTTCCTTAACAGCGTAATTAACTCTATCGTGGATATCAGATGTAATATCCGCCACATCTCTTACACGGCTTTCTCTAACATCAGACTTATCTGCTATGATAAGGGCTGCCGCCACCGGATTAACAGGAAATGCTGTTGATTCGTCATGATTTCCTATAGCAGCCACAATAGTTGCTATATCCTCATCATCAGCACCCATTTTGTCTAAGATTCTAAATGACATAACCGCACCACTTTGTGCATGGTCGATTCTATTAACTACATTTCCAATATCATGCATGTAGCCTGCAATCTTAGCAAGCTCTATCTGATGCTCATCATAACCTAGCTTTTCAAGAATCATACCTGCCATCTCAGCCACCTTACATACATGAGGAAAGCTGTGCTCTGTAAAGCCTAAGGCTCTAAGGTTTAAGTCAGCCTGCTTAATATAGGTATTAATAGTGTCGTTCTTTTTTATCTCATCATATGTTATCTTCATCAATTACCTCACTAACATAACTATTTAACACAATTTATAACTCATCAAATATGCTTTACTCAACCACCTGTACCTTAATCATATTAGTGTTACCTGATACTCCAAGAGGAACACCTGCAGTAACAACTACAGTTTCCCCACTCTTAAGGAATCCACTGTCCTTTGCTGCCTCTACTGCATGATCGAAAAGCTCAAATATCTCATTTTTCTCCTCAAGATGTACAGGAACAACACCCCAGGACATATTAAGCTGTCTACAAACCTTATCACTGGTTGTACCTGCAATAATAGGACAAACAGGTCTATACTTGGATATATTTCTAGCTGATGTTCCTGACTTTGTTACTGTTACAACAGCGCTGGCATTAAGATCTATAGCTGTAGTACAGGTTGCATGACATACCGCATCTGTCACATTGTTATTAGCTCTTCTTTCTATCTGGAAGAAACGTCCTCTATAATTTATATCTTCCTCAGTTCTCTCCGCGATTCTAACCATGGTCTGAACTGACTCAATAGGATAAAGTCCTGCTGCTGTCTCACCTGAAAGCATAATTGCAGAAGTTCCGTCATAGATAGCATTTGCAACATCTGTAGTCTCCGCTCTGGTTGGACGTGGATTCTTCATCATAGAATCAAGCATCTGAGTGGCTGTAATAACCTGCTTACCCGCATTGTAAACCTTACGGATAATCATCTTCTGAATTACAGGAACCTCCTCGCCTGGAATCTCAACACCCATATCACCACGGGCAACCATAATTCCATCCGATACATAGATAATGTCATCTATATGCTTAACGCCCTCAGCGTTCTCAATCTTTGAAATGATGTTAATATCCTTTCCGCCGTTATCATCAAGAAGCTTTCTTATCTCAAGAACATCCTTTGCACTTCTAACAAATGAAGCTGCGATGAAATCAACATCCTGCTTAATACCGAATAATATATCATCGATATCCTTCTGGCTCATGTATGGCATATTAAGGTGAACTCCAGGTACATTAATACCCTTGTGATTAGATACGAATCCACCGTTAATTACCTCACACACAAGGTCCTCATCGATTATATCCTTAACCTTAAGCTCAATAAGACCATCGTCGATAAGTATCTTAGTTCCAATCTCAACATCCTTAGCCAAATCCTTATAGGTTATAGATGAGATAGTGTTGTCACCTACGATATCTCTAGTGGTAAGTGTAAAGGTCTGACCTGCTTCAATCTCCACCTTGCCGCCTTCAAAATCTCTAGTTCTAATCTCAGGACCTTTAGTATCAAGAAGAAGAGCGATGTGCTTTCCACACTCTTTTCTAAGCTTCTTCACCATATCCATTCTTACCTTCTGCTCCTCGTGAGTACCATGTGAGAAGTTAAATCTGGCAACATCCATACCCTCTTCTATAAGTCTCTTAAGTACATATTCGTCCATAGTAGATGGACCCATTGTACAAACAATCTTTGTCTTTCTCATATATATTATTTCTCCTTTTTAGAATTCCCTCTCTTTTTATTCCCTTTTATATGTATATTCTACCCAATAAGATAGTTAATATAATGAAAAAGTTACACCCAGTATAGTATAATCACATTGCTCCAGAAAATCAACATGAGAAAAGCTAAGATACAGTTAATTTTTTGTAAAACCATTAAAAACAAACAAATATCGACGCCAGACATATATCAAATTTAGCTGTAATTAGTCTTTCCTAAAAGAGAAAAAAATGTTATTATAAATATATATTTATAT
>JAZPXZ010000026.1:0-124958 GCA_045543915.1 Wujia sp.
GGGTTCAAATACACCTGTTTCTAACACAGCTCAGACACCTAATGTAATCGAGAATATTAATAATATTATCGTTGCACTTAAGGATAACGCAGAGGAGAATGTAGCATATGTTCAGTCATATGTTAATGATTGGCTTAACGCAATAGTGGCAGCTAAGATTTACAAGACTAATATGGTGCCTTTATACGAAGCAGAGGAGCTTAGAAACAAGACTCTTCAGGTTATTAAGAAGCTTCGTGCAGATTTATTATAAGATCACAAAAAACCTTTATCATAATTGGGGGTATCGTAATGATACTCCCTTTCCTTCTTTATAGGAGTGTAAATCATGAGCCAGGAAAAATTATTTAATATTGAAGAAGAATTGAAGAAGCTACCAAATTCTCCGGGAGTGTACATTATGCATGATAAGCAGGATGAGATACTTTATGTGGGTAAGGCTATAAATCTTCACAATAGAGTTAGACAGTATTTTCAGACTGGTCATGGTCACAATAACTCTAGGAAGATTGCTAAGATGGTGGAGCAAATTGCGTATTTTGAATACATTGTCACCCAATCGGAAATGGAGGCGCTTGTTCTTGAGTGTAATTTGATTAAGGAACACAGACCGAAGTATAACACTCTAATGACTGATGATAAGGGATATCCATATATCAGAGTAACTGTGGAGGAGGACTATCCTAGACTAATTTACAGTCACAGTATGAAGAGAGACAAGTCAAAATATTTCGGACCATTTACCAATGGTAAAGCGGTTAGAGATATGATAGATTTGCTTAATAAATTGTATCAGCTAAGAACATGTAGCAAGAGACTTCCTAAGGAAATGGGGAAGGATAGACCTTGTTTGTATTACCAGATAGGACAGTGTAATGCTCCATGTAACGGTTATATTTCCCAGGAGGCTTACAGAGAAAATGTAGATAAGGCCATAGGTTTTTTGAATGGCAATTATAAGGAGGTTCTGTCAGCTCTTACTCAGGAGATGAAGGAGCTTAGCTCTAATATGGAATTCGAGAAGGCTGCGGAGAAGAGAGACCTGATTGAGAGTGTTAAGCATATTGTGGAGAAACAGCAAATTAGTAAAACCAGCTCAGAGGATAGGGATGTTATAGGATTTGCATCTAACGAGAATGATATAGTGGTAACAGTGTTCTTTGTGCGAGATGGCAAGCTTTTGGGAAGAGAACATTATCACATGAATGGTAATGAAGGTGATGGCTCGGCAGAGATTATATCGGCCTTTGTAAAGCAGTATTATTCAGGCATTCCTTATCTGCCGAAGGAGATACTTGTAGAGGAACAGCTTGGTGACAGTCAGGTAATTGAAGAGTATCTATCTGAGAGAAGAGGAAGCCAGGTCAAGCTTTTAGTTCCCCAAAAGGGTGATAAGAGAAAGCTGCTTATGTTGGCCAAGGATAACGCTAAGCTTATCTTGGAACAGGATATAGAAAGAATAAAGCGTCAGGAAAAGAGAACCATCGGTGCAACTAAGGAGATTGCTCAGCTTCTAGGCATAGATAGTGCTAGGCGAATGGAGGCTTTTGATATATCAAATATATCCGGTTGCCTTGGCGTTGCATCTATGGTAGTATTTGAAGATGGTAGGCCGAAGAAGAAGGCATATAGAAAATTTAGATTAAACACCGTAATGGGAATGGATGACTATGCATCTATGAAGGAAGTTTTGTCCAGAAGATTTACTGATGAGAAAATGGATGTACTTCCTGATGTTATTATGATGGATGGAGGCAAAGGTCAGGTCAATGTTGCACTTAAGGTGTTAGATAGCTTGGGACTGGATATACCGGTTTGTGGTATGGTTAAGGATGATAATCATAGAACCAGGGGCCTGTACTATAATAATGTAGAGGTAGAATTCCCTAGGGGAAGTGAGGCCATACTTATGATAACGGCTCTTCAGGATGAAGCACATCGATTTGCCATAGAATATCACAGACAGCTCAGAAGTAAAAATCAGGTGCATTCTGTGTTGGATGAGATACCGGGAATTGGTCCTGCCAGAAGAAAGGCTCTTGTAAAGCATTTTAAGGATATTGAAAATATTAAGAATGCAACCTTAGAAGAACTTGAAAATGTGGATGGAATGCCGGCTAGCACAGCTAGGTATGTGTATGATTTCTTTCATCAGTAAAAGTTGTGAACAGATTGTGCCAGATTGATAAATTGTGTAAGGAAAGGGTAATGTATGAGAAATAGATTTTATCCCACAGATTATTTTACTTCAACCTATATTATAGATTTTGAGAAGCTCTACAAGATGGGCTATCGAGGTGTTATCTTTGATGTGGATAATACATTGGTTGAGCATGATGCTCCTGCAGATGATAGAGCAAAAGCGCTTATTGCCAGATTAAAGGAACTGGGCTTTAAAGTGTGCTTCTTGTCTAATAATGGTGAGGAACGAGTGAAGATGTTCAATGATGAGGTTAATTGTCAGTACATTTTTAAAGCTGGTAAACCACTGGCAAAGGGCTACAATAGAGCCATGGAGCTTATGGGAACCTCGAAGGAGGAGACACTGTTTGTTGGTGATCAGATATTTACAGATATATGGGGAGCTAACAATGCAGGAATAAGAAGCATTCTGGTTCAGCCTATTGCCAAGCACGAGGAGATACAAATAGTACTTAAAAGAATTCCGGAAAAGTGGATTTTGAAGGGATATTTGAAGAAATATCCACTACGAGATAAGTAAGATATCAGGAGGAATATATATTGAAAAAGCTTACTGAAGACGAAAAGCATAATCAAATATTGAAGGAAGTAAAGGCTACTATGGTGTTGATTGCTATAGTTGCGGCATGGCATATAGGCTTTGCGTTTGCTCTTGATGGGATAGATGTAATGGTGCTAGGGATGCCACTGTGGTTTTTTGTCAGTACAATTGGCGCCTTTTTTATTTCTGTGATTGGAGTAGCTGTTCTTCTTAAAACTGTATTTGTGGATTTTGAATTGGGAGAAGAGTCTGTGGATGATGATACTGACGGGAGTAAGCCATCTGTACAAGATGTTCCAGGACAGATATTTATTGCTGATAAAATGAAAGCAACAAAGGAAGGCGGTGAGGTATAATGACTAAGAATCAGATTATTATGTTGGTCATTCTCGGTATATACCTTGTTGTTAATTTTGTGGTGGGAATCGTATACAGCAAGGCAAAGGAAAAGGGAAGCAATATGAGCTTTACCAAAAAATATTTTATTGGCTCTAGAGGAATGAATGGTTTTGTTCTTGCTATGACCACTGTTGCTACCTATGCCAGTGTTAGCTCCTTTGTAAGTGGTCCGGGTGCGGCAGCTATTACCTATGGCTTTAGTCAGGCATGGGTTGCGGGAGTACAGGTTGGAGCTGCGTTCCTTGTGCTGGGAGTGCTGGGTAAAAAATTTGCTCTAGTTTCAAGAAAGACTGGAGCAGTAACTGTTGCAGGTTACCTTAAGGCGAGATACAAATCAGATGCTTTGGTTGTGATTACTACACTTCTTATGATAGTGTTTTTTATAACTCAGATGATTGGACAGTTTATGGGAGGTGCTACACTTATTGAGACAGTAACAGGACTTCCTTACAGGGTAGCTCTAGCCATATTTTCTTTTGTGGTAATCCTTTATACTGCTTTTGGTGGATTTACAGCAGTTGTAATTACAGACACGATTCAAGGCGTTATAATGCTTATAGGAACATTTCTTCTTATATTATATGTTATTAAGGGTGTTGGCAGCTTTGATGCCATGGCTGCAAGTCTTGACGCAAGTCTTCCGGGCTGGGATAGACTGACTGGTACAGGTTATACTACTGGCTCCCTTTTGTCCTTCTGGGTACTGGTTGGTGTTGGTGTACTTGGACTTCCTCAGACTGCAGTTAGAGGAATGGGATTTAAGGACACAAAAAGCTGTCATAGGGCCATGCTAATAGGAACAGTTGTGGCAGGTGTGCTTATGATAGGAATGCATGTGGCAGGTGCTTGGGCAGGTGCGTTGGTTGGCGATCAGGAATTTGCATCATCTGACTATGTAATACCAACCCTAATACAGAACATAATGCCTATAGGAGTGGCAGGACTTTTCCTTGCAGCACCTATGGCTGCTGTAATGTCAACAGTTTCTTCGCTGCTGATACTTGCTTCAGCTTCCTTGGTGAAGGATCTATGGAAAAATTATGTGGTAAAAAATGATGAGAAGAAGGTGGAAAAATACAACAAGAATTTGTCTATAACAAGCTTTCTTGTTACGCTTGCCATTGGAATTGTGGTATTTGTTCTTACATTGTCTCCGCCGGATATTATTTTCTGGATTAATCTGTTTGCTATGGGTGGTCTTGAGTGCGCCTTCCTATGGCCAATAGTTGGTGGAGTGTTTTATAAGAAGGGAAATAAGCAAGCGGCAATATCTTCTTCTATTATAGGTGTATTGGTGTATGTTATAAGCTATCAGTTCAAGCTTACATTGTTTAATATAAATTCTGTGGTTTGGGGTCTTTTGTTCGGAGGTTTAGCTTACTTTGTCGTGGGTGCAATGACCTGCAAAAACGGCTTGGATCAGGATGTGCTGGATACCTGCTTTTAGTAACCAAAGTAACAATATCTTCATATTATAAATAGATAGCAAATAATGTGGAGATTAAAATGGCTACGAAAATAATATTGGACCCGGGACATGGTGGATATGATAGTGGAGCATCCTATGAGGGTAGGAGAGAGAAAGATGATGTACTTAACTTGGCCTTTGATGTGGCAGCTAATCTGAGAAGACTGGGCTATGAAGTAGAGTTTACTAGGACGGATGATGTGTATGATTCCCCTACGGAAAAGGCTCGGATTGGAAATGCCAGTGGTGCGGACTATTTTATTTCCTTGCATAGAAACTCCAGTCCTACTCCTAATCGGCTTAACGGAGTTCAAACTCTGCTTTATAACGACTCTGGAGTAAAGGCTGATATGGCAAGAAATATTAATAATCGTCTTGAGGATGTAGGCTTTAGAAACATAAATGTTGAGGAGCGAAAGGATTTGGCGGTTCTAAGACGAACCAATATGCCTGCCCTGTTGGTGGAAGTAGGGTTTATAAACAGTGATAAGGATAATGAACTTTTTGATTCCAGGATGGCAGAAATAGCAGAGGCTATAGCGGTGGGGATTGACGAGACCTTAAATGCCCAGCCTACATTTTCCAATAGTGCTTATGGATATGAAACCAGAATGCCTGTCTTTGCAGATGACAATGGGGATGATGCGTATGATGCGTATGAGAAAAATTTGGAGATAGAGGATGAGCCTGATTTTATAGGTGAGCCGGATGAGGAGATATATCAGATATTAGTTAGTATTTACCGCAATCTGGGAATGGCAAATATGAAGATGAATCAGCTTATTAATTCTGGCTTTGAAGCAACGGCTAATGAGGTGGATGGTCTGTATCAGGTTAGAGTAGGTGCTTTTGATTCCCTAGAAGAAGCCCTTAAGGTACAGGGGCAGCTTAGAGACAGGGGTTATGAGTCCTTGATTGTAACTTATCAGGAACAGTCCGTTATGTGATATTAGATAGATGTGTATGATATATAATTTTTTTACCAGTAAATTAAAAATATTATTGACAATAGAATAGCTCTGTGATATTATATCCCTCGATGAACTGCCGTAGACAGTAGGTACCGTAAGGTGTAAGTTTGATAACGCCTACCGAGGAAGATTCGTGGAATCATAGATTTTGACGTTTCAACTCTCATGCTACGTGCGTGGGAGTTTTTCTTTCGCAATTCATTGCAGTTTCATTAATATTATAAGGAGGTGCATGATTTTGGCAAAGGTAGAATTAAAGCAGCCTATCGTTGAGGAAATCAAGGAGAACATCAAAGACGCTAAGTCAGTAGTATTAGTAGATTACCGTGGACTTACTGTTGAGCAGGATACAAGACTTCGTAAGATGCTCAGAGAAGAAGGTGTGTTCTATAAGGTATACAAGAATACTATGGTTAGATTTGCAGTTGATGGAACAGAGTTTGATCCACTTAAGGCAGATCTTGAGGAGCCAACAGCAGTTGTTATTTCTAAGACAGACGCAACTGCACCAGCAAGACTTATCGCTAAGTTTGCTAAGGACGCTCCAAAGCTTGAGATGAAGTCAGGTGTAGTAGAGGGAACTTACTACGATGCTAATGGTATCAAGGCTATCGCTTCTGTACCATCAAGAGACGAGCTTATTTCCAAGTTCCTTGGAAGTATCCAGTCACCTATCGCAAACTTTGCTCGTGTTATTAAGCAGATTGCTGAAGCAAAGGAAGCATAATTTTCATTTAGAAACATATTTATTTAATTTTTAGAAAAATGGAGGAATTTTAAAATGACAACTCAGGAAATTATTGAAGTTATCAAAGGTTTATCAGTTTTAGAGTTAAATGATCTCGTTAAGGCTTGCGAGGAGGAGTTCGGTGTATCAGCAGCAGCTGGTGTAGTAGTTGCAGCAGCAGGTCCTGCAGAGGCAGCTGAGGAGAAGACAGAGTTCGATGTTGAGCTTACTGAGGGTGCTGGCGTACCTGTAATCAAGGCAGTTCGTGAGATCACTGGTTTAGGATTAAAGGAAGCTAAGGATCTTGTTACAGCAGCTCCAAAGGTTGTTAAGGAAGGCGTATCTAAGGAAGAGGCTGAGGCTATCAAGAAGCAGCTTGAAGAGGCTGGTGCAAAGGTTACTCTTAAGTAATTATTGCTTATATGACTTCACAGAGTGGTTACATGAATTTGTAGCCACTCTTTTTTTGTGGTATTTTTTGTTTTCGGAACGAAAAATGTATGGTTTTGGACTGGAAAATATTTCGAAATATATTATTGACATAGATAAAACACTGTGTTAAAATTGTAAAATGTCATTATTATGGACATGTGTGCCATAATTTCGGATAGATAAGAAAAACCAAATAAAATCAAGGGGTGAATGCTGCGATGAAAAAGTACAGAATGCGTCCTGTGGAATCGGGAAGAGGAATGCGTATGAGTTTTTCTACAGAAAAGCAGGTTTTGGATATGCCAAACCTTATTGAAGTACAGAAAGATTCATATCAGTGGTTCTTAAAAGAAGGTTTACTTGAAGTATTTAGAGATATTTCTCCTATAGTAAGCCACTCAAAGACTTTGAGTTTAGAGTTTGTGGATTTTCAGCTGTGTGTAGATGACAAGAAGTATACCATCGAGGAGTGTAAGGAGAGAGATGCTACTTATGCTGCTCCGCTTAAGGTTAATGTAAGACTTCGTAATCTTGAGACAGATGAGATGGCACAGCATGATATATTTATGGGTGACCTTCCTCTCATGACTGATACAGGTACATTTGTAATAAATGGTGCGGAGAGAGTTATAGTAAGCCAGTTGGTACGTTCACCTGGTATATATTTTGATATAGGTAATGACAAAATTGGTAAGGAGTTATTCTCATCACAGGTCATTCCAAATCGTGGAGCATGGTTAGAGTACGAGACAGACGCTAATGATGTTTTTTATGTGCATGTTGATAGAACTAAGAGAGTACCTGTCACTGTACTTCTTAGAACACTTGGTGTTAACACAGAAGCAGAGATGCTTGATATGTTTGGTGACGAGCCAAAGATTATAGCCAGCTTAGCTAAGGATAATACAAAGACTCACAAGGATAGTGTTCTTGAGCTTTACAAGAGAATCAGACCAGGTGAGCCGGAGAATGTGGAGAGCGCAGAAAACCACATTAATAGTATGTTCTTTGATGCAAGAAGATATGATCTTGCAAAGGTAGGACGTTACAAGTTTAATAAGAAATTGGCATTCAAGAATAGAATAACAGGACATACTCTTGCAGAGGATGTTGTAGATCCTTCAACAGGTGAAGTTATGTATAAGGCAGGTGCTGTTCTCACACGTGAGGATGCAATTGCTATACAGAACGCAGCTGTTCCGTTTGTGTGGATTCAGACAGAGGAGAAGAATGTTAAGGTTCTCTCTAACCTTGCTGTAGATATGTCTGGTTATGTTGGATTCAACCCTAGAGAAATCGGTATAACTGAGGATGTTTACTATCCTGCATTGGAGTCTCTCCTTGAGCAGTATGATGACGAGGATGAACTTAAGAAGGCAGCTGCAGCAGCTGTTAGTGAGCTTGTTCCAAAGCACATCACAAAGGAAGATATTTTTGCTTCAATTAACTACAATATACACCTTGAATATAAAATTGGTAACAAAGATGATATAGATCACTTAGGTAACAGAAGAATTAGAGCTGTAGGTGAATTGCTTCAGAACCAGTACAGAATTGGTTTGGCAAGACTTGAGAGAGTTGTTAGAGAGAGAATGAATACTCAGGACATGGAGAATATTACTCCACAGACTCTTATCAATATTAAGCCAGTTACTGCAGCTGTTAAGGAGTTCTTCGGAAGCTCACAGCTGTCACAGTTTATGGATCAGAACAACCCACTTTCAGAGCTTACTCATAAGAGACGTTTATCAGCTCTTGGTCCTGGTGGTTTGTCAAGAGATAGAGCAGGATTCCAGGTTCGAGATGTACACTACACTCATTACGGTAGAATGTGTCCGATTGAGACTCCTGAAGGTCCTAACATCGGTCTTATCAACTCACTTGCAACCTATGCAAGAATTAATGAGTATGGTTTTGTTGAGGCACCATATAGAAAGCTAGATAAGTCAGATCCTAAGAATCCTATTGTTACAGATGAGGTTATTTATCTTGCAGCGGATGAAGAGGATAACTATATTGTTGCACAGGCTAATGAGCCATTAGATGATGATGGACATTTTGTAAATAAGAGAGTTTCAGGTAGATTTAGAGAGGAAACTTCAGAGTTTTCAAAGGCTAAGGTGGATCTTATGGATGTATCACCTAAGATGGTATTCTCTGTTGCTACTTCTATGATTCCTTTCCTTGAGAATGACGATGCTAACCGTGCCCTTATGGGTTCAAACATGCAGCGTCAGGCTGTACCTCTTCTTAAGACAGAGGCTCCTGTTGTAGGAACCGGTATGGAGAATAAGGCTGCAGTTGACTCAGGAGTATGTATCGTTGCTAAGAATGACGGTGTGGTTGAGATTTCTTCAAGTGAGAAGATTGTTATTAAGTGTGATGATGGTACAAGAGATGAGTATCATGTTACTAAGTTCTCTAGAAGTAATCAGGGTAACTGTATGAACCAGAGACCTATAGTTAAGCGTGGAGATAAGGTTACTAAGGGAATGGTTATCGCTGATGGTGCTTCTACCTGTGATGGTGAAATTGCTCTTGGTAAGAATCCACTTATCGGTTTCATGACTTGGGAAGGCTACAACTACGAGGATGCAGTTCTTCTTAGTGAGAGATTGGTTAAGGAAGATGTATATACTTCAGTTCATATTGAAGAGTATGAGATTGAAGCTAGAGATACAAAGCTTGGTGCAGAGGAGATTACTAGAGATGTATCAGGCCTTGCACAAGAGGCATTAAAGGATCTTGACGAGAACGGAATTATCCGTATCGGAGCAGAGGTTCGTGCTAGAGATATATTGGTAGGTAAGGTTACTCCTAAGGGAGAGACTGAGCTTACAGCAGAGGTTAGACTTCTTAGAGCTATCTTTGGTGAGAAGGCTAGAGAGGTTAGAGATACTTCACTTCGTGTGCCACATGGTGCATATGGTGTTGTTATGGACACTAAGGTGTTTACAAGAGAAAATGGAGATGAGCTTCCACCTGGAGTTAATAAGACTGTAAGAGTATATATTGCTCAGAAGAGAAAGATATCTGTAGGTGATAAGATGGCTGGTCGTCACGGTAATAAGGGTGTTATCTCACGTATTATGCCTGTTGAGGATATGCCATTCCTTCCAAATGGTAGACCACTTGATATCGTTCTTAACCCACTTGGAGTTCCTTCTCGTATGAATATCGGACAGGTGCTTGAGATTCACTTAAGTCTTGCGGCTAAGGTATTAGGCTTTAATGTGTCTACTCCAGTATTTGACGGTGCAAATGAGAATGATATTATGGATGCATTAGATATGGCTAACGATTACGCAAATAGTGATTGGGAGACATTCTATGAGAAATATAAGGATGATACAGCTAAGGAAGTAATGGATTACCTCTATGAGAACAGAGACCATAGAAAGGAATGGCAGGGAGTACCTATAAACCGTTCCGGTAAGGTTACACTTAGAGATGGTAGAACAGGTGAGGAATTTGATTCACCAGTTACTATAGGATTCATGCATTACCTTAAGCTTCACCACCTTGTTGATGATAAGATCCATGCTCGTTCAACAGGTCCTTACTCACTTGTAACTCAGCAGCCACTTGGTGGTAAGGCTCAGTTCGGTGGTCAGAGATTTGGAGAGATGGAGGTTTGGGCTCTGGAGGCATATGGTGCTTCATATACTCTTCAGGAGATACTTACTGTTAAGTCAGATGATATGGATGGACGTACTAAGACTTACGAGGCTATTACTAAGGGTGAGAATATTCCAACACCTGGTATACCTGAGTCATTTAAGGTACTTCTTAAGGAGTTCCAGTCACTTGGTCTTGATGTAAGAGTGTTGAGAGATGACAACACTGAGGTTGAGTTCGGCGAGACAGCAGACGAGACACCAGAGGATGTATACAGCGAGCTTATGACAGACGAGATGGACAAATATGACGAAAATATTGAGTCTCAGGGCTTCAGTGGAATAGATGAGAATAATGAGCTCACATCTCTTTCAGATACTGATGACGATATGTTTGACGACGATGAGTTTTAATGAAAGGAGATTTGTAGGATGTCAGCTAAGATTAATGAAACAGTACAGCAGCAACCAGTAAATTTTGATGCTATCAAAATAGGACTTGCGTCTCCTGACAAGATTAGAGAGTGGTCTAGAGGTGAGGTTACAAAGCCTGAGACTATAAATTATAGAACTCTTAAGCCAGAGAAGGATGGTTTATTCTGCGAGAAGATTTTTGGACCATCTAAGGACTGGGAGTGTCATTGTGGAAAATATAAGAAGGTTCGTTTTAAGGGCGCTGTGTGTGAGAAGTGTGGTGTAGAAATCACAAAGGCAAGTGTTAGACGTGAGAGAATGGGACATATTGAGCTTGCAGCACCAGTATCACATATTTGGTATTTCAAGGGAATACCTAGCCGTATGGGACTTATTCTTGATATTTCACCAAGATATCTTGAGAAGGTGCTTTATTTTGCATCATATATTGTACTTGATCCAGGTGAGACTACATTGGAGTACAAGCAGATTCTTACAGAGTCTGAATATAGAGAAGCAGAGAGAGAGTTTGGCAACAAGTTCCGTGTAGGAATGGGTGCTGAGGCAGTTAAGGAGCTTCTTGAAAATATTGATTTGGAAGAGGAGTCAGCAGCTCTTAAGGAAGAGTTCGAGGCGTCAAACGGACAGAAGAGAGCCAGAATTGTTAAGAGACTTGAGGTTGTTGAGGCATTCAGAAACTCTGACAACAAGCCAGAGTGGATGATTATGGATGCGATTCCTGTAATTCCACCTGATATTAGACCTATGGTTCAGCTTGATGGTGGTAGATTTGCAACATCAGATTTAAATGATTTATATAGAAGAATAATTAACCGTAATAACCGTCTTAAGAAGCTACTTGAGCTTGGAGCACCGGACATTATCGTTCGTAATGAGAAGAGAATGCTTCAGGAAGCAGTAGATGCTCTTATTGATAACGGTAGAAGAGGTCGTCCGGTTACAGGTCCTGGTAACAGAGCACTTAAGTCTCTTTCAGATATGCTTAAGGGTAAGCAGGGTCGTTTCCGTCAGAACCTTCTTGGAAAGCGTGTTGACTATTCAGGACGTTCTGTTATCGTAGTAGGACCAGAGCTTAAGATTTACCAGTGTGGTCTTCCAAAGGAGATGGCTATTGAGTTATTCAAGCCATTTGTTATGAAGGAGCTTACTGCTAGAAATCTAGCTACTAATATTAAGGCTGCTAAGAAGATGGTAGAGAAGCTTGAACCACAGGTTTGGGATGTTCTTGAGGATGTAATTAAGGAGCACCCAGTTATGCTTAACCGTGCCCCTACTCTTCATAGACTTGGTATCCAGGCATTTGAGCCAATACTTGTAGAGGGTAAGGCAATTAAGCTTCATCCACTTGTATGTACAGCTTACAATGCGGACTTTGATGGTGACCAGATGGCAGTTCACCTTCCACTTTCAGTGGAGGCACAGGCTGAGTGTAGATTCCTTCTCCTCTCACCTAATAACCTTCTTAAGCCATCAGATGGTGGTCCTGTAGCCGTTCCTTCACAGGATATGGTACTTGGTATCTACTATCTTACAATGGATAAGTTTGCAGAGGTTTCAGAAGAAGAAGCTTTAGAGGCGGGAGTCGTTAAGGAATATCTTAAGGATGACGAGAGTGCAAACCTTGAGGCTCTTAACGCAGATGTACTTGCTGGTAAGATTAATGCTTTAGATGTTGTAAAGGTTAGAGTAATCAAGAAGACATCTAAGAATAAGGAAACTAAGAAGACTGAGTACTTCTATAAGAATATTTATGGCACTGTTAAGGATTTCATGAAGCCATTATTCGGTAGTGCAAATCTTGCAATGCTTGCTTACGAGAATAAGGAGATTACTCTTCACCAGAAGATTAGAATTAAGAGAACAGTAACTACTTCAACAGGAGAGACTGTTTCAGGTATCATCGAGTGTACCTTAGGTAGACTTATCTTCAATGAAGTAATCCCACAGGATTTAGGTTTCGTTGATAGAAGCGTTGAAGAGAATGCTCTCAAGCTTGAGATTGATATGCATGTAGGCAAGAAACAGTTAAAGCAGATTCTTGATAAGTGTATCAACTGTCACGGTGCTACTAAGACAGCAGAGGTTCTTGATGATGTTAAGGCTATGGGTTATAAGTACTCTACTAGAGGAGCTATCTCAGTTTCTGTATCAGATATGGTAGTTCCTGCTGTTAAGGGAGAGTTGCTTGATAACGCTCAGGCATTTGTTGATAAGATTAATAACTTGTTCAGTAGAGGATATCTTACTGATGACGAGAGATATAAGAATGTTGTCAGAGTTTGGGATGACGCAGATAAGGCGTTGACTAAGGCACTTCTTGATGGCCTTGATAAGTATAACAATATTTATATGATGGCCGATTCAGGTGCGAGAGGTTCTGACCAGCAGATTAAGCAGCTTGCCGGTATGAGAGGTAACATGGCTGATACATCAGGTAAGACTATCGAGCTTCCTATCAAGGCTAACTTCCGTGAGGGACTTGATGTACTTGATTACTTCATTTCAGCACATGGTGCTCGTAAGGGTCTTTCTGATACAGCTCTTCGTACAGCGGATTCAGGATACCTTACACGTCGTCTTGTTGATGTATCACAGGATCTTATTATCCGTGAGGTTGACTGTCAGGCAGATTCAGATGAGAAGCCAGGTATGTTTATACAGTCATTCTGGGATGGCAAGAAGGAAATCGAATCTCTTCAGGAGAGAATCACAGGTCGTTACTTAGCAGAGAGTATTTTCGATGCAGAGGGTAACATGCTTGTTAAGAAGAATCATATGGTAACTCCTAAGAGAGCGGAGCTTATTATTAAGCATGGTGTTGATGCAAAGGGTGTTCCATTTACTGCTGAGAACAAGCACGGTGTGGTAGGCGTTAGAAAAGATGCTAAGATAAAGATTAGAACAATTATCACTTGTAAGTCACATATCGGTATCTGTGCTAAGTGTTACGGAGCAAATATGGCGACTGGTCAGGCAGTTCAGGTTGGTGAGGCAGTAGGTATTATTGCTGCTCAGTCAATCGGTGAGCCTGGTACACAGCTTACAATGAGAACCTTCCATACTGGTGGTGTTGCCGGTGATGATATTACACAGGGTCTTCCAAGAGTTGAAGAATTGTTTGAGGCTAGAAAGCCAAAGAAGCTTGCTATTATTGCTGAGTTTGGCGGTGAGGTTCAGATAAGAGAAAACAACAAGAAGAATGAGGTTGTAATTACCAACAACGAGACTGGAGAGTCTAAGGCATACCTTATACCATTTGGTTCAACCATCGTAGTTGAAGAGGGAGAGATTATTGAGGCTGGTGATGAGATTACATCAGGTTCAGTTAATCCACATGACATCCTCAAGGTTAAGGATGTACGTGCAGTTCAGGACTACATCATTAAGGAAGTTCAGAGCGTTTACCGTACACAGGGTGTTGAGATTAATGATAAGCATATCGAGGTTATCGTTCGTCAGATGCTTAAGAAGATAAAGATTGAGGATAATGGAGATACAAATTATCTTCCAGGAACTCTTGTTGATGTATTAGAGTACAATGAGACTAACGAGCAGATGGTAGCGGAGGGTAAGAGACCTGCTATTGGAACCCAGATTATTCTTGGTATTACTAAGGCATCGCTTGCAACTAACTCATTCCTTTCAGCAGCTTCCTTCCAGGAGACTACAAAGGTTCTTACTGAGGCAGCTATCAAGGGTAAGGTTGATCCACTTATCGGTCTTAAGGAGAATGTTCTTATTGGTAAGCTTATTCCAGCAGGTACAGGAATGAAGAGATACAATGAGATTAAGATTGATTCAGGCGAAAACGATATCTTTGAGGATGAGGCTGAAGAGTTTGTAGAAGAAGTGGCAATTATGGAAGAACAGACAGAGGACGATACAACAGATACAGCTGAAGATTCAGAATAAATAATGTGTTTTATGCTCCATCATGAAAGTGGTGGAGCATATTTTATAAAAAAACATATAAAAGTTATTTTTTCTACAGTTTTTTGAAATATAGTAGTTGACATATCAAAAACTAAATAATATAATATTTTAGCATGTGTTAATTGGGATAATTTGATTAATGCATGCTATTTATGTGCATACTTAACTTGGCAGGATATATTTGCCATGGATAAGGAGCTAAGAAATTATTTTACAGAATCGGAGGTGAAAACATGCCAACTTTTAACCAGTTAGTTAGAAAGGGAAGACACTCATTAGAGAAGAAGTCAACTGCTCCTGCTCTTCAGAGAAGCTACAACTCTCTTAGAAAGAAGCCAACTGAGACATCTTCTCCACAGAAGAGAGGTGTTTGTACAGCAGTTAAGACTGCTACACCTAAGAAGCCTAACTCAGCTCTTAGAAAGATCGCCAGAGTTCGTTTATCTAACGGAATCGAAGTTACTAGCTATATCCCAGGTGAAGGTCACAACCTTCAGGAGCACAGCGTTGTTCTTATCCGTGGTGGTAGAGTAAAGGACTTACCTGGTACAAGATACCACATTATCAGAGGTACTCTTGATACAGCAGGTGTTGCTAAGAGACGTCAGGCACGTTCTAAGTATGGTGCTAAGAGACCTAAGGATGCGAAGTAGGATATTCTAGGTTCAATCATACGAACAAAAACTAAGTGCGAAAAGTAGGTTATGTTTTCTATAATATATAGAATTTAAAAGCTATTTTTGCACGAACATATTTCCACAAGCTCATATGCAACGGTAACGGTGTTGCATCTTGTTGAGGGAAATATGAGTACCGTTGAATTAATTCTAATAATAATTAAGGAGGGAAGAACCGTGCCACGTAAAGGACATATCGCAAAGAGAGACGTATTAGCGGATCCAATTTACAATAACAAAGTGGTTACCAAGCTTATCAACAACATTATGTTAGATGGTAAGAAGGGTGTTGCACAGAAGATCGTTTATGGTGCATTTGACCGTATTGCAAACGAGACTGGTAAGGAAGCTTTAGAGGTATTCGAGGAGGCTATGAACAATATCATGCCATCTCTCGAGGTTAAGGCTAGACGTATCGGTGGTGCAACTTATCAGGTACCTATCGAGGTTAGACCTGACAGAAGACAGGCTTTAGCTCTTCGTTGGTTAACTACTTACTCACGTGCAAGAAGTGAGAAGACTATGGAAGAAAGACTTGCAAAAGAGCTTATCGATGCTTCAAACAATACTGGCGCATCTGTTAAGAGAAAAGAAGATATGCACAAGATGGCAGAAGCAAACAAGGCTTTTGCTCACTACAGATTCTAGTAGTGTATATCAATTTTGTATCTATTAATATAAGGAGGAAAAAACCTTGGCTGGAAGAGAATATCCATTAGAGAGAACCAGAAATATAGGTATCATGGCTCATATCGATGCAGGTAAGACTACAACTACTGAGCGTATACTTTATTATACTGGTGTTAACTATAAAATCGGTGATACTCACGAAGGTACTGCTACCATGGACTGGATGGCTCAGGAGCAGGAGAGAGGTATCACAATCACTTCAGCTGCAACAACATGTCATTGGACTTTACAGGAAAACTGCAAGCCAAAGGCAGGTGCTTTAGAGCATCGTATCAACATCATTGATACTCCAGGACACGTTGACTTCACTGTAGAGGTTGAGCGTTCACTTAGAGTACTTGATGGTGCTGTTGGTGTATTCTGTGCTAAGGGTGGTGTTGAGCCACAGTCAGAGAATGTTTGGCGTCAGGCTGACACTTACAATGTACCACGTATGGCATTCATCAATAAGATGGATATATTAGGTGCAAACTTCTACGGCGCAGTAGATCAGATTAAGACTAGACTTGGTAAGAATGCTATCTGTATTCAGTTACCAATCGGTAAGGAAGATGAGTTCAAGGGAATCGTTGACTTATTTGAGATGAAGGCTTACATCTACAATGATGATAAGGGAGATGATATCTCAATCGTTGATATTCCAGAGGATATGAAGGACGATGCAGAGCTTTATCGTACAGAGTTAGTTGAGAAGATCTGTGAGTTAGATGACGATTTAATGATGATGTACCTTGAAGGTGAGGAGCCATCAATTGAGGAGCTTAAAGCTACTCTTAGAAAGGCTACTTGTGAGTGTACTGCTGTACCTGTATGCTGTGGTACTGCATACAGAAATAAGGGTGTACAGAAGCTTCTTGATGCTGTAATCGAGTTCATGCCTTCACCACTTGACATCCCTGCTATTAAGGGTGTTGATATGGATGGTAATGAAATTGAGAAGCACTCATCAGATGAAGAGCCATTTGCAGCTCTTGCATTCAAGATTATGACAGACCCATTCGTAGGTAAGCTTGCTTACTTTAGAGTATATTCAGGTACAATTAATTCAGGTTCATATGTATTAAATGCTACCAAGGGTAAGAAGGAAAGAGTTGGTCGTATCCTTCAGATGCATGCTAACGCTAGAACTGAGTTAGACAAGGTTTACTCAGGTGATATCGCAGCTGCAATCGGATTTAAGTTTACTGGTACTGGTGATACAATCTGTGATGAGCAGCATCCAGTAATTCTTGAGTCTATGGAATTCCCAGAGCCAGTTATCGAGCTCGCTATTGAGCCTAAGACTAAGGCTGGTCAGGGCAAGCTTGGTGAGTCTTTGGCAAAGCTTGCTGAAGAGGATCCTACATTTAGAGCTCATACTGATCAGGAGACTGGACAGACAATCATCGCTGGTATGGGTGAGCTTCACCTTGAGATTATCGTTGATAGACTTCTTCGTGAGTTTAAGGTAGAAGCTAATGTTGGTGCTCCACAGGTTGCTTACAAGGAGACATTTACTAAGGCCGTTGATGTAGATAGCAAGTATGCTAAGCAGTCA
This sequence comes from Wujia sp., assembly GCA_045543915.1. Taxonomy (GTDB): domain Bacteria; phylum Bacillota; class Clostridia; order Lachnospirales; family Lachnospiraceae; genus Coprococcus_C. The sequence continues at coordinate 17,630 of JAZPXZ010000026.1, forward strand.
GGTGGTCGTGGACAGTATGGTCACTGTAAGGTACACTTTGAGCCTATGGAGGCTAATGGTGAGGAGACATTCAAGTTCGAGTCAACTGTAGTTGGTGGTGCTATCCCTAAGGAGTACATCCCAGCAGTTGGTGCTGGTATCGAGGAAGCTGCTAAGGCAGGTATCCTTGGTGGATTCCCAGTACTTGGTGTTAAGGCTACTGTATACGATGGTTCATACCATGAGGTAGACTCATCTGAGATGGCGTTCCATATCGCAGGTTCTATGGCATTTAAGGATGCTATGGCTAAGGGTGGCGCTGTATTACTTGAGCCAGTTATGAGAGTTGAGGTAACTATGCCAGAGGAGTACATGGGTGATGTTATTGGTGACATTAACTCACGTCGTGGACGTATCGAGGGTATGGATGACCTTGGCGGTGGTAAGATTGTTAGAGCATTCGTTCCACTTTCAGAGATGTTCGGATACTCAACAGACCTTCGTTCTAAGACTCAGGGTCGTGGTAACTACTCAATGTTCTTTGAGAAGTACGAGCAGGCTCCAAAGTCAATTCAGGAGAAGGTTATCGCTGCAAAGAAGGGAAACTAATCCCTAATAATAAAAATAGATAATAATAAAAATAAAAAGGCTTGAAAATATTACTATATTTTAATATAATAGTTGATAGCCGAGAATTAGCCCAACAAGGGCAAAAGTTAAGGAGGAATATAATAATGGCAAAAGCTAAGTTTGAAAGAACTAAACCACATTGTAACATTGGTACAATCGGACATGTTGATCACGGTAAGACTACTTTAACAGCTGCTATCACTAAGACTCTTCATGAGAGACTTGGTACTGGTGAGGCTGTTGCATTCGAGAATATCGATAAGGCTCCAGAAGAGAGAGAAAGAGGTATCACTATCTCTACTGCTCACGTTGAGTATGAGACTGAGAACAGACACTACGCACACGTTGACTGTCCAGGACATGCTGACTACGTTAAGAACATGATCACTGGTGCAGCTCAGATGGATGGTGCTATCCTCGTTGTTGCTGCTACTGATGGTGTTATGGCTCAGACTAAGGAGCACATCCTTCTTTCACGTCAGGTAGGTGTACCTTACATCACTGTATTCATGAACAAGTGTGATATGGTTGATGATGAGGAGCTTCTTGAGCTTGTTGAGATGGAGATCACTGAGGCTCTTGAGGAGTACGAGTTCACTGATTGTCCAATCGTTAAGGGTTCAGCTCTTATGGCTCTTCAGGATCCTAGCTCAGAGTGGGGTGACAAGATCCTTGAGCTTATGAAGACTGTTGATGAGTATGTTCCAGATCCACAGAGAGATACTGATAAGGACTTCATCATGCCTGTAGAGGATGTATTCACAATCACAGGTCGTGGTACTGTTGCAACTGGTAGAGTTGAGGCTGGTATCATCCGTGTTAACGAGGAAGTTGAAATCGTTGGTATTAAGCCAGAGAAGATGAAGACTACTGTAACTGGTATCGAGATGTTCAGAAAGCTTCTTGATGAGGGTCAGGCTGGTGATAACATCGGTGCACTTCTTAGAGGTATTAAGAGAGAAGAGATCGTTAGAGGTCAGGTTCTCTGTAAGCCAGGTTCAGTAACTTGCCATACTAAGTTTACTGCTCAGGTTTATGTTCTTACTAAGGAAGAGGGTGGACGTCATACTCCATTCTTCAACAACTACCGTCCACAGTTCTACTTCAGAACTACAGACGTAACTGGTGTATGTAACCTTCCAGCTGGTACTGAGATGTGTATGCCTGGTGATAACGTAGAGATGACTATCGAGCTCATCCACCCAATCGCTATGGCTCAGGGTCTTACTTTCGCTATCCGTGAGGGTGGTAGAACAGTAGGTTCAGGTAGAGTTGCATCTATCATCGACTAATCATCGACTGATATAACTTTAATTATAATCCCGGAGAGTGCTTGCACTCTTCGGGTATTTTTTTGCTTATTTATAGGGCGCTGCCCGCCAGCGAGCAGCTTTAGCTGCGAGATGGCGCGGCTTATGTCACGGTGTAATAGGCATTCAGCGAATGCCGCGAAGGATAAACTACAGATTAAGTGACATATTTTCTTTTATGGTGTATACTAAATTAAATAATGTAAATTAACTAATAAGTGTAGTTTTAATACACCAAGGAGGCGAAGGAAAAATGATTACACTTGGCAACAACGAAATATTCCATGTTCATACCTTTCGTTGCAAGCATGCAAGTGAAGAGGGTGACGAGGAATATGTTAAGAAGGCAATTTGCCTTGGTGCAAAGGCCATAGCATTTACTGATCATGGCCCGTTTCCAGACAATATATTTGGTAATAGAATGGATATTGAAGAGCTACCGGAATACATACATAGCCTAAATAGCCTTAAGGAGAAGTATAAAAATCAAATAACAGTTTATGTAGGTCTTGAGATAGAATATTTCAAAGGCTTTGATTGTATGGAAGATGGTGGAAGCCATTATAAGAAGCTTAAGGCTATGGAAGGGTTAGATTTTCTTATGTTGGGACAACATATGTATGAGGTGAGTCCGGGAAATTATAGCTTTTCATTATCCAAGGATGACATAAATAAATTAGAAGCACCAGGTATAGGCAAATCTATAGTAGATGGAATTGCTACCGGATATTTCGATGTGGTAGCCCATCCTGATAGAACATTTAGAAGACGCAAGGTATGGGATGAAGAGCTGGCGCAAATAGGAAGAAGCATTATAGAGCAGGCTATAAGATATGGAGTTATTTTAGAACAGAATGAAAGCTCAAAGCTATATAAGGGTCAATATTGGCCAGAGTTTTGGGATATGGCAAAGGTTATATCTGACCGTATGCCTGAAGACAAGGATCTTAAGTTGATTAGAGGTTTGGATGCACACGAGACAGCAGAATTAATGTTGATAGATTCAAATTAGGTTTTAAAATAAGGCATAAAGCAACCTATTCTATAATTGTTAAGTGAACCTCTTTTGTTAGACCAAATTTGGTCTAATGAAAGAGGTTCTTTTTTGCACTATTTTCTTTCTTAGAGTCGAAAATGAACACAAAAAGTAATTGTATGCAGACTAAAACGAAAAAAATAGTCGATTTCTGATAAAACAAGCATAAAAAATGAACAAAATTGCATATATTTTTGTTGACAAGCCTTAGTGGTTTAATTATAATGAAACTGTTCAAAAAGCATATCGAAATATAAAATTTCGAACATTAAGGAGGATTAATATGAAATTCAAGATGAAAAAGTTAGTTGTTATGCTTCTTTGCATAGTGTTATGCATGGGTATGATGACAGGTTGTGGAAAAGAAAAGGAAAAAATTGTAATTTATTCAAGTGGAGAGGACTATAAGATAGAGTATATGAACAATCGTCTTAAGGAACAGTTCCCTGATTACGATATTACTATCGAGTATGTTTCTTCAGGTAACCACGCAGCTAAGCTTTTATCAGAGGGCGAGGCTACAGATTGTGATATAACACATGATTTAGAGTACGGTTATATGGCACAGTTAGATCAGGCAGGTCTTTTAGCTGATTTATCATCATATGATACAAGCGTTTTCATGGAGGATACTTTACAGAGCTCAAATTATTTAGTTGAGTGTAGAGTAGGTGGAGCGATTATCGTTAATACTCAGGTTTTAGAGGAGAAGGGCTTAGCTGCTCCAACTTGCTATGAGGATCTTCTTAAGCCAGAGTACAAGGGACTTATTTCAATGCCTAATCCAAAGTCATCAGGTACTGGTTACATATTCTTAAAGGGACTTGTAAATGCATGGGGCGAGGAAGCTGCATTTGAATATTTTGACAAGCTTACTCCAAATGTGTTACAGTATACTTCGTCAGGTTCAGGTCCTGTTAACGCATTGCTTCAGGGAGAGGTTGCAATTGGACTTGGTATGACTAGCCAGGCTGTTACAGAGATTAACAATGGTGCACCATTACAGATTATCTATTTTGAAGAGGGTTCACCTTATACTATGTACGGAATGGGTATTGTAAAGGGTAAGGAAGAAAGTGAAATCGTTAAGGAAGTATTTGACTTTATGGTTAACACACTTAACTATGAAACTGTTGAGAAGTTCTACCCAGAGAAGATTTATAAGGATATCGACTATAAGATGGATAACTTCCCAGAGAATATTAACTATAGCGATATGAGCAACAACACTAGCGAAGAGAAGACAAGACTTTTAGACATGTGGAAATACTAAGATAAAAGGTAAAATTTAGGGTGTATAATATGGAAAATACAAAACTTCAGGTAAAAGATTTACAAAAGGAATATGATGGACAGGTAGTTTTAGATAATGTTAGTTTTTCAGTAAATGAGGGAGAATTCCTATCTATTTTAGGACCTTCAGGATGTGGTAAGACTACTATACTTAGAATCTTAATAGGTCTCCTTAAACCAGATGGTGGAGAAGTATTAAAGGATGGTGTGGATATTACTAATGCCCTTCCATCTAACAGAGGTATGGGAATTGTTTTCCAGAATTATGCACTTTTTGAAAACATGACCGTTTTGGAGAATGTTGAGTATGCTTTAAAGATAAGAAAAGAGAATAAGACACCTGCTAGAAAAAAGGAAATCAGAGAGCAGGTTCTTAAGATGATTGAGCATATGGAGCTGACAGAGCACATTGATAAGAGACCAGCACTTTTATCAGGTGGTCAACAGCAGAGAGTTGCTATTGCAAGAACTCTCGTTATGAATCCTGATATTATACTTTTCGATGAGCCAATGTCTGCCCTTGATGTGGCAACAAGATTAGCTCTTCGAAAGGTATTGAAGGATATTCAAAAGGAATTTGGAACAACTATGATTTATATTACACATGATCAGGAGGAGGCATTTGCCATGTCTGACCGTATTATGGTAATGGACAAGGCTCAGATTGTTCAGATAGATACACCTGATGTTATTGTAAATGCGCCTGTTAATGATTATGTGAGGGAATTTGTAGTTGACAACATTCAGATAAAGGTAGATTCTCTCGTAAAATATGTAAGGGGATAAAGGATATGAAAAGAATAAAAAAATCTGATGCTACAAAAACATTATTAGCATTCGTTTTTATTGCACTCATCTTTATTCCGCTTGTAAACATGTTTATGTACATGGATAAAGAGAGCATTGAAAAGGTAGCTTCATCAGCTGTATTTGGAACATCTATAAAAAACTCGCTTATCTCAACGGCGATATCCACCATTATTACCGTGGTTTTAGCCTTTGCATTGGCTATGAGTATAGAGCGTTCAAGCATTAAATTTAAGAAGTTTTTCTCTGTAATGTTTGCATTGCCTATGCTTGTTCCATCTATATCAATTGGTATGGGACTGACTATACTTTTGGGAAATAATGGAATTCTTACTAAATTATTTGGCTTAGAGCATGGAATATATGGCTTCTGGGGAATTGTAATGGGCTCTGTGCTTTACGCATTTCCGGTTGCATTCCTTATGCTATCAGACATAATCAGATACGAGGACAGCTCACCCTATGAAGCTGCAAAGGTTTTGGGGCTGTCAAAGTTTAGACAGTTTACAGCGATTATGTTCCCATACTTAAAGAAGCCACTTATTACAGTGGTGTTTGCTACATTTACAATGATAGTAACAGACTATGGTGTTCCTTTGATGGTAGGAGGAAAGTACACAACAATTCCGGTTGTTATGTATCAGGAGGTAATCGGTCAGCTTGATTTTGGAAAGGGTAGTGTATATGGCTCATTGCTTTTGATTCCGGCGGTTATAGCATTTATACTTGATGTATTAAATAGAGAAAGAGCCAGTAATTCATTTGTGCCAAAGAGATACATACCTTCAAACCGTATATTGAATAGAGTATTAGCATATATAGCATGCTGCATAGGAACAATATTTACATTACTTCCTATAATGTCCTTTATTATGCTGTCCTTCTCTACGGATTATCCTAATGAGATGTCGTTTACATTTGATAATGTAATTAGAACTATGGAGCTTCATGCCGGAGAATATTTAATCAATTCTGTAGTTATAGCATTTTTAGTTTCCTTGGTAGGTATCGTGGTGGCTTTTTTCACCGCATATTTATCAGCCAGAATGAAGTCAAAGATGTCCAAGTTTTTACATCTTTCAGCTATGATTTCGGCTGCTATTCCGGGATTGGTTTTAGGTCTTTCTTATGTTATTACATTTAAGACATCTCCAATGTATGGAACTATAGTAATTTTGATAATGGTTAACCTGGTGCATTTTATTTCGTCACCATACTTGATGATGTATAATTCATTATCAAAGATTAACAACAATCTAGAGGATGTTGGACATACCATGGGAATAAGTAGAGCATATATGATTAAGGATGTGTTTATTCCTATGACAAAGAGTACCATATTAGAAATGTTTTCATACTTCTTCGTAAACTGTATGATGACAATATCGGCGGTATCCTTCCTTGCAAATACATCTAATAAGCCGGTATCACTGATGATTAATCAGTTTGAGGCTCAGATGCAGTTGGAGAGTGCAGCGGTTGTATCTCTTATGATACTTACTATTAATTTGATTGTTAAAGGATTATTCCACTTTTTAAAAAGAGAAAAGCAGGCATGCTAAGAGAGGTATATTATGAATTCGTTAAGCTTAACAAAGAAACAATTTGATGTACTTGTAGCTATGGAGGAGGCTGATGAGAAGGTTTCCCAAAGAGAAATCTCAGAGATGACAGGACATGGACTGGGAACCATTAATAAGGTGCTTAAGGAGCTGTCTGAATTAGGTTGTGTATCAAATGGTAAAATAACTTCCACAGCCTATGATTATTTGGAGCCTTACCGAGTAAAGAGAGCAGTAATAATTGCAGCTGGCTTTGGCGTGAGAATGGTACCAATTACCTTGAATACTCCAAAACCATTGGTTCGTGTTCACGGAAAGAGAATCATAGATAGCATCCTTGATGCAATAGTTGCTGCCGGTATTGATGATATAGTTATTGTAAGAGGATATTTGTCAGAGCAGTTTGACCAGCTTTTATATCAGTATCCTATGATTAAGTTTGTTGAGAATCCTTCATACAATGAAGCTAATAATATTTCTTCAGCTATGTGTGTAAGATATTTGCTTAAGAATGCATATGTGTTTGAGGCGGATTTGTTGTTACACAATCCAAAGCTGGTTAAGAAGTATCAGTATAGTACAAATGTGTTAGGTATTCCTGTACAAAGATCTGATGACTGGTGCTTCACCACAAATAATGGAATTATCCAGACTCAGCAGGTTGGCGGTGAGATTAAGAGTTCAAATTCTAAGACAGGCTTATATCAGCAGGTAGGAATATCCTATTGGTCTGAGATGGATGGTGCAAAGCTTGCCGAGCATATTAAGGAAGTATATGCTATGCCGGGAGGAAAAGAATGCTACTGGGATCAGGTGGTGTTTAAGTACTTCAAGAAACAATATCAGGTGTCTATAAGAGAATGTTCATTTGAAGATATTATTGAAATAGATACCTTTAGAGAGCTAAAGCAGATAGATAAGACATATGATGTATAGTTGAATTTAACCCGAAGAGTATCGATTACTCTTCGGGTTTTGTTTTATTTAAAAATACTCTTAAACCATTAGTTTAATCCTATAGCATTGTTAAATTAGTGTGTGATATAATTAGAAAAGCTTGAAGAATTTCAGTGCTGAAAGGAGGAGTAATTATGAAGCTAGTTCATTTATCAGACCTGCATTTGGGTAAGGTGGTACATGGTTTTTCCATGCTGGAGGACCAGAAGGATATATTGATTAAAATAATAAACATAATAGATGAGGCAAAGCCGGATGGAGTAATAATAGCCGGTGATATATATGATAAGGGAATTCCACCAGTGGAAGCGGTTAATCTATTTGATGATTTTCTTAACAAGCTTATGAAGAGAAAATTGCAGGTGTATGCTATTAGTGGTAACCATGATTCCGCAGATAGAATGGCCTTTGGTAGCAGGATAATGGATAGCGCAGGAATTCATTTTAGTCCTTTATATGATGGGAATGTAACTCCTATAACATTCGAAGATGAGTATGGCAAGGTAAATATATATATGCTTCCTTTTGTGAGACCAATAAATGTTAAGACTGCATATACAGATGAGGAGATAGATGGCTTTGATGCTGCTATAAAGGTGGCAGTGGAGCACATGACAGTTGATAGCAACGAGAGAAATGTCATAATAACTCATCAAACCATTGTAGGAGCTACCCGCTGTGAGTCGGAGAAGGATTTGACTATTGGTGGTACCGAGGCTATAAATGCTCATTTGTTTGATGCTTTTGATTATGTGGCTTTAGGACATTTGCATGGACCGCAGGACATAGTTAAGGATAAGATTAGATATTGTGGTACGCCACTTAAATACTCATTTTCAGAGGCTGATCACACTAAGTCTGTAACTGTGGTTGAGTTAAAGGAAAAGGGTAATATTATTGTTGAGACAAAGGAACTGACACCTCTTCACAATATGCGCCAGATTAGAGGCAGCTTTGCCCAAATTGTGGAAAAGGGTAAGGCAGAAGATGAAAGGCAACGAGAGGATTATATAAGTGTAATCCTTACTGATGAGGATGATATACCATCAGCTATGGAGAAGCTGAGAGTAGTATATCCTAATGTGATGACTCTTGATTACGATAACACTCGTACTCGTAGCGCCAGTCAGATAGTAGCCGCCCATAATGTTGACGAGAAAACACCATTGGAGCTGTTCCAGGAGTTCTTCAAGGAGCAAAATGGTCAGGATATGAAAGCAGAGCAGTTTGAATATATGACAGCCATGATAGAGAGTATTTGGGAGGAATAAGCTATGAGACCATTAAAACTAAGAATGACTGCATTTGAGTCATATTTAAATACAACTGAGATAGACTTCCAGCAGTTTGGGAAAAACGGTATATATATAATAGCAGGCAAAACAGGTTCTGGTAAGACCACTATTTTTGATGCAATAACCTATGCATTATATGGTGAACCTAGTGGTGATAGTAGAGAGGTTTCTATGCTTAGAACCAAGAATGCTACACCAGATATGAAAACTGAGGTTGTATTAGAATTTGCAAATGGCAAGGATGTATATAGGGTGGAGCGAAGCCCTAAGTATAAGCGCTTTAAGGATAAGGGAGTTGGAACTACAGACGAGGAACGAAAGGCCAACCTATATCTTCCTGATGGTAGTGTTGTGTCAGGTTATGATAATGTTACAAAAAGGATACAGAGTATCTTAGGAGTAGATCGCAAGCAGTTTTCTCAGATTGTAATGATAGCTCAGGGGGATTTTAAAAAGGTTCTGTTTGCCAGCACTGCTGAGCGTCAGGCTATATTCCGTGAGGTGTTTAAAACTATAAACTATGTGAAGCTTGAGGATGCTATAAAGAAGGATGCTATAAATTTAAAGAAGCAATTAGATAAGATTAAGGATAGCATTACGCAGTTTATTGGCGATATTGAATGCCACGAGGATGATGTGCTAATTTCACAGGTTGATAAGGCGAAGGCAGGAAGTCTCTTAGCTGAGGATACATTAGAGCTAATAGAGCAGCTTATTGGTCAGGATGAAGAGGCTATAACCAATTTAAAATCCAAGGAAAAGTCTTTAGAAGAGCAAGATAAAATTATCAATATTACACTTACAAAGCTTAATGATTACAATAAGGCCAAGACAAACTATGAGACTTGCTTAAAGAATAAGGAACAGTATCAGGATAATTTGATTAAAGCAGAAGAAGATTTAAAGCTTAAGCAGGCTAAGAATTCTGTTTCAGATGAGAAGAAGAGTCAGATTGCTGAGATAAAGTTAAAACTTCCTGACTATGAGAAGCTTCAAACTATCGTAAATGATATTTCTGGTATAAAAAAGCAGATATCTGAGGATAAAGTTACCTTTGATATGCAAAAGGATTTGCTGGAAAAGACTGGCGAAAAGCTTGCTAATTTTAAAATAGAGCTACAGCAGATAGAGGATGTTGGTGAAAAATTAGAGAAAGGCCAAAATGATTATAAGGGACTTGTAGATAAGAAAGCCTCCGCAGAAGAAATATTAAGTCAGCTTAGTAGAATATCTGATCTTGTATGTCAGCTAAAGGAAGCCCAGGATAGTTATGAGGCTGCAAAGGCCGAGGCTAAAGAAGCCACTAAGCTACATGAGCTTAAAAGGGATGCTTTCCTGGCGGCTCAGGCTGGAATTATGGCAGAAAAGCTTGAGGAAGGAATGCCATGCCCTGTGTGCGGTTCTACTCATCATGAAAAGAAGGCAGAAAAGTCAACAGATGCACCTACAGAAGAAGAGCTTAAGAGCTTAGAGAAAGATGCAAATATGAAAAAGTCTGTTGAGGAAGAAAAAAGTAAGCTTTCAGGGCAAATCTCTGTAATCATAAAGGAGATAAAGGATAATGTATCCAAGCAGCTTAGTCAGGGAATTGACGAAAATAATTTACAGCCTGAAATAGATGGAATAAAAACGAATATAAAGAATTATTCTGAGTCTATAACAGAGCTGGAAGGTACAATTAAGGGGCTAAAGGAGACCTTAAAGAGAAAGCAGCAGCTTGTAGAATTAATTCCTACTACGGAAAAATCCTTAAGGGATATAGAGCAAAAGTGTAATGTGCTTCAAGCTGATATTCAAAGCAGGGAGGTTATGCTCAAGGAAAAAGAAGGTCAGAGACAGATAATCCAGGATAACCTAAGGTATCAAACTATGGATGAGGCTAAGAACCAGCTAGTGACCTTAGAGCGGGAGGTGTCGAAAATCCAAAAAGATATAGAGACCGCTATAGACATAAGGGATAAGGCTAAATCTAATATAGATACCTTAGATGGTCAAATCAGACAGTTAGAGGAACAGCTTAAGGAAAAGCCTGTAGTAGATGATGTAGAACTGAAAAAGCAGCAGAAAGAATGTGAGGTTGAAAGGCTTAATATCAGGAAAACTATGGATGAGATTCAAAACCGAATTCATTCTAATGTAAAGGCACGGGACGGGATAACCAGGAAAGGTGATGAACTGGCTCAAGTAGAGAGTAAATTCATATGGTTAGACAGCTTATCAAAGACTGCAAATGGTGAAATAACCGGAAAGGACAAAACAAAATTCGAGACCTTTATCCAGATGACTTATTTTGACAGAATCCTTCGAAGAGCAAATTATCATCTTTATAAGATATCCGGTGGTCAATATGAGCTAAAGAGAACTGCAGAAGCAAGTAAGAATAACGGTGACCATGGTTTGGACTTAGAGGTTGTTGACCACCATCATGATGGAACAACCCGTGATGTAAAATCCTTCTCAAATGGAGAAACATTTATGGCATCTTTATCCCTAGCCCTTGGATTATCTGATGAGGTTCAATCAAGTGCAGGTGGTATTATGCTTGAGACTATGTTTATAGATGAGGGCTTTGGTGCCCTAGATGAGGAAGTGCTGGAAAAGGCTATGGATGCATTTAAATCATTGGCTGAGGGTAATCGATTGGTGGGTATTATATCTCATGTTAATGAGCTTAAGCAGGAGATTCCGAATCAAATTAGAATAACTAAGAATAAGCTTCATGGAAGTAGTGTAGAGATTGTTGTAGAGTAGTATGAGGATTAGGATGTTATAATGGAAATTCTCAGTATAATACAAGGAGTTGGTAATTATTAAATATTATATTTCTGATTTGCATTTTGGACATGCAAATGTTATAAGGTTTGATAACCGTCCATTTGAAGATGTAGATGAGATGGATAGGTTTTTGATAGATATGTGGAATGCCAAGGTTAGACCAGAGGACGATGTGTATATAGTAGGCGACCTTTGCTTTAAATCGGATAGAAGTGAGGAGTGGTATCTAGAAAAGCTAAAGGGACATAAGCATTTGGTAATAGGTAACCACGATGGTAAGCTTCTAAGTAATGAGAAGGCTATGAAGCATTTTGAGTCTGTAAATCATATTCTTCAAATATCGGATGAGGGTAGGAGAGTAACCCTGTGTCACTATCCTATGGCAGAGTGGCCAGGCTATTATAAAAATGGCTGGCATATTTACGGGCATATACATAACAGAAGAAATGATGCTTATCACATTATGAAGAAGCTGGATAGAGCTGTAAATGCAGCATGCTGCATCAATAACTATATGCCGGTAACTCTTGATGAATTGATAAGGAATAATGATACATTTAAGGCGCAGGAAGGGGCAGATTGAAGGCAGGAATATATAACTGTTAACGATGGTGACGAGTAAATGGTGTTAGGCTGATATAATGATTGTACCCTTGATATTATTAGGATAATATCAAGGGTATTTTTTAATTTTATTTGGTTGATATATATATATACATTATGTTAGACTAGTGTAAAATAACAAAAGATTAATAGGAGAGAGTTGCTTTATGAAAATAAGTAAGCAAAAATTACCATTTGTAGTAGTAATAGCGTCAATTTTACTCACTATATTAGTTATGGGTGCTGTCTGTGCCTGGGTTTCAAAACAGAATAAGGAGATGAAAAAAACAACCTTGTCTGAGGCAAAACGGGTAGAAAACACATTTGTTCTTCAAGATTTAGAAATCGAGATAAGAACCAGAGGAGGAGATTCCGGGGCGTGGCTTAAGGATCCAATATATGATGAAGCAGGGAATCAGCTTCATGGAAGCAGTGTAGGTACAATATATGAGATTGTAGTAACTAATACTTCTGATGTCATTATTTCTGATTGGAAGTTTGAGTTATTTATGCCGGAATATTTGTGGCTTAATAATGTGTGGAATGGCCATATGGAAATTCGCCAGACAACCACAGGTGAGTTGATAACTCAAGAAGTGGATTTGGGTGAGTATACTCAAACAGATATTATTTTAGATTACTATGTTGACCATACAGGCCCTATGGTGCCTATGAATCCGAAAGATAGCTTTGTATATATTCCTAGTGAGGCTGATAATGAAAAACCTCTTACTTCAGCTAATAAAGAGGGAAACGGGAAATCATATGCACTAACTGGTTTTATTACTTATGTTCCAGACCAGTCTATAGATTATATAGTTCCATTTGCAGAAGGAATAATTGAATATAATCTAAAAATTACAGTGTGGGATGTACCTCTTTTTACTATAATGATAGTGCTGTTGGCAGTGCTTATGATGATTCTTGTTGCACTGATCGTGTCTCAGCTACGAGTTAATAAGCTTTTGGTAGAGCAAAAGAGGGATGCTAAAATAATAAAGCAGTCAATAAGTACATTTATTAATTTTATTGAGGCTAAGGACCCTAATACAAAGGGCCATTCACAGCGTGTGGCAAAGTATTCTGTTTTGCTTGCTAAGGAGTTAGGATATTCAGAACAGGAGTGTAACAGAATTTCTTACATTGCATTGATGCATGACTGTGGTAAGATTTCTATTCCTGTTACAATTCTTAGAAAGCCAGATAAGCTTACAGAAGATGAGTATGAGGAGATTAAAAAGCATACTATTTATGGTGATAAGATGCTTAGAGATTTTAATTCCATTGAAGGAATCAACCTAGGTGCATTGTATCATCATGAGAGATACGATGGTAAAGGTTATCCTAAGGGACTTTCCGGTGAGGACATTCCTAAGATAGCAAGAATTATCTGTGTGGCTGACTCGTTGGATGCGATGAATAGTAATAGGGTTTACCGTTGTAAGCTATCTAAGGATTATATTATGAAGGAACTGGAGGATAATAAGGGTACCCAATTTGATCCGGAGATTATTGATTGTTTGTTGAAGTTAATAGAAAATGGGGAAATAGTAATCGGTGAATCATAATTCAAACCACAAAACTCTAAGAGGAAGATTTATCATGAGCATAAAAAATTTCTTTTCAAAGAAAAAGCAACCGATAATTTCATATAATCCGGAAACCCATTATCCTATAATTAGAAGCTCTATCTGTACAGGTGAGCAGGTGGCTGGCTTTAAATGTAAGGAGACGGGGCATTTTACGGAGGTTATGCTGATAAGAAATGATAAGGATTTTAGCACCTTTAAAAATATGTATAATTTGGGAGAGATAAAGAAGGAATATTAGTGGGGATGAATAAAATAAAATACGATAAGAAAGACAAGAAAATATACTTTATATTATCAGTGGTTACTACCATTACTCTGGCAGTGTGTTTAGTTGTGCTTATGTTGGATAAGGATGTTGAAGTTTTATCCGCAGCGTTCTATGCTAGTTTGATTATAGTAGCCTCTTTCTTTTTGCCGGTTATTAGCTTTGCTATGTGGGTTATGTTTTTTGATAGTCACATGTATCTTAAGAGACTTGAAAAGCATGGTTTTGTAATACCTAATAATAAAAAGGTCTATGATAGCGATTTGGACAAGCTTGCTGGTGAAGAAGAAAATGAGTATGGTAAGCGCAGTATAGAGTTTATTAATGATGAGGACGAGATGCAATCTTCGGAGGATAAAAAATATGTAGAAAGTAATGAAAGCAAAGCCTTAGCCTATGTATCATGGTTTATAGCACTTGGTATGACGGGGTATACTTGTTTTTACTTTATAAGATTTTCGCATATGTTGGAGAATGTAGGGGCTTTAGGTGTTGTAAGTATATTTATAACTATATGTTGGTTTATTTTTGGATTTTACTTTTTCAAGCAGAAAAATGCTAGAAAATATAGAGATGATGTTGATTATAAGACTCCTCTTAAGGTGAGAAAGCACCTGGTGGAAGGTCTTGCTACTATATTGATACTACTTGCAATAACAGTATTCGGTGCCGCAAATATATATACTATGTCAAAATATGTGGAGCACTCAAAGGAGAATCCTGAGGAACTACTTCGTGAGGTGACTACTATAAATAATATTTAATATAAGGAGAATCGTATGGGGAACAGAGAATTAGGATGGAATTGAACCTAAAAGCACCCGAAGGGAGGGCAAATCCTTCGGGTGCTTTATTACACACATTTTTATTTTAAGAGGGGATTATTTTTCCCTAATTAAACCAAGCTTGTAGCATTCTAGCAATTCTCGTAGGTCAGATATCTGTTGTTTGATTTTCTTGCCTTCGTCAGTATCCTTTACCAGAAGTCTGTGGTCCATAACCTCAGTAACCTGAATCTCAGGAGTGTTCTCACCGTCTAAGGAAAATTCCTTGTGCTCAGCTAGAGCAAGATGGTGTGAGTTAAATATTAAGGTGTAACCTGCTATACCAGTTTTGCTATGGTAGGCTTTTGAAAGACCTCCATCTATGATGTATAGCTTCCCATCGGCCTTAACGGGGCGTTCGCCATTTACCACCTTGACAGGAACATGACCGTTTATAATATGAGCTCTTTCCTTATCCATTTCAAAAGCATCGAATATCTTGTCACAATATTTTGCTTCCTTGGAAAATTCGTAGTAAGGATTGTAGTGCTCATGGGCAAGCTCCTTATCACCAATAAAAATATTTTCAAAGGTGGTCATCTGGTCCTTGCCAAACAAAGGGGAATCTGGTCCGGACCATAGATACCACATTAAATCCAAAGCCTCAAGCTTCTTTTCGGGCTCCTCAGAGCCATTTATAAAATAAGCATCTATAATTTGCTTTTCAAGGTAATCCATAAGCTCCTTGCCGGATAACTTACCTTGTGAAGTGTTCCATGCTACAAATTCTCCACTCTCATCCATTGGAATGCATCCATGGAAGAGAAGATTATTGTTACATATCTTATACATAGAGCCGTGAGAGTAAATGTAGCGCATATGCTTATGTAATCTGCTGGAGTGAAGGAAGGAATATCTAAGTGCTGATATAAGTCCTTGCTCCTCAGGTGTCAGTGCGTATGGATCCTCAGGATTAATGGTAGGAAGGTTAGTGTCTCGTAGTTGATATGTCTTACCATTAATAATTATGGTGCCAGTCTCATAATCTATCTTATCTAAAAATAGTCTGTTGTCCAAGTTATATTCCGGATGTCTCTTAATAAGCTGTCCCTCAAGCTTAAGCTGTATAATGGTAATCGCTTTACACATCTTAGCCGTCAGGTCCTCCTCAACTGAATCGTACTTGTTGTGGTACAGGGTGTGAGGTCTGAATATGTCACAATCGTCATCCTTATAGGTAGCTGCTGCAAACATAGAAAGTGGTCTTAAGTTTATACCGTAGCCATCCTCAAGTACATCGAATGAATTGTAGCTTGTAGCAATTCTAAGTACGGTGGCTATACAGGCTGTATTACCGGCAGCTGCGCCCATCCAATTTATGTCGTGATTTCCCCACTGAATATCTACATTGTGAAAGGATGCTAATTCATCCATAACATAGTCAGCACGAGGACCTCTGTCGAATATGTCGCCTATAATATGTAGATTGTCAACCAGTAGGTTTTGTATCAGCTCTGACAGAGCTATAATAAAATCATCAGCAACCTTTGCATTTATTACTGCGTTGATTATTTCCTGATAATATAATTTCTTGTTTTCTTCATTCTCGTTAATATGAAGTAGTTCATCTATTGCATAATCAAAGTATTTTGGTAGCTTCTTTCGAACCTTAGATCTTGTGTATTTTGAACCAACCTCTCTGCAGATAGCGATAAGTCTATGGATAGTAAGTCGATACCACTCATCATCTAATTCGCCAGAATGTCTTTTATCAGCAAGTCCCTGATGAGGGTAGTATATTAGGTTGGCCAGAGCAAGTTGTTCGCTTTTTGGAAGCATATTTCCAAAGGTGTCGTTTATCTTTGCTCTAATAACACCGGAAGCACTTCGAAGGAAATGAATAAAGCTCTTATATTCTCCGTGGATGTCAGAGAAAAAGTATTCATTTCCCTTGGGAAGTTCGAGGATAGCACTAAGGTTAATAATTTCGGCAGCACAGCTATTTCCATTAGGAAATTCGTGGCTAAGTAACCTCAAATAATCTAAATCTCTCACTTCCTGGCCTCCTGACTCATGTTTGTAGCTTTCGCTACGGGTGTGTAAATAAAAAGAAAGTAGTTTGTATGAAATGTAAGCGCTTACATTTCTATGAACTCATATTAACACCTAATTTACAATATGGCAAGAATTTTTTTGGTAAAATAAGAAAGTTCATAATAATTATGTAATTTTATAAAATAATGACAAAAAATATGTACTTTGAATTTATTAACATATAAAAAATATCCTGCCACCAAGTGGCAGGATATAATATGATAAGTATCTTATTTAGGTCTTACGGTAAGTCTTGTTATAAGTCCATTTTCATCAACTCGTCTAACGGTGGCAATACACATTACATAGTATCCGCCAATGGAGGCAATGAACTCGGCTTGCTCATCGTTTACGATTTCCGCCTCTGAGATTAAATACTGGCGGAAGGTAAACTTGTTCTTAAAAAACATATCTATTGCTTCTCGACCATATACATGGTATTCCTGACGACCGGTTGCGTTAGGGCAGTAGTCTCTCAATGTTCCGTCCTGGGCGAAAATATCCGCTAGTCCTTTGTGGTCGCATTTTTGTAAGGCTTCAACATATCTTTCAATTGGTTTCATATTCATACCTCCTAATACACCTTCTCTGAGTTAAGTAGAGCATCTGTTCCGCCGTCGGTAAAGAGGATGATGCCATTTACTCCTCTTGCTCTTTTAGACAGAAGGAAGCTCATAGATTCAGCAATTTCTTCAGGATCCATAAGTGCGTCCGAACCATATCTTGTTGGTATAGGAAGAGCACTTACTGCGTACTTTGCAGCGTCGCTTAGAGAATCAGTCATAGCTGTGCGTACATTTCCCGGTGCTACAGCATTTACTCGAACTCCCTTGGCTGCCCAGGTTGCGGAGACTCTTCTTACCCAGCGGGCGAGGGCGTATTTTGTAGCCATATAAATTGACTGACCTACGGTTTGGTTTGTGGCATCCATAGTTTTAACAATGTTACAGATACGCTGCTCATCACCTACATTGTTAAGAAGGTCTACAATATCCATACGACCGGTTCCCTGTGAAATAGTATTAGATACGGTGACAACAACGCTACCATTTTTTTTCTGAAGCAAATCAAACAATCCTCTAGCAAGCTTAACAGTACCAAAGTAGTTAAGAGAAATAACCAGTTCAAGGTTACCGCAATTGCCTGATACACCAGCGTTACAAATAATACCATCAAGTCCATCAGTGCATTGTTCAATAATACCTGCTATGGCAGCCTCACGACCTTCGGAAGTAGCAAGGTTTGCGCAGATATCTCCATTTCGAAGATCCACATTGATTACATTGTGTCCATCATTTTTTAGTAGCTCCACGGCAGCGGCACCGATTCCGCTGGAACCACCTGTTACAACATAAGTTCCCATAATATTCCTCCCTAATCATTGAAATTGTCACTTACTCTACACCAGGAGAAATATTTTTGTCAATAGGGCAAAATAAATGAAAACACTTGCGGACTAAAAGAAAATTGCCGAAAAACCTAGAAAATGTAAGCGCTTACACCAAAAATCAACCATTCAAAATTATAGTGTATTTTTTTTAGTACAATCTGAATTATAGCAATCATATGGAATACTGGTTGACATAATGACAAATTTTTAAAATAAAAAACTGGCGATAGGTAAGTATCACCAGCTTTGTAATATACTTGCTTATATTCTAGTATTCCTTCTTCATTATGATTTTATATGAGAAAATGTATGAGATAGCAAGGATAATAACTAATACTAAGAGGAATGCACCTGCGATTATTGCATCTTGTGCTGCCTGGTTTGATGGAAGCTTTGAAAGCACATCCATTGCCATGCCCTTTAAATCAACATGTAAAACCTCAGTTAAAAGCTTATAGCCACCAACAATAATAACTGCTATAGCAGCAACAGAAAGGAAGATAGCAGTTCTGCTTTTCTCTACACCAAACTTAAGCTCTAAAGGTATATTAACGGCCAACATAAGTCCAACACCAACTGTGGAGCCTGCAGTAGAAGAGATTATTGTACTAGTGTTAACATCGATGCCAAAGAGCTGACCTAATAGCATACAAATGACTATTGATGCAACACATGAGCAAAGAAGATTTAATGCAGTAAATACGTACTTTTCTATAACATACAGCTTTCTTGTTGTAGGTAGTGAAAGTATGAATAACATACCACCGTTAATATCATCGTAAGAAATAGTTGTAAGCGCAAGCATAGACATTAAAATTACAATATATGTTGCGGCAAATGTAACATCCTTGTTTGTGTATGCAAAGAATGCACCGAATAAAATTGCTACTAAAAATAGCTTTTTCTGATTTAATATTATCTTTAAGTCCTTAATTAATAATCCCTTCATTATTTTCTCTCCCCCTGTACCATTAAAATTATAAAGTCGTCAATATTTCCCTTTTCGATAGCTACCTGTGGATAATTCTCCTGATAGAAGTCCTTCTGGTTTGTAAGGCAAAGGTAGCCAAATTTCTCCCTCTTTGTAGCAATGATGTATTGCTTATCTATAGTGTCATACTGGTCATCAGTAAGCTTTAATATTCCGTATTCTGAGAGAAGTACATCAGTCTCCTCATGGATGATAATCTGTCCGTTAGATATCATATAAAAGTCATCACAAAGACCCTCTAAATCAGTTGAGATATGAGAGCTTATAAGTATGCCTCGTCTGTCATCCTCCATATATTCTCTAAGCATATCAAGAAGCTCATTTCTCATAATAACATCAAGACCTGCAGTTGGCTCATCTAAGATAAGAAGCTCTGCATCGTGAGACAATGCAATAATTAGCTTAAGCTTAGCCTTCATACCTGTTGAGAAGTCCTTGATGGTTTTATCAAGAGGTATCTTGTACTGATGGCATTTTGCAATGTAATCAGTTTCTGAAAAGCTCTTGTACATAGCCTTTAGTATGCTTACAAGGTCCTTAGCCCTTAAGTAATCAAATGTGTTGGCCTCTGTTAATACAACTCCCAGCTTCTCCTTATCCTCAGGTGTTATATCATTGAGCTTCTTTCCGAACATTTCAATATCCCCACTGTCAGGGAAGATAAGACCTAAGATGGATTTGAAGGTAGTACTTTTTCCCGCACCGTTGCTACCTACAAGACCTGTAACCTGTCCCCTTTTTACTTCGATGGAACAATCAAGCTTAAATGTTCCGTAATCCTTTTTTACATTCTCCAATTTCAATAACATAGATTTTTCCTCCAAGATTCATAAAGTGTTTTTACTGGAAGTCGCTTAACACTACCTCAAAAAGGTTTTGCGTATCTTCATTAGACATTCCACATTCTCTGGCCTTTCGAATTCCCTGTTCGAAAAGCTTTTCAACTTCCTTTTGCTTCTCCTCCATAGCAATATTAGGATTAATGTTAGCTACGAAGCTTCCCTTGCCATGAACTGTTACTATGTAACCCTCCTGTTCCATGGCATCGTAGGCTTTCTTAACTGTTAGAGCGCTTATCCTAAGATCCTTCGATAGAGTTCTTACAGAAGGAAGCATGACATCCGGCTTTAATTGACCGGATATAATTTTGTCCTTCATCTGCATGACTATCTGCTCGTAGATAGGAGTCATAGATGAGTTGTTAATTATTAAATTCATAGGTTGATCATCCTCCTGATGTAAAACAGTATATAACAGTTTATATCTGTTGTCAACTGTTTTATACTGTTTATTTTAATTTTTTTCCAAAATAATAAAAATGTGCCTAAAAAGCCTTTATTTTCACCATTCTTGGTGAATTACAATATGGCATAATAAGCACATTTTTCATAATTATAATGATATTTATAAAGATTTTTATAATATTTCTTCTATGAATACAGTTCGTTCTTTGCCAAGATCTATTATTTTATCTTCACTGATAGGGCGGTTTACTCTGTTGTAATATATCTTAACAATAGGACGAGGACCTTCATTTTTTCGAATATTTGACACAATACCAATTTCCTTAGTGGATAATCGGACCATCTCACCTAGAGGATAGATAGGGATGTTGTTAACAAAGGCCTTAACTACACATGGATCATAATATATTCCGCTGGTTCCGTAGAGTTCCTCTACAGCCATATATGGTTGGATGCCCTTAGTTAAGGAATCTGCATAGCTTGCACAAACACTTACTATTCTGGCAAGAATAGGGATGTCCTCACCAACAAGCTGCTTAGGGTAACCGGAACCATTCCATCTTTCATGATGGTATTGGATAGTATTGGCTATCATCTTAGGGATGTTATGCTGCAGGGCAAAATAGTAACCATAGGTTGGATGCTCTAACCAAAGCTTTTCTTGTTGTGGGGTAAATTCATCCATCTTAACTAGGCTAGGCATTTCGGCTAGGCCGATATCATGAAGCAATCCACCTATAACAGCAGAGATTATATCTTCATTGCTTAGCTTCATAGCTCCAGCAACAAGACCACTTAAGACCGCTGTGTATATGCTGGCATCATAAAGCCTAGTTTTGTCTATAATTCTAAGCTGCACTAGAAAATCAAGAACATATTCACTTTTTGCTATTTGTACTATGAATTTCTCAAGGTTTGCTGCAACATTTACCACATTGTCGTTCTTGTTTGCCTCAGGACTTTTAGGCGCAGTTTCCCTTAGCTTCTTAATGTAGTCATTAATCAGCATTTTTTGCATTTTGTCAAAGGGGGATACAAATATAGAATTTCTGTCCTTTATTCCTACTTGAGTAATGTTTAGCTCTTTAAGCTTTTCGATGTTGCGAAGATTTAAGATTGAACCTGCTTTTAAGAGACACTGACCATTTTCTGGAGAAATAATAGCCTGCTCTAATTCCATACCTGCTTTAACGTCAAGTATATTTAAAATACCCATAATAATACCTCACTTGGTGCTAAAACAATGGTTACATAAATATTATACATTATATATATATGATGAAGCAATAATAAGTTTCATTTTAAACTTACTTATGGCGAGCTTAGTGTTTTTTTGTTGATGAAAATACATATATTATGATATAATTTACATTAGTAAGTTTTCTTATGATTAAGGTAAAAGATAAGGGGTGTTGGTATGCAAAAGAAGGGTATAAGTTTAAAGCTTAAGCTTATATGTATCGTGATTCCTATAGTGTTAGCTATGATTATTTCATATTTTGCTTTGGCAAGAAATATGGTATATAAGATGGCAAAGGAGGAATTACAATCGGAGGCATTGGGATATACAGAGCAGATTAGTGGATGGACTAATCAGATATTTGGCGAGCTTCAGGTGTATCAGGAAGCTATAGAATCAGGTATATTTAAAAATGATGATGAGATTCTAAAGTATATGGAAGGGTCCGTAGAAAAAAATGATGCTTATCCCGTTGGTCTATACATGGGAGATGATGCTGGTGTTTATCTAGATGGCTCAGGCTGGGTTCCTGGGGAAGATTGGATTCTTACAGAGAGAGATTGGTATGTAGATGGTAAGGATAATGAAACACTTGCCTTTGGCGAGCCATATTATGATTCAATGACTGGTCAGGTCTGTGTTAGTGCATCTGTTTTAGTTGATTATGATAAGGCTGTAAGAGTTCTTGCAACTGATGTATATCTTGATTATGTATCTGGACTTGTAAAGGAGATTTCAGAGACAAGTGATGTGGAAGCATTACTGGTTACAAAAAATACTCAGACAGTTATAGCACATATTGACAATGATATGATGGCAGTAACTCTTGATACAGATGGAATTGATTCTATGTATTCTCAGATAAGCAAGACTATATCTGATGGTAAGACAGGTTTTGTTCAGGTGGAGGGAAGTGATGATACATACTATGTTTGTATTAATCCTGTAGACCATACAGATTGGTATTTGGTTACATATGTTACAGATAAAACTGTGTTATCAGGTCTTTACAGTATGGAAACCTGGATGGTTGTGATAGCCATAGCTGCTACTATAATTCTTATCCTGGTAATTATTTCAATTATGAATAAGGTAGTTAAGCCTGTAAAGGAGATGACTCGTGTTATTGACAAGATTGCCGAGGGAGATTTCTCTCAGAATCTTGATACAAGTAGCAATGATGAAATCGGTAGAATGAGTAGTAATATGCAGGAATTCATCTCACAGATGAGAGGGACTATTGGAGAGATTAGTCAGATGGCCAGCTTCCTTGAGCAACAGTCTGTTCAAAACGGTGAAATCTCAGAATCTCTTAAGGTTTCCTCTGAGAGTCAGGTTGAGCAGATGAATAACTTAGAAGAAATGGTTGAACAGCTTTCTATAGCAGCTCAGGATGCTTCTGCTCAGATGGAACAGCTTGCAGAATTAATACAGAAAACTCATATAGAGGGTGAAGCTGCAGAGTCTATGATGCAGGAAAGTGTTGAGATGTCCCAGAATGGAAAGAGGGATATGGATCAGATTATAGAGGGTATGGATAATATCGATAAGAATATTGACACCCTTTCAAAGCATATGAATAATGTTGGCGATATAATCTCAAGAATTGGCAATATGGTTAATATGATTATTGAGATTGCAGAGGAGACAAATCTTCTATCTCTTAATGCATCTATCGAGGCTGCCCGTGCAGGTGAAGCAGGTAAGGGCTTTGCAGTAGTTGCCGAGCAGATTGGAAAGCTTGCTATAAGCAGTAGTAATGCAACTGATGAGATTTCAAAGCTTACAGCAGAGATAGATGAGACAGTATGTAATGCTATAGAGTATATGAACTACAGTATGGCAGAGGTACAGTCCAATGTTCAGATGGTAGCCATCGCAAGCTCAACATTTGAGAATTTATATGAAATAATTAATCAGACCGGCAAGAGAGTTAAGGAGATGATTAAGCTTGTAACTAAGGTTGATACTGTATCTCAGCAGGTAGAGGAGATTTTTGGGAGTCAGGCAGAGGCCACAGAACATATCGTTAACTCCACAGAAGAGCTTAACAACCATACTGAAAATGTATCTGCAGGCACATTTACTGTTGCAGAGAATGCGGGAGAACTTAAAAGAGAGTCTAAGGAGCTTATGGATAAGATTAGTAAGTTTAGAGTGGAATAATGTGCAAGAGTTAATATAGTAGTTACCAATGATAAAAATGTAAAGAGGGCGATACGAATGATTTGTAAAAATATAGCTGTTCTTATGACTGGGCTAGATTCAGATGCTCAGGCAGAAACACTTAAGGGAATTGAAGAGTATGGAAAAGCCAGAGGCTTTAACATAGCAACCTTTGTATGGTTTACCGGAGCTATGGAGAAGGACAAACATAATATGGGTGAGATAAATCTGGTTAATCTTCCGGATTTTAACCTATTTGATGGTGTGATTGTGTTCTCAAATGCCATGCATAGAGAGGATAATAAAAGGTATGTTGAAGAAATATTAAAGGATGTAAACTGTCCTGTAGTTGGTATGGGATGCAATCCTAATGGTTCCCCTGGTGTATATACTGACTGTTATACTGCCATGAAGAATGTGGTAGAACATTTTATAGTGGAACATAATATGACCAAGATACACTTTGTAAAGGGTGTGGAAGGAAATCCTGACGGTGAAGCTAGGTTTAAAGGTTACTTAGACGCATTAGAGGAGCATGGAATACCTTATAATGAGGGTAGAGTAAGTCACGGAGATTTCTATGTTACAGGAGCAGAGCTTGCTGTTAATGAGATATTAGCTTCTGATTTGGATTTTCCTGAAGCTATAGTTTGTGCCAATGATATTATGGCGCTTACTGTATGTGATTTGCTAACAGATAAGGGTTACAAAATACCAGAGGATGTAGCTGTATCCGGTTATGATTACACTAACGAAGGAAGATTTCATAACCCTACGCTTATGACTGTAAAGAGTAATTTTGTAGAGCTGGGAAGAAAAACATGTGCTACTTTGATTAATGTAATAGAAGGTAAGGAAGTGGAGCATGAGATTTTACTTCCGGATGAAATTGTATTAGCAGAGAGTTGTGGATGTAAAGACGGTAATAAAACATTTTTAAATGATCAGGATAGGTTAAGGTTTAGCGCTGATATAACCTATAGAAGGATGCTACATCAGATAATTCTTCTAGAGAAGGATATAGTTGAGGGTGAGGGCTATGATAACTGGCTTCAGGCCATGAAAAAATTTGTGGGAATGATTGAACCTCCAGAGTTTTATTGCTGTCTTGACAGTGATTTTGTGGAGGGCTTGTTGGATACCAGTATTTTATCACAGCAGGAGCAAAGCGTAGAAGAAATGTTGGAGTTTTCGGAGGAATCCAAAGTTGTTATAGCCTACAAGGATAAACAATTTAAAAGTAAGAACAGTTTTCCTTCAAAATACATTCTTGATAATATGTTTAAAGATACGAAGGAACCAAGGTCTTATATTATTGCTGGAATTCATTTTCAAGAAAGAATGTTTGGTTACTTTGTATTTGTAGATAGTACATATCCTGTAACTAATCCTATGTTTATACATCTTATGATTAGTATGGGACATGCCTTTGAGGATATTAGAAAGCATACCATAATTAATAATGTAATGGCTCACTTGGATGAGCTATACATAACAGATTCATTGACAGGTGCATATAATCGTTTTGGCATGAAGAGATTCTTCGAGGACATAAAGAAGAAATGTGTTATGGCAAAGCTAAAGATGCAGCTTTCCTTTGTTGACTTAGATGACCTTAAGAAGATTAATGATGAATTTGGTCATGAAGAAGGAGATAGGGTAATCAATCAAGCTGCAAAAATACTTAAGGATAATGCAGGTAAGTTCTATGTTGTAAGATATGGTGGGGATGAATTTATCGTCCTGGGTAATGTGAAGAGCGAGAAAGAGATTGAAAATTATTGGGCAAAGGTGGAAAGTGATGTGGAAGCTTATAATGAAAGTAGCCGAAGGCGAGCAAAGCTATCCTTAACAGCAGGCTATGAGGTGTTTAATGTAGGACCAGAAACTTCCCTTGAAGAGTGTATAAGTGTGTCTGATAATCTTATGTATGACAAAAAGAAGGCTAAGAAAAAGAATAGATAGCTTATATGAGAAAGCGCTAGCTAAAATGCTAGTGCTTTTTCTTGTAATAAAGGTAAAATTGTTAAAGTTACATATAGCATTATTGGGATATATTTGATATACTATCTGCAATGCTGAAAATTAGGGAGAAAATAAAGAAGATGGAGGTAACCAAATGAAAGCATACAAGGATATGAGTAAGGAAGAACTCCTTACATTAAAGGCTGCCTTAGAGAAGGAATATAAAGAGGAAGAGGCAAAAGGTCACAACCTCAATATGGCTAGAGGTAAGCCGGGATTTTCACAGCTTGACTTAGCAATGCCTATGTTAGATGTGGTAAATAGCACTTCAGATATGAGAACTGTGCTTGGTAATGATACCCGTAACTACGGTGACTTAGATGGTATCGGTGAGTGCAGAAGACTTATGGCTGATATGATGGGAGTTAAGAAGGATAATGTAGTTGTCTGCGGAAACTCTAGTCTTAATATTATGTACGACACAGTGTCTCGTTCTATGACAAAGGGTGTAAATGGTTCAACACCTTGGTGTAAGCTTGACAAGGTAAAGTTCCTTTGCCCTGTACCAGGTTATGACAGACATTTCGCTATAACTGAGTTCTTCGGAATTGAGATGATTAATATACCACTTAATGATGACGGTCCAGATATGGATTTAGTTGAGAAGTATGTAAGCGAGGATGCTGCAATTAAGGGTATATGGTGTGTACCTAAGTATTCAAATCCAACAGGTATTTCATATTCTGATGAGGTAGTTAAGAGATTTGCAAATCTTAAGCCGGCAGCAGAGGATTTTAGAATTTATTGGGATAACGCATACTGTATCCACCATCTCTATGATGATGTGCAGGATGAGATATTAAATATACTTGATGAGTGTGAGAAGGCTGGTAATCCGGATATGGTTTATATGTTCTCATCTACATCAAAGATCAGCTTCCCAGGCTCAGGTGTGTCTGCGGTGGCATCATCAAAGGCAAACATTGACTTTATCGAGGCACAGATGACTATCCAGACTATCGGTCACGATAAGATTAATCAGCTTAGACATTCAAGATTCTTTAAGAATATAGATGGTTTAAAGGCTCATATGAAGCTTCACGCTGAGCTTCTTAGACCTAAGTTTGAGGCAGTGCTTAATACATTAGAGTCAGAGCTTGCCGGACTTGAAATCGGTACATGGGTAAAGCCAAGAGGTGGTTACTTTGTGTCATTCGATGCACTTCCAGGTACTGCTAAGAACATAGTGGCTAAGTGTAAGGCTCTTGGAGTAGTACTTACAGGTGCAGGAGCAACCTTCCCATATGGCAAGGACCCACAGGACTCAAATATCCGTATAGCACCATCCTTCCCAACACCAGAGGAGATGTTGGCAGCATCAAAGGTATTCGTGCTTTGTGTAAAGCTTGCAAGTGTGGAGAAATTATTAGAAGATAAAAATTAATATTAAATGATATGAAAAGGCCACTTTATGTGGCTTTTTTCATTGACAATATTTGACATATAGTTTAGAATTAAAGTACAAGTAGACTACTGTCTAACTATGTCCACAGGAGGTTAAGAATATGGCGAATATCATATCCAATTATTTGAATAACAATTCCATATATTCTACTTTTACATCATCTGCTAAGCAGGCTGATAATAGTAGTAAGGTTACTCCTGTTAAGAAGGTAGCACCAGTTGATTCTAATGCAGCTGCTATATATGTAAAGTCAGCGGAAGAACCAGAGAAGAAGGCTACATATTCTATTAATAAGATGTCTAAGGAAGACAGAGCAGCTATCGTAGAACAGCTTAAGGCTGATCAGGCATATAGACAGCAGCAGTTAACTGATATAGTTTCTAAGACACTTACAGGACAGTCAAAGTCATTCACATTAGCAACAGATAGTGATGAGTTCTGGAGAATGTTTGCAGATGGCAAGGTTACTGTAGATGCAGCAGCTAAGGCTAAGGCTCAGGAGGATATCTCAGAGGACGGATATTGGGGCGTTAAGCAGACATCAGAGAGATTATTTGACTTTGCATCAGCTCTTGCAGGTGATAATGTGGAGATGATGGAGAAGATGCAGAAGGCTATGGATAAGGGCTTCGGACAGGCAACTAAGACCTGGGGCAAGGAGCTTCCAAGCATAAGCAAGGATACATACGATGCAGCTAACAAGCTTTTCGAGGAGTATTATGCATCTAAGAAGCAGGTAGAGGAATAATTATTATAAGATAGTACATATTAAGGGAACTTGAGCAAAGTTCCCTTTTGTTATGTTTGAATTTGTGTTGATAATGTGACAAAAATATGCTAAAAGTAGTTTAGATAAGTACATTATTACATTAAGAAAAGAGGATATAAAACATTGGAAACTTTACAGATAGTTGCACCTGTTTTGGTGATGATAATAATTGGTATGGCCTGCGATAAATGGCAGATTATAAGTCAGGCTGGAGTGGACAATATCAAGAAGTTTATAACTACTATTGCGTTACCTGTGTGCGTATTTCATGCAGTGTCAACAGCTACCTATAATAAGAATGTGGTAGTAGTTTTACTTCTCATGCTAATAGTTGCGGTTGTAGGCTTTGTGGCTGGCTTTGCCCTAAAGGGCTTGGTTAAAGAGCCTTATAGAAAATATTTTCCATATCTTATGACCATATATGAGGGTGGGATGATGGCATATCCTTTGTATCAAAGCCTTATGGGTGTGGAAAATATGTCTAATATTGCACTTATTGATGTATCCTGCGGAATATTTGCCTTTGGAATATATTTTGGTATGCTTACTATGACAGACCAGGGTATAAAGCCTAGTGGAAAGCAGCTTGCTAAGAATGCATTTAGTTCACCTATATTTGTAGCTTTGTTGGTAGGTCTTTTGGCAGGAATAATTGGGTTTATGAATTCCTTTGTGTCCACAGATGTTGGACAGATTTATGTGTCCATAAAGGATATGGTAACAGCCCCTGTTAGTGCAATGATACTCCTGTGCGTAGGCTATGAGTTTAAGCTGGAAAAGGGAAATATAGGAGTATGTATAAAGACAGTGATTATAAGGTTTGTGGTGCAGGCAGTTATGCTTGCGGGAGTATTATTTGTAGCTAAAGCATTTGCTTTTGAAAAGCCTATGGTTATTGGACTTGCTCTTTATATGATGACTATACCTAGTCTTTGCTTAAGTAGCTTTGTAAAGGATAAGGAGGCGGGCAAATATTTTTCCACAACCTCATCTTTGTATCTAATCGTCAATTTGGTGGCATATGTTGTGTTGGCAGGGATGGTGTAAATGATGGAGAAGCCTACAGAAGAACAATGGTTTGCAGATTTGTTTCTTAGATTATCCAAGTCAAAGTTTCGCAGTAGATTTAAGCTTAGTGTAAGTGATAGGGATTACATATCAGACAAAGGTATGGATACCATAAAATCACATGCCATAGATTTTATATCAAAAAGACTAGCTCCAGCCAATCCACCAAATGATGGAAAACAAACACCTATGAAAGGACATCCTGTTTTTATAGCTCAGCATGCTACAGCTACCTGCTGTAGAGGTTGTCTTGAAAAATGGCATAAAATTGTTCAAGGTAAAGAGCTAAGTGATAGGCAACAGGAATATATTGTTAAGGTTATAATGACCTGGATAGAGCAAAAATATAATAATTAAAATATGGTCCAGTAGATAGTAGATTCTACTGGCCTTTTTGTGTTATCAATGAGCCAAGTGGATTGGAGTAGGATTTAGCCTACTTGATTTGTAAATTTGATGATAAGGTTTTGAATAATCAAGTGATAATAGGTTAATAATCATTATGTATAAAGATTCCAATTAAAAAGGAGATAAAACATATGGTATTAAAGGAAAAAGAAATCACGGTTATTCAGGACCTTCAGACTCAGGAGAAGTCATGTATTGAGAAGTACAGTAAGTACGCACAGCAGGCAAAGGATCCTGAGCTTAAGAAATTATTTGAGACCTTATCAAGTAAGGAGCAGGAGCATTATAACTCACTTCAGCAGGTATTAGATGGCAATGTACCTGATGTTGACTGCAACTCTTCAGAGGGCGCAAATTATAATCCAACACCTACTTATGATGCTGCTACAGATTCAGAGGATAAGAAGTCAGACTGCTTCTTAGCAACAGATTGTATTGGCACAGAAAAACTTGTTTCTACAGAATATAATTCAGATGTATTTGTATTTGGCAATACAAAGATTAGAAAGCTTTTAGCTGATATCCAGATTGAAGAGCAGAATCACGCAGAGATGCTCTGGAAGTATAAAACTGCAAATGGAATGGCTTAGATAGTTTATCCGCCTTATCATGAAAATGGTAGGGTGGATATTTTTTTAAAAAATATATAAAAATATTAAAATTACCCAACATTTTTAGAATTAGTCTTGTCTTTATATATGAGACGCAAAGATATTTACAATAATCTTATGCAAAATTATAATTAAAGGAGACTAAAGAAATGAAGAAAAAATTTTTATTATCAGCCATATGTGTATCAATGCTTTGCTCACTTGCGGCTTGTGGTAATGAGGAAAAAAAGAAAAATGATGGCACCATAGGAATTACATCAGAGGTGAATACAGAACAATCTGTAGATATACCAATTGACAACACACAGGTCACAGAAGAAAATGCTAATGAATCTGCGGAGGGACCAGGACGAAGATGGATTATGGAACAGGATTTTTCTATTCCTACAGTGGCATCACCTACGGATGCTATGGGAGCAGAAGTAAGAGATAGTGAAGAAAATACAGATTTATTAGTATATCCTTTGGCCTTGTCAGATTTTGAAGGCTATGCATATTATAGGGTTGACGGAAAAAATGAATATTCAACTCTAGAGGATGCTTTGGCGGATGAAGAATGTATGGAAATGGTAGAACCAGGAGAGCATCTAGCACTTATAGGTTTTGGTGTTACTACAGAACTAGGACAGTATGATCATATTCCTGTAATGGATTGGATAGATGTAATGAATCCTACAGCTTCACCAGTGTCTTATAAGGAGTGTATAGAGAATAATTGGTTTTATATGGAGAATGGCTTTGGAGACAGTAATATTTCCGGATACGATAAGAGTGCCATAGTGGATTTGGGAGATGATGGTGATAATGAGGACGGCGAGGACATATTAGCTCACTATGTTAAGATGTTTGGTGCACCTACATATTTCGATTGTCTTATAACTAAGGACGGGCAGACTCATGAGGAGCGAATCGATGAATTCGTTGAGAACTATAAAACTGATAATACTATTGACCTGTACTGTGTAGGATGGGAATTTGACGAGTATGTATTGGTTGCGTATGTGACTGATGGATATTATGGATATTGGGCACTACAGGTTAATGGTTCTTTCTATTATAGTAGAGAGCTTTGGGATGCTCTTAAAATGAATAATGATTTAGATTACTTTAAGTCCAAGATAAATTAATTAAAATGCTATGGGATAAGAGGGAAGAAAATTATGGAACCATGGAATAGCATATCTGGTAAGCAAAAGCTTATTAGGACTTTAATTTTACTACCATTTATTGTAGCATTTATATGGTTTATGATGAATTTCGTGGTACAGCCTAGAGCAACATGGTACAGTATTGTAGTAGTGGTTGTGTACATATGGCAGATCATAAACTGTATAATTCAAATTATAAATGAGAGATAACATTAGTAAAGATATATGAGGTGTTGCAATGAAGGATAAACAAATAAAAAAACTGGTAGAAGCTATGGAAAAGGGCGATAACAAAGCCTTTGAAAAGCTTTATGAGGAGACTAGCAAGACAGTATATTTCATATGCTTAAGCTTTCTTGGTAATGAGCAGGACGCACAAGATGTTATGCAAGAGGTTTACATAACTGCATATAAAAAGATATCACAGCTTCAGGATAAGGATAAGTTTGTGCCGTGGATTAATCAGATAGCTGTAAATAGATGTAAGAATCAGCTTCTTAAGAACACTCCTATGCCCATGGATCCAGAGGATTTT
This sequence comes from Wujia sp., assembly GCA_045543915.1. GTDB lineage: Bacteria > Bacillota > Clostridia > Lachnospirales > Lachnospiraceae > Coprococcus_C. The sequence continues at coordinate 49,592 of JAZPXZ010000026.1, forward strand.
GTCCAGATGCCTGTGGAACCGGGAGAGATATTCCTTCCTGAGGATTACATAGTAGATAAGGAAAAGAGAAAAATCATAATGGATATTATGAGAAGCTGTCTGTCAGAAATTCAGTACAAGACAGTAATACTTTTCTACTTCAATGGATTATCCATCAATGAGATAGCTGACATTATGGAGTGCCCACCAGGTACAGTGACATACAGACTTAGTGTGGCTAGAGCAAAGCTAAAACAGGGAATTCTCTATTATGAGGGAGCAAATGACTATAGACTTCATTCCTTTACGGGAGTACCATTCTTGGCAAGCATATTGGCAGCAGAGGCAGTGGGATTGCAGGTGCCAAATGTATTTCCAAGTATAATGAATCTTCTTGCGAATGGTGCAGTAGCGGGAACAGGATATGCCATGAGTGGTGTGGCTGGAGGTATAGCTGGTGAGACATCAGGCGTGGCTGGTGCATCAGGAGCTACAACAGGTGGTATAGCTGGTGCTAGCGGAGCTACAGCTGGTGCAGTTGGAACAACTGTGGTAAAGGCTACGGCAGGTCTTGCACTAAAGGCAAAAATTGCTATAGCTGTTGCGGCAACAGTTGTAGTTGGTGGAGGTGCTGCTATAGTAATACATAATCAGAATAAGGAAGAGACCAAGGATGTGGTTAAGTATGAAACTATGGATCCTATGCCAGCAGATGAGCTTATAAATTACTTTGTAGAAGAGTATGGATTTACCTATTATCCAGATAGAGGTAGCCCAGTATATGAAAATAACGAATATTATTATGACCTAGAAAAGTTCTCTGAAAAAGGAATACTTAGAATTCAGGTATGTTCAACATTAGACACAAATGAGGTAAAGAATTTGATGTTTTCCTATTTGTCCTTTGAACCAGCATCGGAGCCGTTGGATGACTATATAGCAGAATATATTGAATTGGCGTGTATTCTTTGTGATGATAGTGAGGAGAAAGAAAGATTAACAGAGCTATTACTTGCTGATGAGAAAGTTTATGAGCAGATTGGTAATGAAGAATATAGAGTATTTGGTTTGAGAGAAGAAGGTGAGGTTTCTGATTATTATTATAATGCATCTAATTCTGATATTAAGCTGTATAATGAGAGAGGAATGGCAATAATCTTAGATTGGCATAAATAATAGTAGTCCCAACTGTATTTTCGATGTTTTGCAACCGGCAGTTGACAATTTTCCAAGCGCACTTGGTAGTTGTCAACTGCCATTTTTGTTAATATTTCCCTAGGTTGAATAGAGCCGGCAAAACTATTTGACAAGAATCGATTTACATATTGAACAAAAAATTCCTAGGTAGTAAAATAGCATATGGAGGATGAAAATTATGATTTTAGCAGACAAGATTATGAATTTAAGAAAACAGCAGGGCATGTCCCAGGAGGAGCTTGCTCATCAGCTTGGCATAAGCAGACAGTCAGTGTCTAAGTGGGAGTCAGGAGCATCTATTCCTGATTTAGATAAAATACTTAAGCTTAGTGATTTGTTCGGAGTTAGTACAGATTACTTATTAAAGGATGAAATAGAGGAGATTTCGTATTCAGAGTCAAGCGCTTCACTAGATGAAAATATTGATTCGGAAATTGTGAAAAGTGTAAGTATAGAAGAGGCTAACGCCTTTATGGATTTGTATGAAAGGGTGTCAAAGAAGATAGCCCTTGGAGTAACTCTTTGTGTGTTGTCACCTATTTTTATTATCTTAGCCGGGGGCCTATGTTCCTTTGCAGGTATGGAGGATACTGCCTCAGAGGATTTCTTATGTGGTATAGGAGTGGCAGTACTGCTTTCTATAATTGCTGTTGCAGTAAGCTTATTTATAAGATATGGTATGCAGCTTGATAAGTATGAGTATATGGAAAAGGAAAAGCTTGCACTTCAATATGGTGTTCAGGGTATTGTAGAGAAGAAAAAGGAAGAGTATGAGGAAACCTTTAGAGATACTATGGTGAGAAGTACCCTTATGTGTATATTTGGCATTATACCACTTATAGTAGGTGGAGCTCTTAACCTAGCTGATTTTATGCTTGTAGTATTAGTGGATTTACTTCTTATTTCTGTGGCTATAGCTTCATATGGTTTTGTTAAAGCAGGTATGATTCATTCAAGTTATCAGATGTTACTTCAGCAGGGAGATTATGATGTTAAATCTAAGAGGGGAAACAAGAAGGCTGAAGCTTGGTCAGGAGCGTACTGGTGCTTAGTGACAGCAATTTTTCTAGGTGTATCATTTGTTACAAAGGCATGGGATATGACTTGGATTATCTGGGCAGTGGCAGGAGTTTTATATGCAGGACTTTGCTGTGTGTTCAGCGCTGTAAGTAAGGAAAAATAATTATGTAAACTAAAAAAGAGTAGTTATGATGGGCTACTCTTTTTTTAGTTAAGAATTGTTTGTTGATGATATTTGGTATTATAATTTTGGGTATAATATGATAAAATATTAATGCTATATAATCTAAGAGTTGAAAGGGGAATACTATGGAACAGAAATTTTTAAGATGTAATGTATGTGGTAACTTAGTGGAGCAGATTAATACAACTGCAGTTCCTATCATGTGTTGTGGTCAGCCTATGATGGAGCTTAAGGCTGGAACAACTGATGGAGCAGCAGAAAAGCATGTGCCAGTATATGAGGTAAATGGTAATGTTGTTACTGTTAAGGTGGGTAGCGTAGAGCATCCTATGACACCTGAGCACTATATTCAGTGGATTGATATTCAGACTACAGGTGGTATTCAGAGAGTAAATCTTACACCAAGTGACAAGCCTGAGGCTACATTTACCATTAATGAAGGTGATGAGGTTGTAGCAGTATATGAGTATTGTAATCTTCATGGCTTGTGGAAGGCGTAAAATTATTATATAATCTAGGTGTTTAAGGATATACTATAGATTATATGGAGGTACTAATATGTCAGCTATAGCAATAAATAATGAGAACTATGAAGTGGAAGTATTAAAGAGTGATAAGCCAGTGCTAATTGACTTTTGGGCAGCTTGGTGTGGACCATGTCAGATGCTGGGGCCAATAGTTGAGGCAATCGCTGAGGAGAATACTGATATTAAGGTTTGTAAAGTGAATATTGATGAGAATCCTGACCTTGCATCCCAGTTTAAGATTATGAGTATACCAACCTTAGTTGTTATGAAGAATGGTGAGGTATATAAGAAATCTGTAGGTGTTATATCTAAGTCAGAGATATTAAGCTTGTTTGATTAAAAAATTAAGGGCATTGCCAATTGGCAATGCCCTATGTTTTTATCTTTGATAATTATTTTACATCAACAAATGAATCAAGGTAAGCCTGCATCTCGCTTTCAAGCTCTGGGAAGTATGTTAAAGTGATTACAACCATATGACCATTTGCCTTCTTCATAAGCATCTTCTGGTTGTAGCCCTGATCTGTAGCTGCAGTGAGGCATACATACTCATCACCACCATATGTTTCAGTAGTTACATCCTCGAAGGTATATACTGGTGTAGACATAGACTCTAACTGAGTAACAGTAACCTCTGCATAATCCTCTACAGGAAGAGTAGCATACACTCCAAGCTTGTCTACGCTAGTGAATGTAATATTTACATTAGACTGCATATCTGAGAAATAGAACACACAATCATACACAGTTCCAGCTGTAGCTGCCTCGAACTGCTCAATAGTCATAGTGCCATTCTCGTCAACTGTATCAGCTGCAAGACCAAGAATCTGAGCTATTTCTGCATCGCTACATACATACCAATCACTCTGGATAGGGAATGAAACATTGAATACATCATTAGTGAACACATCGTTCTCAACAACTCCTCTTTCAGCAGCTTCAGTCTGCTCTGAAACATCCTGAGCCTCAGTAGTAGCCTCGGTAGTAGCTTCTGTAGTGGTTGTCTCCTTATCGCTGTCCTTTGAATCACATCCACAAAGTGCAAATGCTAAGGTTGCAATTGTTGATAATAAAAGTAACTTCTTCTTCATTTTTTTCTCCTTTTTTATAATGTTATAATAAATACACAAAAGATAAAATACAACATTATTTGACTTTTGTAAATACTTAAAGCTTAAAAAGTATTGAAAAATATAGTTTGACAAAATCCTTCACCTGTTGTACATTTACTATGACAATTAAACGGGGAGCTGGTAAATCATCCGGCTGAGATGCAGTGTAGTCACTGCGGACCCTTAAACCTGATCCGGATAATGCCGGCGTAGGAAAAGCTTTTATGTGTAAAGTGTATTTTTATGCTCGGTTGGATTAATTCAACCGAGCTTTCTTTATGTCCTTCTTTAGTTTAGCGCGCAATGGATATATAGAAAAAAGACTGCGTCAAGTTATCCTTTCAACTAATAATAAGGAAAGGAGAGTATGGACCTTGTCAATCCATACAATATGCAAAATGAATGCAAGTGTAGCAATTCAGGTGTTACCAAAATGTGAAAACGATGAGGAGTTAATCAGAATAGTAGATGAGGTTATTGACTACATTAAAAACACAGGTCTTAGCTACTATGTTGGTCCTTGTGAAACCTCTATAGAGGGAGAATATGATGAGCTGATGGAAGTTATTAAGGAATGTCAGCATGTAGCCATTAAGGCAGGTGCCAAGGAGGTATCCGCCTATGTTAAGATAAGCTATAGACCAGAGGGAGAGGTACTTACAATTGAGAGAAAGGTTACAAAGCATCACAACTAAATTATGGTCAATATCAGCAATTGTAGTCTTAATTTTTGTATGGCAGATGGTCTGTAGTCTGGGATTGGTGGAAAGCTTTATGCTTCCTTCGCCAGTAGCGGTTGTTAAGGCATTTGTGGAGGAATTTCCAGAGCTACTTATTCATCTTAGGGTGACACTTGTTGAGGCTGTTGCAGGACTTTTTCTAGGTGTGATGTTAGGCTTCATTGTTGCAGTAATAATGGATAGCTGTGAGGTGTTATATAAGTCCATTTACCCGGTTATTGTTCTAACTCAAACAGTGCCTACAGTAGCTATTGCACCACTGTTGGTGCTTTGGTTTGGATACGAAATGCTTCCAAAGGTTATACTTGTAGTGTTAACTACATTTTTCCCTATAGCAGTAGGACTAATTAATGGTTTCAAATCAGTGGATGAGGATGAGCTAAAGCTACTTAAGGCTATGGGGGCAAATAAAATCCAAATATTTACCCACATAAAATTTTCCGCAGCCTTGGGGCAGTTCTTTGCCGGACTTAAGATTTCGGCATCCTATGCGGTAGTTGGTGCAGTAATATCTGAGTGGCTTGGAGGCTTCGAAGGACTGGGTGTTTACATGACAAGAGTTAAGAAGGCATTTGCCTTTGACAAGATGTTTGCAGTAATATTTCTAATTTCAATTGTTAGTCTTTTGTTAATGAAGCTGGTGGAGCTTTTGCAGAAGAAAGCTATGCCATGGAGTAATGAAAAGAATTAATTTTGAAGAAATGGAGATAAAAATATGTTGAGAAATAAACGAATCAAAGCACTTATTTTGGTGCTTGCTATGGTGATAAATTGTTTTGCGCTTATAGGCTGTGGTAAAAAAAGTGAGAAATCAAAAGATGAGGCTATGAAAATTACACTTGTTCTTGATTGGACTCCTAATACTAACCACACTGGTATCTATGTGGCTATGGAGAAGGGATACTTTGCTGAGGAAGGAATTAGTGTTGATGTTGTTCAACCACCGGAGGGTGGTGCTGAGGTTTTAGTTGCCTCAGGTAAGGCGGAGTTTGGAATTTCATTTCAGGATACTATGGCACCGGCTATAGTTGGAGAGGATGCCCTTGATATTACAGCTGTGGCTGCCTTAGTTCAGCACAATACCTCGGGAATTATATCCCGTAAGGGGGAAGGTATGGACAGACCAAGTGGCATGGAGGGAAAAAACTATTCCACCTGGAATGGTTCCATAGAGCTAGCTATGTTGGAAAATGTAGTGAAGGAGGATGGTGGTGATTTCTCCAAGGTTGAGCTTATTCCAAGTACGGTTACAGACGAGGTTTCAGCTCTCACTACAAAGTCCACAGATTCCATCTGGATATTCTATGGTTGGGCAGGAGTTAAGATGGAGCTTGAGGGTATAGAGACTGATTACTTTGCATTTAGGGATATTAACCCAGTGTTTGATTATTATAGTCCGGTGTTAATAGCCAATAATGATTTCCTTGAGCAGAATGCTGATTATGCAAAGGGATTTCTTAGAGCTGTAAAAAAGGGTTATGAGTATGCTATAGAAAACCCAGAAGAGGCAGCACAAATTCTTTGTGATTATGCTAATGAGCTAGATTATGACTTGGTTCTTGCAAGCCAGAACTATCTTGCAAATGAATACAAATCAGAGGTTGCGCAGTGGGGATATATAGACCCGACTAGATGGAACAGCTTTTATAACTGGCTTAATGATGAAGGCTTGGTGGAAATAAATATTCCAGAAAATACAGGTTTCTCAAATGAATATCTTTCTGAATAAGGTATAGTTATGTAAACCAATAAAGGGTATGGTTAGGTTATGTCATTATTAATTGTAAAAAATGTTTCAAAAGCATTTGACCAAAATAAAATAATTGATAATATAGATATAGAGTTACATGAAGGTGAGATAGTGTCATTGCTTGGAGCAAGTGGCGGAGGAAAGACTACGCTGTTTAATATCATCGCCGGGATATCTAAACCGGACAGTGGACAGGTTATTTTGGACGGTGAGGATATTACGGGACGCTCAGGTCTGATAAGCTATATGCTTCAAAAGGATATGCTTCTTCCTTATAAAACAGTTTTAGATAATGTGTCCTTACCTTTGGTTATTAAGGGTATGAAGAAAAAGGAAGCACGAGAAAAGACCCTACCGTATTTGGAGCAGTTTGGTCTTAAGGGCTACGAAAACAAATATCCAAGTGCTTTGTCTGGCGGAATGAAGCAGAGAGCAGCATTTCTTAGAACCTACCTTTTCTCAGGAAAGGTGGCAATACTTGACGAGCCTTTTTCGGCGCTTGATATGCTGACTAAAGGAGAGCTTCACAGCTGGTATATGGATATTATGCAGGAGTTAAAACTATCTACCATTTTTATAACTCATGATATTGACGAAGCAATTATGCTTTCAGATAGAATATACATATTGACAGGAAAGCCGGGAACTATAACCAAGGAACTTGTTATAGTAGAAGGTAAGAACAAGCCTGATGAATTTAATTTAACCCAGGAGTTTCTTGTGTATAAGCAACAAATTGTAGATGCTTTGAAAAATGTGTAAAATCAACTAGGTGATAGGGATGGCAAAGGAAAGAGTATACATTTGCATAGATTTAAAGTCATTTTTTGCATCAGTGGAGTGCGTGGAACGAGGGTTGGATCCTATGACCACCAATCTGGTGGTGGCAGACCCAGACAGAAGTGATAGAACCATCTGTTTGGCGGTTACACCTGCCATGAAGAAGTTAGGTGTAAAAAATCGATGCAGAGTATTTCAAATTCCTGATAGCATCGACTACCTTGTGGCTACTCCAAGAATGCAATACTACATTGATTACTCAGCCAGAATATATGGTGTATATCTAAAATACATTGCCAAGGAGGATATACAGGTTTACTCCATAGATGAGGTATTTATGGATGTAACTAATTACCTTCACCTGTATCAGATGACTCCTAAGGAGCTGGCTGTAAGGATAATGAAGGATGTGTACGACACTACCGGAATCACTGCAACCTGTGGTATAGGAACAAATATGTATTTGGCTAAGATTGCCCTTGATATAACAGCAAAGCATGTGGCTGACAATATAGGCATATTAGACGAGGAGTCCTATCAGAAAAAACTTTGGAATCACAAACCTATAACCGATTTTTGGAGGGTGGGACCAGGTACGGCCAGAAGACTTGAGAAGTACGGAATTTATACTATGGGGGACATCGCCAGGACTGATGAGGATTTCCTGTATAAGCTATTTGGTATAGATGCGGAGCTTTTGATTGACCATGCCTGGGGGAGAGAAACCACCACTATAGCAGATATTAAGAAATATAAGTCAAGCACCCATTCTCTTTCAAGTGGTCAGGTTCTAATGAGAGATTATGGATATGATGAGGGGCGACTTATAGTTAAGGAAATGGCGGATATACTTTGTCTTGAGCTTGTGGATAAGGAGCTTGTAACAGACTCCATAACTATGAATATAGGATATTCTGCCAGATACGAGGTGGATGGTTCAAGAGGCAGTATAAGACTGGATTTTCCTACATCGTCAGCCAAGGTGATTTTGACCTATATAGAGAAGTTATACAATCAGATAGCCGACGAAAATCACAGCATTAGAAGGTTCAATATATCCTTTAATAATGTTGTCCATGAAGCATACCATCAGTATGATATATTTACTAATCCTGAGGAGCTAAAAAAAGAGCATGACCTCCAGAAGGCAATGATAGACATTAAGAACAAATACGGGAAAAATGCAATCCTTAAGGGTATGAATCTTAGTAAGGAAGGCACAACCATGGAGCGTAACAGGCAGATTGGAGGGCATAGAAGTGGCAGTTAGGACCAAGATGAGCAGGGAAGATAGAGCTAAGCAGTTTATGCCATTTGCAGCACTTAAGGGCTTTGAGGAGGCTTTAAGGAAGGTTGAAGCAGAGTGCGCAAAGACTAACGAGGGCCTTATGTATGATCCGGACAAAATAAATCGTGACGAGGAAGAATATGTAGATGAATAAGGTGGATGAAGTATTTGTCAGAACGAAAAATTTAATAGGAGAAGCTGCTATGGATAAGCTGGCTAATTCACGTGTGGCAGTGTTTGGAATTGGAGGCGTAGGTGGTCATGTGGTGGAAGCTTTGGCAAGAAGCGGAGTAGGTTCCTTAGACCTAATTGATAAGGACATAGTGTCAGTAAGTAATATTAATCGTCAGATAATTGCACTTCATAGTACAGTGGGAAAAGCTAAGGTGGAAGCTATGAAGGAGAGAATTGCAGATATTAATCCATACTGTAAGGTGGAAGCTATTCAATGCTTTTATCTGCCGGAAACAAAGGAACAGTTTGACTTTTCACGGTATGATTATGTAGTAGATGCAGTAGATACTGTAACTGCTAAGATAACCTTGGTGTGTGAGGCAAAGGAGAAAAATGTGCCTATAATAAGCTGCATGGGAGCAGGCAATAAGCTGAATCCTGCTATGTTTGAGGTGGCTGATATATACAAAACTTCAGTATGTCCACTGGCAAAGGTAATGCGTCGTGAATTGAAAAAACGAGGTATTAAAAGTCTTAAGGTGGTGTATTCTAAAGAAGAAGCTATTACACCATCAAATGTAGAAGGAGAGGAACGAGTACCGGGTTCTACTGCATTTGTACCATCAGTGGCAGGTTTAATCATAGCCTCAGAGGTAATTAAGGATTTAATAAAGGTGTAGCTGTAATCTGGACGAAGTTAAATTTTGGGTTGAAATCTGAATTAAGATGTAGCTTTAATCAAAAAGTATATTATTTCAATAAACAGAATTCAAAAAAGATGGGTGATATATTTAATATCATAGCCCATCTTTTTTGAATTCGTCCGGATAGACAAAATCTTCCGATTAAGCGTCTCTTCTGGCAAGAAGTCCGTAAAAAGAAACAAGATATAAACCACAGATACCTACTAAATCGTAGACAAGTCTTGTGAATACGGTTCCTTCACCAAAGAGAGCTGAAACAAGATTAAAATCGAAGAATCCTATGAGTCCCCAGTTAATTGCACCTATAATAACAACAGTAAGGGCAACATAATTTAATAATCTCATAATATACCTCCATGCTAAGCACATATTTTTATGCTTATAACTAGGGTTGCCAAAATACACAATATTATGCAAATTTGAGAAATATTTTTGTTTATTTTTTAGCTGGTGCATAGGCATTGAAAATATTGAATTATTTTAATATTGTGTTATAATCAAACTTGCGAAAAATGTAGCTGATTGCGAAAGCAATATATGGAGGAAATAACAATGGGCGGATATTTTGGAGTTGCCTCAAAAGAGGATTGTGTATTCGATTTATTTTTTGGAACAGATTATCACTCACATCTTGGAACAAGACGTGCAGGTATGGCAGTCTATGGTGAGGAGAATGGTTTTGATAAAGCTATCCATAATATAGAGAATTCACCTTTTAGAACAAAGTTTACCAAGGAAGCTAATTCCATGAAGGGGAATCTTGGAATTGGTTGTATATCAGATTTCGAGGCGCAGCCTATATTCGTGCGTTCACATCATGGCTCATTTGCAATTACCACAGTTGGTAAAATTAATAATGACGATGAGATTATAGAGAAGATATTAAAGGACAGAGTACATTTCTTTGAGATGTCTAATGGTGAGATTAATGCTACAGAGCTTGTGGCGGCAATCATTAACCAGAAGGATAACTTTATTGATGGTATAAAGTATGCACAGGAGATTATAGATGGTTCTATATCTATGCTGATACTTACTCCAAAGGGCGTGTACTGTGCAAGAGATAAATATGGTAAAACACCAATTGTTATAGGTAAAAAGGATGGCTCATATTGTGCCAGCTTTGAGTTTTTCGCATTTGTAAATCTTGGATATGAAAAGGAAAAGGAGCTTGGACCTGGAGAGATAGCTGTTATTACTCCGGATGCTTGCAAGACCTTGGTTGCTCCAGGGGATAAGATGAAGATATGTACCTTCCTTTGGGTATATTATGGATATCCTTCATCTGCTTACGAAGGTGTAAGTGTAGAGGAGATGCGTTATAGATGTGGTGAGATGCTAGCTAAGAGAGACTCAGAAGAGGTAGATATAGTAGCAGGTGTACCTGATTCAGGAACTGCACACGCTATAGGCTATTCACATGCATCAGGTAAGCCATTTACCAGACCTTTTATTAAGTATACACCGGCTTGGGCCAGATCATTTATGCCAACTATTCAGAGCAAGCGTAAGATGATAGCAAAGATGAAGCTTATACCTGTTGAGGATATAATTAGAGGTAAGAGAATGCTTCTTATTGATGATTCAATCGTAAGAGGAACTCAGCTTCAGGAGACATCAGAATTTTTATACGAAAAGGGTGCTAAGGAGGTTCATATTAGACCTGCCTGTCCACCTATTATGTATGGTTGTAAATACCTTAACTTCTCACGCTCAAACTCAGAGATGGATTTAATCTCAAGAAGAGTGATAGCTGAGCTTGAAGGAGATAATGTATCACAGGAGACTCTTGATAAGTATTGTGATCCAGAGACTGCAGAGTATAATAACATGGTAGAGAAGATAAGAGAGAAGCTTGGTTTTACGTCTCTTCGCTTCCAGAGACTTGATGATATGCTTGAGTCAGTAGGAATAGATACATGTAAGCTTTGTACTTACTGCTGGAACGGAAAAGAGTAATCAAAAGGACGACATTCACTGCTTGAATGTCGTCCTTTGCTTTTTCTTGACATCTTATATAAGGCTATATTAAGCTAAATAGTACAGAGAAAAAGAGAGGCTACTTATGAAGAATTACAGAGACAACTCTTAATCTAAATGGAGTTGAGGAGGGGATGACAAGTTATAGCCTTGTGGTTGATCTAATGCTGCAGTACTATGATGGTATATTGTATTAATGTTAGATAAAAAGATAAAAAAATACAAAAAATAATACAAAATAATAAAAATAACCTAGGGTAAGGTATTGCTTGTGACCCTAGGTTATATTGTATTATCGGGGTAAATATTATAGAATTATCATATCTACGGGGAGGGTAAGCTATGTTAAAAATTCAAAATCTAACAAAGTGTTACAAAGGTAGTGGCAAGGGTGTACATCAATTAAATATACATATCAAGAAAGGTGACATCTATGCCTTCATAGGTCATAATGGTGCCGGTAAAACCACAACCCTAAAATGTGTAACCGGAATACATGCCTTTGATGAAGGTGAGATAATTATAGATGGGATTAACATTAGTGAGAATACATTAGAATGTAAGAAACGATTTGCCTATATTCCTGACAATCCTGATTTGTACGAATACCTGACAGGTATACAGTACCTTAACTTTGTTGCTGATATATTTCAGGTGGGAGCTAAGGAGAGAAAGGATAGGATAGAAAGGTATGCCGATGCATTTGAAATAACAGAATCCTTAGGGGATTTGATATCTACCTATTCTCATGGCATGAAGCAAAAGCTAGCCATAATATCGGCATTAGTGCATGAGCCAAAGCTACTTATATTGGACGAGCCTTTTGTAGGTCTTGATCCTAAGGCAGCAGTAATACTTAAGGATATTATGAGAGAGATATGTGGTAAGAAAGGAGCGGTATTCTTCTCTACCCATGTGCTTGATGTGGCTGAAAAGCTTTGTAATAAGGTAGCGATTATTAAGGAGGGAAGACTTATTGCTAGTGGAAATATGTCAGATATAGTAAAGGAAGGTCAGTCCTTAGAGGATATATTTATGGAGGCGGTTGACGATGAGGCAAATTAGAATTTTGACAAAATTAGAGCTTGCTAACATCTTCTCCTTAAATGTTCTTCGATACACTAAGGACAGAAAGGTGAGGAATACCGGTATTGCCCTTGGAATTACCATAGGCATTCTTGTGTTGATGGCAATATCTTATGTCTGTGGAATGAGCTATGGTTATATTAAAATTGGGCTTGGAGATATTGTACCTGCTTATGTTGTTTTTTTAAGTAGTATACTAACACTTCTTTTTTGTGCCTTTAAGACGGGAAAGATAATCTTCAAGGAAAGCTGCTATGACATACTTTCATCTATGCCTATAAAAACATCTTCCCTAGTTATAAGCAGATATATTAGACTTTATATTGAAGGGCTGATGGTAGCCTGCATTGTTATGATACCGGGAGTGGCTTTGTATGGAGTATTTGAAAAGCCTGGCTTGCTTGGAATTATATTTGGTCTTTTGGCGGTGGTTATAGTACCAATTATACCCATAACTCTGTCTGTATTACTTGGTCTTGTAATTACAGGAATTTCGTCAAGGATGAAAAATAAGGCGCTGTTTGAGAGTGTATTTGCGGTAGCCATAGTTGTAGGCATATTCATAGCTACATTTCTTGTTCCAACGGAAGAATTGGAGAGCTTTGATATGCAGGCTATGGGAGGGCTAGCATCAAAGCTTATTGATATGTTATATAAAATATATCCGCCTACAGCCTGGTTTTCTAAGGCTATATGTAAAGGTGATGTGGTAGGATTTGTTATAGGAACTAGCATGTCCCTTATATTATTCACATTGGTTATTATCCTTACAGCTTCAAACTTTGAGAAGATTAATAGAGGAATTCATAGGAATTTTGCTAAGCATAATTATAAGCTAGGAGAGCTTGAGAGCAAATCCATAATGAAGGCTCTTGTGCTAAGAGAGACTAAGAGATATTTTTCGTCGGGAACCTATGTTACAAATACCATAATAGGCCCTGTTATGGCGGTAATATTTGCAGTTAGTTTGTTCTTCGTGGATATGAATGATGCTATTAAGGATCTGCCAATTGACATAAATATTAATGCTGCCATACCGGTTTTATTTGCAGGTATATTAGGAATGAACTCTCCAATTGCAACTTCTATATCTATGGAGGGTAAGGAGTTTTGGATTATAAGGACCTTACCTATATCGGTTAGAGAGTATCTTAAAGGTAAGCTTAGATTTAACATAGGACTTATTGCACCGTTTTTCTTAGTAGGTGAGATAATTATGGTAATAGCTTTAAAGCCATCCGTCTTAGAGCTTTTATGGATGATTGCTCTTCCTGTTGCTATTATTATGTGTATTCTTGTAGTAGGACTTGCTGTCAACTTAAAATTCCCTAAGCTAAAGTGGGATAGTGAGGTGGAGGTTGTAAAGCAAAGTGCGTCGGGAATGATAGGTGGATTAGGTGGTTTTTTAATAGCCCTTGTAGCTGCCATACCTCTTGCATTTGTACCTGATAGCTATTATGGATTACTTGCCTTTGTGGAGTTTGTTGTAGTGGTAGCATTAACTGTTATAGTGTATGAAAAGAATAATAGAGTTGATATGAAGAATTTTGAATAATAGTTTTTTCCATAATTTTAATATGTTATAATGTTGAAAATTATAACTGATTTATGGAGGAGATTTATGGAAGGGTTAAAGGTATATGGATTATCTGAAGAACTAAAGAGCTACAGACCCAGATATAACAAAGAAGAGTATTCTAAGGAGCAGATTGAGTTTATCGAAGCTGCAATAGATAAATTTAACCAGGTTGGAATATACAGAAAAAACGCCAATGAACGAACCAAGGAGAGCTTTGTGGCCAATTTACTTGATCCTAACTTTAAGGTGGAGAAGATGAGGATAATATTGGAAGCAGTGATAGAAATGTTTAATTACATATCTGCCACTCAGGATGATTTATCCACAAGAGATGTAGCATATCTGTGTCAGTTGTCACAAAGGGTGGCCGATGCAGTGAAGGACCCAACCTATAATTTCCATAATAAGGAAGATAAGAAAAAAGAAATCGAAGAACCTATTTTTGATGCTAATAAATACCTCAATAAACCTATGATTAATTTATTTGAGGATGAGGACTAAAGTGTAGCTTGTGATATTTAGAGGTGAATTTCACATATGTGTAAAAAGAACTAAGAGTTTCTCGTTAAGAGGACCCTTAGTTCTTTTTTTAATACATTTATGCTGATATAGGAATATGTAAATGGTTATTGCTTTTTAAATCTCATGTGAATACCAAGATCTTCCCAAGTAAGTGTTAATATGCTACCATCATCAGATAATTTTCCTACCATAGGTTTTTTTGAACCATCTGGAAATGTAACATTGTAGCAGTCTGTGCTACCTTCAACAATTGCAGAATTAGTCTTGCCGTTAAATGAGAACTGAACCGAGCTACCGCTGAAGCTTACACCAGGCTCTTTAGATGCCACTGCAGGCATATGAGGAGTTATTTCTCCATTTGGAGTTTCCATTTCAACATATACCCAATCATACTGAAGGTCAGCTATATCAAGCTTTTCCTCTTTTTTACAACCTACTAAAAATACCATCATCATAAGTGATGCTAAACATAATAATTTCTTAAGCTTCATTTTAATAATCCCTTTCTAATTCGTATATTTCTCCATATGTGTTTATATATCCCCATTTAGCTTAAATGTACTACTTTCAGCTTTTTTGGCAAGCTCGCTTGCCTCCTGTTCCATAGCTGTCAGATGCTTTTTCATAGTAGGATATGTGGTTACATCCTTATATATGAAATATATAGCAGCTAGGAATAAGAATGTTGATATTCCTATGGTAAATGCCATAGATATTCCAAACAGTGGCAGTGCCTTAATAAGTGTGGCACCTGTACCAATAAGTGAAACGATGGTTCTAAGATAGGACAGATGAGTCTGCTCCACAGCCAGCTTGCTGTTAGTAAATGCAAGGTCTGTTCTAATCTTAGAAAGCTCAGTTCTCTCCACGGCAAGTGCATTCTGGTTATGTGCATAGGCCTGCTTTGGTTTCATCTTATCAGGAAGCTCTCTTGGCTCACCTGATGCGATTTCCGCTGTAAATTCTATTTTATCCTTTGTTTTATTACCCATAATTAGCACCTCACAATCATGTATAAAGTGTTAATGTGCAACCTTTCCTAAGAATTCTCTCATACGCTCATTATTAGAGCCGAATACCTCCTCAGGACTTCCACTTAATGCTACCACACCCTTATCCATAAATACAACCCTATCGGATATATTTTTTGCAAAGTTCATCTCGTGGGTAACGATAACCATAGTCATATGCTGCTCTGCTAAGGACTTAATAACCTTAAGTACTTCACCTGTAAGCTCAGGGTCTAAAGCTGAGGTTGGCTCATCGAAGAACAAAACATTTGGCTTTAAGGCAAGTGCTCTTGCGATGGCAACTCTTTGCTGTTGACCACCAGAGAGCTGAGAAGGGTAAGCATCAGCCTTATCCTCTAAGCCCATCTTTGCAAGTAAATCCATAGCTTCAGCCATAACTTCAGCCTTGTTACGCTTTTGAACAGATATTGGTGCATCTATAATGTTCTGCATAACTGTAAAATGTGGAAATAGATTAAAGTTCTGGAATACCAGCCCAAAATTTTTCTTAATTTCCTTTAATTTAGCAGGCTTTGCGTACACGGACCTTCCGTCAATTACGCTAACTGCTTTTTCTCCCATATAGCTCATATCGCCATAGTCCATAGTTTCAAGCATAGTGGCGATTCTAAGAAGAGTAGACTTTCCTGAACCGGAAGGACCGATTATGGAAAGTACATCACCTTCTTGCACGCTAATTGAAATATCGTTTAACACCTGAAGGTCACCAAATGACTTCTTGATATTGTTCATTTCAAAATATATCTTCTTTTGAATACCTGACATCATTCATAACCTCCTAACTGTAGTAGCTCATTTTCTTCTCAAGACGACCCATAACGAAGGCAACTAGAGCATTGAAAATGTAATAAAAAACTGCGGCAATTACAAATGGCATCATGCTGGTTTCTGCTGCAGCTATCTGCTTTGCCAATGTAAACATTTCTATGTAGGTAATAGAGAATGCAAGAGATGTATCCTTAACCAGTGTAATAACCTCGTTGGTTATAGAAGGAAGGATTATCTTAATAACCTGTGGGAGGATGATTTTAAAGAAGCTTTGTGCCTTGGTGTAGCCAAGAATCTGACCTGCTTCATATTGTCCCTTTGGAATAGCCTCTATACCTGAACGGTAAATCTCTGCAAAGTATGCAGCGTAGTTAATGGAAAATCCAACTATAACTGCAGGGAATCTCCAACCACTTATGGACCAACCCATAAGGTAAAATGGGAAGAAATACCATACCATAAGCTGAAGCATAAGAGGAGTACCTCTAAGTATAGAAATCACAACGCTGACAAAACCACTAATTAACTTGTTTTTAGACATTCTTCCAAAAGCTATTATTAAGCCCAGTGGCAAAGAGAAGAGCAGTGTAAGGAAGAATATTCCCATGGTGCTCATCATACCGGAAGAAAGCTGCTGTAGCATAACCTGAAAACTCATGTCTTATGTAACTCCTGTATAAACAAATATTATTAAAACATCAAATTAGTAAATCAACTGGAGATTATCTCCCCAGTTGATAATTATCATAATATCCAGTATTACTCAAATGAAAGGCAAGTCATATCCTCTAAGCCATACTTAGCTGCAAGCTCGTCGAATTTACCATTCTCCTTAAGTGTCTTAAGGGCATCCTCAACCTCATCTTTAAGCTCAGTGTTACCTAACTTAAAGCCGATACCATACTGCTCTGCATTTAAGTGCTCATCAAGGATGATGAACTTGCCGGCGTCACGGCTCTCAATCTGGTACTGTGCTACACCGATATCCATAGCGATGGCATCTACTGAACCAGCCTCAAGCTCAAGGAAAGCAGTGTTGTAATCACTGAACTCATTTAATTCTGCAAATGTATCAGCAAGCTCCTTTTGTGCCTCAGGATCCTGAAGAACATCAAGAGCAGCAGAAGCGGTTTGAACACCAACCTTCTTGCCTGAAAGTCCTGCGAAATCAGTGATACCTGAATCAGCAGCTACAACGATAACCTGGCTGTTGTCAACATAAGGAACTGACCATGTGTAAAGGTCCTCGCGACCATTGATTGTGAAACCATTCCAGATACAGTCGATAGAGCCTGAGTTAAGCTCGTTATCCTTGTTATCCCAAGCGATTGGCTGCTTTACAAGCTCCCATCCCTTAAGCTCACATACTGCCTCGGCAAGCTCAAGATCAAAGCCTGTATACTCACCGTTCTCATCCATGTAACCATATGGTGGATACTCTGCATCAAAGCCCACTGTAAATGTATCCTTCTTCTTCTCGCCACAGCCTGTAAGCGTTGTTGCCATCATAGCTACAGCAACAAGACATACACTGAGCTTTTTAACAAATTTCTTGAATTTCATAATTATTATTCTCCTTTATGTATAAAATGTGTGTTGCTCTAGTAATATGATAGCATACTAAAGCGTTTCAATCTTTGATATAGTATCATATTCGCTGTTTATAGTCAATGAAAGATGGGATAAGTAAAGGATTTGAAACATGTATTAAAGCAAATAACGGATTGGCTAAGATTTAGTTAAGAAAAATTGAATTTGTGTTTGTATATGTCAATTTAATGTGTTAAACTAGTAAAGGTTTAAATAATAACAATCATAACAAAAGAAAGGACGAGAGAATTTTATGGAAAAGTTTAATGAAATTCTGACGGCTATAGACGATTTTGTTTGGGGAGTACCTCTTATGGTTCTCATTATGGCAGGTGGTCTTTTACTTACCATCAGAGTTGGTTTACTTCAGGTTAGAAAGCTTCCACTGGCGCTTAAGTGGATGGTTAAGAACGAGGAGGGTGGAGAAGGAGAGGTTTCATCCTTTGCAGCCCTATGTACAGCACTTTCAGCTACCATAGGAACCGGAAATATCGTAGGTGTTGCTACTGCCATAGTAGCAGGTGGTCCTGGAGCACTTTTCTGGATGGTAGTTGCTGCCTTCCTTGGAATGGCTACAAAATACGCAGAGGGTCTTCTTGCAGTTAAGTATCGTGTTGTTGACGGAACAGGTCACTCATTAGGAGGACCATTCTATTACATAGAAAAAGGTATGGGGGATAAGTGGAAGTGGCTTGCCAAGCTATTCGCTTTCTTCGGAGTATGTGCCGGACTTCTTGGTATAGGTACATTTACGCAGGTAAATGGTATCTCATCAGCAGTTAAGGGCTTCTTCGATCCAAACAGTGCTCATACCATAGATATTCCTGTATTAGGTGAGTACTCTATAGCAGTAGTTGTTGCATCGTTTGTACTTGCAATTGTAGTTGCGCTTGTTCTTATCGGAGGAATTAAGAGAATATCAAGCGTATCACAGATTATTGTACCATTTATGGCTATAATTTATGTTATTGCAGCACTTATCCTTATTATTAGAAATATTACTGAGGTACCTGATGCTATCGTAACAATCGTTAAGGGAGCATTTAACCCACAGGCAGTTGCAGGTGGTGTGGCAGGTACATTTATCATAGCAATGCAAAAGGGTGTTGCTAGAGGTATCTTCTCAAATGAGGCTGGTCTTGGTTCTGCACCTATTGCAGCTGCAGCGGCTCAGACAAAGGAGCCTGTTAGACAGGGTCTTGTATCTATGACAGGAACATTCCTTGATACAATCATTATCTGTTCTATGACAGGTATTTCAATCGTACTTACAGGTGCTAATGAGTATGCCCAGGCCAATGGACTTGAAGGTGTAGATGTTACTACATATGCATTTAAGCAGGGATTGCCATTCCCAGAGCAGGTATCAGCGGCTATTCTTATGCTTTGTCTTGTATTCTTTGCATTTACCACAATTCTTGGATGGGATTACTACTCAGAGAGATGTCTTGAGTACTTAAATGGTGGAAACAAGAAAGGCATTATGGTATTCAGATGGTTATACATAATTGCAGTATTCATCGGACCATACATGACAGTATCAGCTGTATGGACTATTGCAGATATCTTCAACGGAATGATGGCGCTTCCTAATATGATAGCACTTTTCGCACTTAGTGGAGTAGTTGCTAAGGAAACAAAAGACTTCTTCAGAAGACGTAAGGCAGGCGAAATAGAAGAGTAAGGTAAAATAAAGTCTTACCACATAATTAGAACACAAAAATTTTATATTGATGTATTAAAAGGCATTAATTGCACAAAATATTCCAGAGAATATGTGTGTGATTAATGCCTTTAATTTATTATTAGGAATTACAACGGATGCGCGCAAAAAATTAGAACCGGCCGCGACAGGGTCCCACTAAGCTGACCGTTTTAAGTGTCAGCGCGGTGGGAACCCTAGGCAGGCCGGCCAAGAAAGTATATTCGCGCATCCTTTGAGTAGGCTAATCCCATAGTAAAAGGAGAATAATATGAAAGATAAAATTTTTGGTGTTCTACAGCGTGTGGGAAGAAGCTTTATGCTTCCTATAGCCATTCTACCGGTGGCCGGCCTTCTGCTTGGTATAGGTGGCTCTCTCACCAACCTTACCATGCTTGAAACTTACGGTCTTATGAACATTATGGGTCCAGGAACTGCTCTTAACGCAGTATTCCAGGTTATGAGTAAGGCGGGAGATATAGTATTTGCAAATCTTCCTATAATATTTGCCATAGGTGTGGCTATTGGTATGGCGAAACGAGAGAGGGAGGTTGCTGCTTTAGCAGCGGTTATAGCCTTTCTTATTATGCATGCCTCTATAAGTGCGTTGATTTATATCAACGGTGGCGAAGAGACACTTTTGGAAGGTGCTGTAACCTCTGTAGTAGGAATAACATCTCTACAGATGGGTGTGTTCGGTGGTATTATAGTAGGCCTTGGTGTGGCAGCCCTTCACAACAGGTTTTATAAGATTGAGCTGCCACAGGTGCTTTCCTTCTTCGGAGGAACCAGGTTTGTCCCTATAATAAGTGCCTTGGTATTTACATTTGTGGGTATTTTGATGTATTTTATCTGGCCTCCAATTCAGGCTGGAATTTATGCTATAGGTGATGTGGTGCTTCGTTCTGGATACGCAGGAACCTGGGTGTACGGACTTATGGAAAGAGCGCTTATACCATTTGGTCTTCATCATGTATTTTACCTTCCATTTTGGCAGACTGCAGTGGGAGGAACCCTAGAGGTTGGTGGACAGATAATCGAGGGAGCACAGAACATTTTCTTCGCTCAGTTAGCTGATCCGGGCACAGAGCAATTCGCGGTGTCGGCAACAAGATTCATGTCAGGAAAGTTCCCACTTATGATATTCGGTCTTCCGGGAGCTGCTTATGCTATGTATAGATGTGCCCGACATGAGAATAGAAAGAAGGTAGGAGGCTTATTATTATCAGCAGCATTAACCTCAATGCTTACCGGTATAACTGAACCTATCGAGTTTACCTTCTTATTTGTGGCACCACTTTTATATGTGATTCACTGTATCTTTGCAGGTCTTGCTTATATGCTTATGCACGTATTTAATGTGGGTGTTGGTATGACATTTTCAGGTGGACTTATAGATTTGTTCCTGTTCGGTATACTTCAGGGAAATGATAAGACAAATTGGATATGGGTTGTAATTGTAGGTGTATTCTACTTTATAGTTTACTACCTGTTATTCTCATTCCTGATAAAAAGATTCAATTACAAGACACCGGGTAGAGGTGAGGAAGAGGAGGTTAAGCTATATACCAGAAGTGATGTGGATGCAAGGAAAAATGCAAATGCTAATGGAACAGGAATTAATAGCCCAGATACAACTGAAGATACTTCAACTAGCAATAAACAGATGTCAGAAGCAGACCGAGTATCTGCTGGAATCCTTATAGGCTTAGGAGGATGTGACAATATATCTGATATAGATTGCTGCGCTACAAGACTTAGATGTACTGTATTTAACCCAGACCTTGTGAATCAGGAAAGACTAAGTGCTACAGGCGCATCGGGAGTGATAAAGAAGGGACAGGGAGTACAGATAATCTATGGACCTAGAGTATCGGTTATAAAGTCAAATCTTGAGGACTATATGGATAGAAATATATCAGAGAATTTTGGTGGTATAACAGAGGCCAGTTCTTCTAATAAGAATATGAGTTTTCATGAATTAGATGGTGTTAGGTCGGACGAGGAGAATGGTAATATTCACAGAGTAGTGACTATTTCATCACCTATGAACGGATTAGTAAGAGGGATTGAGGAAGCACCGGATGAGGCATTTGCCCAGAAGATGATGGGAGATGGTGTGATTATAGAGCCAGTGGATGGTACAGTATATGCGCCAGAAGACGGAACCATAACCATGATATTTGACACGAAACACGCTGTTGGCTTTGAGACTGATACTGGCGTAGAGATGCTAATTCATGTGGGAATAGATACCGTAAACCTAAAGGGTAAGGGCTTTAGTATGGTTGCAAATGTAGGCCAGCACCTCAAAAAGGGAGAAGTGTTAATGAACTTCGATTTAGAAGGAATTCGGGCAGCTGCAAAATCTATGTCCACACCGGTAATATGTACAGGTCTTACAGAAGACCAGAAGATCACCGTATTAAAATACGGTGATATAAAAGCAGGAGAACCACTGGTTAGAATAGATTAGTTATACAAAAAACGGTGAAAGTCATTCTAAGACATCGCCGTTTTTGTAATGCGCGCTGAATAAAGAGTCATAACTCCGTTTTATTTAGCGCAAAACACAAAAAATACCCTATTGACCGCTAAATAAAAACACAATATAATATGGTTAATAGGGAGGGATGAATATATGGTAGGAAGAAAAAAAGAAGAATCTGAATTGAATTTTTTATACAATAGCTCAAAAGCTGAGCTCGTTACAATATATGGAAGAAGGCGTATAGGAAAGACATATCTGGTTGATGAAACCTTTAAGGGAAGAATTACATTTAGACATGCAGGATTATCACCTGTTGATGATAATAAAAAAGGAATGTTAAAGGCACAGCTAGAGCATTTTTATTATTCCTTGATGTTGCATGGTATGAAAAAATGTAAGAAGCCGGAAAGTTGGTTAGAAGCGTTCTATATGTTGGAAAAGTATTTGGAAGAAATAGATGATGGTGGTCGTCAGCTGATTTTTTTAGATGAGCTTCCTTGGCTAGATACGCCTAGGTCAGGATTTATGACGGCATTTGAGGGTTTTTGGAATACCTGGGGATGTCACAGAGATAATCTAATGGTGGTGGTCTGTGGCAGTGCAAACTCTTGGATATTAGATAAATTAATTAATAACCATGGTGGTTTGTATAATAGAGTGACATACGAGATAAAGCTACAGCCATTTACTTTAAAAGAGTGTGAAGAGTTTTTTGAGAGAAATAATGTTAAATTATCAAGATATGATATTGCACAAAGCTATATGATACTAGGCGGAGTACCATTTTATATGGGATACTTCCAAAGTGGTATGAGCTTGGCTCAGAATGTTGATAATATATTGTTTTCAAAACAAGGGAAACTTAAGGATGAATATAATAGATTGTTCTCCTCTGTATTTAGCAACCCTGAGATGATGAAGAAAATAGTTGGATTGTTATATAGCAAAAATGCGGGATATACAAGAAAAGAAATAGTAGAAAAAACTGGTTTAAGTGATGGTGGCGTATTATCACAGAGCCTAAATGCACTTATTGCAAGTGATTTCGTTACAAAATACATCCCGTTTGGTAAAAGTAAGAAAGAGCATTATAAGTTAATCGACCCATTTTGCTTATTCTATCTACACTTCATAGATAAGAAAAAGAATACTTCAGAGGATTATTGGAAGCAAAATATAGATTCTCAGCAGGTTGTAAGCTGGAGAGGATTCGCTTTTGAAAATGTATGCTTTAATCACATATATCAAATTAAGAAAGCTTTGGGAATTAGTGGAGTATCCAGCACCCAGTCTGCATGGTCAAAAAGAAGTGACGATGAAGAAGGTACACAGATAGATTTGCTAATATCCCGTAAGGATAATGTGGTTAATATGTGTGAAATAAAATATTACAGTAATGAGTTTACGGTTAATAAAGATTATTACAAGATTTTAGTCAACAGGCAAGGGATTTTGACCAAGGAAATATCACCCAAGCTTTCTATTAATAACACTCTGATAACAACCTTTGGACTTGCTTATAATGAATACAGTGGAATATTTACAAATGTAATAACATTAGACGATTTATTCGTCTAAGAAGAAGTAATAAATAAGGGGCTGTGCCAATATACTTCATTCCGACCATCCCTAGGCAGGTCGGCCAGTAAAGTAAAATGCACAGCCCCATTGAATTTATTTATAATACTTTAGACAAAAACTCTTTAAGTCTAGGATGCTTCGGATTACTGAAGAATTCCTCAGGAGTTCCACTTTCAAGTATAAGTCCCTCATCAATGAAAAGAATCTTGTTGGCAACCTCCCTTGCAAATCCCATCTCGTGAGTTACTATAATCATAGTCATACCTTCTTCGGCAAGAGATTTCATAAGGTCTAAAACCTCTCCAACCATCTCAGGATCAAGAGCACTTGTTGGTTCGTCGAAGAGAATAACATCTGGGTTCATGGCAAGAGCACGAACTATTGCAACTCTTTGCTTCTGACCACCGGAAAGGGTAGAAGGATAAACATCTGCCTTATCAGCAAGTCCTATACGCTCTAAAAGCTTCATAGCATTTTCTTTAGCATTCTTAATAATTTCTGCCTTAGTAGTGTTATAGGCAGGATCATCCTTAAGCTTCTTTCTCTTAGCTTTCTTCATATCCTTAACCTGAACATGGACAGGAGCAAGCATAATATTTTCAATAACAGTCTTATTATTAAACAGATTAAAATGCTGGAAAACCATACCCATCTTACGGCGGTGAATGTTGATATCAACCTTTGTATCAGCTATATCTACACCATTGAAGATAATCTGACCACCACTTGGGTCCTCCATACAGTTTAAGCATCTAAGGAAGGTACTTTTGCCTGAGCCAGAAGGTCCGATTACGCATATGATATCTCCCTTATCAATCTTAACATTAATGCCATTTAAGACATTTAAGTCATTGAATTTCTTAGTAAGATTAATTACGTCTATCACTTTTTCTCAGGCTCCTTTCCATAAGCTTAATACCTAAGCTAATTATTAATACAAGGACGATGTAAATTATGGCCATAACCAGGTAAGGTACCATGAATTCGTAGCTGTTGCTACCTATTAAGTTAAAGGCTACATAAAGGTCAGCTGCACCTACAAAGCTTACAACTGAGGTTTCCTTAATAAGAGCTATAAACTCATTACCTAAGGTTGGAAGAATATTCTTAACAGCCTGAGGAATAACAATCTTAATCATGGTAGTGCCAAAGCTTAAGCCTACTGCACGGCCGGCCTCCATCTGTCCTGAGTCAACGGAGAGGATACCACTTCTCATAATCTCTGATATATAGGCTCCGGAATTAAGACCGAATACCCAGATGGCAACCTGAACTCCTGTCATGTGTATGCCCATAAGAGGAAGAGCAACATAGTAAAATACCAGAAGCTGAACTACTATAGGAGTACCTCTAAATAAGCCTACATAGAAGCTACAGATGCCATTTAAGATTCTTGGAAGAACCTTGTATTTTGGTATAACTCTTACAGTTGCAATAACAGTACCGATTAAGATACCGATTATAAGTCCTAAAACAGCTATAATAATGGTGTTCTTAAGACCTTCTAAAACCATCTTATAGCCATTTTGCTCTATGAAAATTTCTATGAACCTGTTTAGCTTTTGTTCGAAATCACCCATATATACCTCTACTGCATCTCGTTAATAGACTCTGTAATACACTTAGCTGGAGCTGAGTCGATAATTACATAGTCGATGTTCTTGTTTAATAAATCCTGAACTGCCAATGCGCCGTTCTTGTATCCAACTGTCTCGCACTTAAAACCTGCGAAGCCCCAATCAGCATCACCCTCACAGTAGAACTGACCAGTAGTACCAGTCTGAACACCAATTTTTGTTGATGAATCCTTACCATTTAATATAGCTTCAATGTCTGCTGCTGTCTTACAACTGTCAAACTCAGTATCAGTTGACTTTACAATGAGCTTCTGAGAAGCGCTGTAGTATGAATCTGTAAATGTTACATACTCCTCACGCTCTGGCTTAACAGTAAGACCTGCCATAGCGATATCACACTTATGCTGTCCAACTGAGAGACAAACTGCATCGAAATCCATATTCTGGATAACAAGTTCAACACCAAGATACTCAGCGAACTTAGCAGCAATCTCCATATCAATTCCGTAGTAATCCTCGCCCTGCATATACTCGAATGGCTCGAACGCAGCATTAGTAGCAACTACAAGCTGATCCTTGCTCTCGTCATACTTTGCAGACTTAACAGCTACCGGAGTACCATCGCCGAAATAGTTGTTGCAAATATCATCGAATGTTCCATCAGATTTAATCTGTGCAATAAATGCATTGGCCTGCTCTAATAGCTCAGGCTGGTCCTTATCTACACCAAAAGCGTATTCCTCGCTAGTCAAGTCAATCTCAATAACCTTAGCTGTTACAGCCTCTGAATCCTTCTTCTCACCACAGCCTGTAAGGCAGGATAAAGCCATAACACATGTAATCAACATTACTAAAAACTTTTTCATTACAAAAAATCCTCCTAAATAATTAAATAATCGAATTAATAATATACCATGAAAATGAATAAAATGCAATGAAATCCTTTGATTTAAGGGCGTTTAGGGCCTTTTATAGGTGAATTACATCAGTGATGGCAAAAAAATGGTATTTTTCCTTGTTAACAGTTAAAAGTAAACAAAAATTGAGAAAAATAGTTTAAAATAATACTTTATTTTCTGCTAAACTTTATGCTAATATGTCTAAAGAATAATAGAATTTGAACAAAGGTGGATAATTATGTTAAGATTTTATTTTGTGATAATAGTATCTGTTCCATATATTATATTACTGTATGCAAAATCATCATATATGGATAAGCATGATGATATGTATTCTGAGGAAGCCAGATATGAATTTGCAAAGTTAATAGTTGACAAAATAATGAAGCATTCATTTATAAGTACAGAGGTTTACGGTAAGGAGAATCTGCCTCAGGAGGGCGGATATGTAATGTATTCCAATCACCAGGGAAAATATGATATGGTGGGGATAATGTATGGACACGACAAGCCGTGTACTGTGGTTATGGACGAGGTGAGATCTAAGCTTCCTGTTATGAAACCATTTCTTGCAGTGCTTAAAGGTAGTACCTTAGATAGAAATGACCTTAGAAGTCAGGCTAAGACCATTAAAAAACTTATAGGAGAGGTTAGTGAGGGTAGAAAATATGTCATATTTCCAGAGGGTGGATATGATCATAATGGCAATAATTTACAGGAGTTTAAGGCAGGCTCCTTTAAGATATCAATGAAGTCTAAGACGCCAATTGTACCAGTGGCCATAGTTGATTCCTATGTGCCATATTCCTATAACTCCCTAAGGAAGGTTACCACACAGGTACATTATCTGGAGCCTATAAACTATGAGGAATATAAGAATATGAAAACTGAAGAGATTGCTCTGATGGTTCATGACAGAATAGAGACAAAGGTTAAGGAAGAATTAAGCATCAAAAAGAGACGAAGCTTCTATGATAAGCGAATTAAAGAGGTTGCATAAATTTTCAAAGCAGAATGCACAAAAGTGTATTCTGCTTTTTTACTAGGAATATTATCTTATTCATTGTATAATAATATAGATTATGAACATTAGGAGGAGATTATGAAGAAATTAGGACTAATAGGATTTTTAATTATAATGATGTTGTCATTGGTTGCATGTGGAAAGGACAAGGGTGCCGATAAAACCGAGGCAACAGCTGAGATTACTACAGAGGCTGCAGTGGAAATAAATGATTCCCTTGAAATATTTACCACTGTTTGGGCTACCTATGGAGACGATGAAAAGTTTTCCATAGCTGGTGGAGATTATAATAATTCCGTTATGGATGCACCGGGAGCATTTGATGTAGCTGATGCAGAAAGCTTAGATGCTCTTCTTGGAGTACCAAGTGATGCAGCAGGTATGATAGATGGAGCTGCCTCTATGATGCATATGATGAATGCTAACACATTTACTGCAGGAGCATACCACATAGCTGAATCTGCTAATCAGATGGTATTTTGTGACAAGCTAAAGGAAAATATTATGAATAGACAGTGGATGTGTGGTTTCCCAGACACCCTCATAGTGGCATCTATTGGTGATTCCTATGTGGTATCAGCCTTTGGAAATGCAGAGATAATAGAAAACTTCAAAGCTAAGCTTATGGCAGAATATCCTATGACTGAGATAGTATATGAGGAGAGCTTAGTACAGTAAATAATTAGGAGCAAATATATGGTATTTTCCAGTATGACATTTTTATATTACTTTCTTCCGATTGTGCTACTAATTTATTTTGTAGTGCCAAGGGTAGCTAGAAATATGGTGCTGCTTTTAGCCAGCCTGTTCTTTTATGCCTGGGGAGAGCCAAAGTATATTATTCTTATGGCTTTGACAGTAGCTGTAGGGTATTTCAGTGCTCTTGTAATAGAGAAGAAAAAAGAAAAATTGTCAAGCAGGATAGCCTTATATGTTGCTCTTTTTTGTTGCCTTGGTATACTTGGGGTTTTCAAATATGCCAATTTCTTCGTGGAAAGCTTTAACCTGGCAACAGGAATGTCGGTGGAATTATTAAATGTAGCTCTTCCTATAGGTATAAGCTTTTATACATTTCAGTTAATTAGCTATATTGTAGATGTGTATAGGGGAAATGTTACAGCAGTCAAAAATCCCATAACATTATTTGCCTATGTGGTTATGTTTCCACAGCTTATAGCGGGGCCTATTGTTCGCTATAAGGATGTGGAAGAGGAGTTGATTTCTAGAACCTGCACTATACCTATGATAAGAGAAGGTATATCCCGTTTCGTCATAGGACTTGGAAAAAAGGTGCTTATAGCTAATCAGCTTGGCCAACTGGCGGATACTTATGTAAAAGTTCAGGATAGTTCTATAGCCCTTGCCTGGGTTTGTGCCATAGCATCTGCCCTGCAGATATACTTTGATTTTTCTGGCTATAGTGATATGGCTATTGGTTTGGGAAAAATTCTCGGATTTAAATTCCCGGAAAATTTTGATTATCCATATATTTCAACAAGTATAACTGAGTTTTGGAGAAGATGGCATATGACTCTTGG
Source organism: Wujia sp. (assembly GCA_045543915.1). Lineage (GTDB taxonomy): Bacteria > Bacillota > Clostridia > Lachnospirales > Lachnospiraceae > Coprococcus_C. Next base: position 78,415 of record JAZPXZ010000026.1, read on the forward strand.
CGGTTGGTTTAGAGATTATGTATATTTTCCTATGGGTGGTAGCAGAGTAAAATCAGGAAGACTAATATTTAATCTGTTGGTTGTGTGGATGCTTACAGGACTTTGGCACGGAGCTTCATGGAATTTTGTAATATGGGGATTGTTTTTTGGTGTACTTCTTATTGTGGAGAAGCTATGGATGCTTGATTACATCAAAAAGGCAAAGGTAATTAATCATATTTATGTTTTATTTGCTGTAGTCATAAGCTTTGTCATCTTTAGTGCATCTGATTTAAGCCGAGCTGGAAATATGCTGGCAGATATGTTTGGTATGGGTGGACTAAAGCTCATTACGGAAGAGTCCGCATATCATATAATAAGCTATGGATTTACATTGTTTGTGGCAATAGTTGGTGCCACACCACTGATAAAGAGGATAACCGGTAGGGTTATGGAGACAGCTGAGCGGTATAAGCTGGATACCTTGCTAGAATCTTTGGTTTTAGCATTGGTATTAATCATTTCAACAGCACACATAGTGGACGGCTCCTTTAATCCGTTCCTGTATTTTAGGTTTTAGGAGGTATGGGAATGGAACATGAAACTAAAAAAACAAAGGGAATATTAACAGTAATAGTTATGGCGGTGATTTTCTATGGCTATGCCATAATGTGCTTTACTAAGCCTTCGCAGGATATATCTGCCTCCGAGAGAAGACCTCTTGCACAGATGCCTGAGATAAACGGTGAAAATATTGCTAATGGAGTATTTATGCAGGATTTTGAGGAGTATGCTATGGATCAGGCTCCTTTTAGGCAGCAGCTCAGAAGCAGTAAGGTAATATACCAGTCCATAATAATGCGTAAGCTGGATAATAATGGGATGTTTCTTAGTAATGGATATATATCAAAGCTTGATTATCCACTGAATGAAAAATCCGTGGAGAATGCAACTGATAAATTCAGATATATCTATGATTCCTATCTAGATGGTACGGATGTAAGTATTTATATGTCCATAATACCTGATAAGAATTATTATAACGAAAAGCTGTTTTACCCATGCTATGATTATAATGAATTGGTTGTAAAAATGTGTGAAAGTATGGAATACAGTGAATATATTAGTATAATGAGTTACCTTCAAATGGAGGATTATTACCAGACGGACACTCATTTTAGGCAGGAAAAAATAGTAGATGCAACTGTATATCTTGCTGAACAAATGAACTCTACTATAGATACAGAATATGATGAATTGCTTGTCAAAAACGATTTTAAAGGTGTGTATTACAGACAGCTAGGTATGCCTATGAAAGGCGAAAATATGTATGTTCTTACTAACAACACTCTAGAGGGATTAAAGGTTTATGACCATGAGAACAATAAACCAATTTCATTGTATGACATGTCAGCCTTAGAAGGAGATGACCCGTATGAGCTCTATCTTCATGGTTCACTGTCGCTAATTACCATAGAAAATCCTAACGCAGGGACAGCTAAAGAGCTGGTAGTGTTTAGAGATTCCTTTGGAAGCAGTATGGCGCCTATGCTTGCTACAGGATATAGCAAGGTGACTTTGGTTGACATAAGATATCTACCATCCAATATGGTAGGTCAGTTTATTGATTTTGAAAATCAGGATGTGTTATTCCTATATAGCTCATCCTTGTTAAATAATAGCGAGACACTAAAGTAAAGATTTACATTTTAAGAGGTTAACATGAAGGATTTTAAGGCAGTAGTATTCGATATGGATGGAGTTATTTTTGATTCCGAGAAAAGAGTGGTGGAGTGCTGGAAGGTAATAGCGGAAAAGTATGGTGTGCCTGATATAGAGGCTGCCTGCAGAGAATGCTTTGGCTGCAATCAGCAGGTGGCAAAGGAACGATTTTTAAAGCGCTATGGAGAAGACTTTCCCTATGTGGAGTACAAGAAGGAGATGTCTGATTTATTCCATGAAAGATACGATAATGGAAATTTGCCTATGCTACCTGGAGTAGTGGAAATATTAACCTTTCTAAAGGAAAATAATAAGAAGATTGCTCTAGCCTCATCAACTAGGAGAGTATCGGTAGAAAATGGCTTGACCTGGGCAGGAATAATAGACTACTTCGATGCCATCATCTGTGGTGATATGGTAGAGCGAAGTAAACCAGAACCGGATATATTTCTTAAGGCCTGCGAAGCCTTAGGCGTAAGTCCCGGTGAAGCTTATGCCATAGAGGATTCCTACAATGGAATAAGAGCAGCTCACCGCGGTGGCCTCCTTCCAATCATGGTTCCCGACATGATGGAGCCGGATAAAGAAATGGAAGAACTTAGCGTGTCTATACTAGATGATTTAAACAAGGTTAAAGATTATTTAGAATGTTAAAAAATATAATTCTTATATAACTAAAGAACACAAAAAGAGGGCTGTGCCAATAACTTACATTCCGACCGCGACAGGTGTGGGGTCTTAGCCGAACATTTTTAGTTCGGCGGGTGCCCCACCCTAGGCAGGTCGGCCAAAAAGTAAATTACGCACAGCCCGTTGTATTATCTCCTAGGCAGGTCCGACCAAGAATTATATACCTGGTCTTTTTCGTCCGTATATATCTTAATGATGGAATAATCTAATTCCTGTGAATGCCATAGCCATTCCGTACTTATCGCAGCACTCTATAACAGCGTCATCACGGATTGATCCACCTGGCTGAGCGATGTACTTAACGCCGCTCTTCTTAGCTCTCTCGATGTTATCTGAGAATGGGAAGAATGCATCTGAACCAAGTGCCACATCCTCCATCTGATCTAACCAAGCACGCTTTTCCTCTGCAGTGAAAACCTCTGGCTTTTCTTTGAATACTCTCTGCCAAGCACCCTCAGCAAGAACATCCATATACTCATCGCCGATGTAGTTATCGATAGCGTTATCTCTGTCTGCACGTCCGATGGTGTCAAGGAATGGAAGGTTAAGAACCTTTGGACACTGGCGAAGTAACCAGTTGTCTGCCTTCTGGCCTGCAAGTCTTGTACAGTGAACTCTTGACTGCTGTCCGGCACCGATACCGATTGCCTGTCCACCCTTAGCGTAGCATACTGAGTTTGACTGAGTATACTTAAGAGTGATAAGAGCGATGATAAGGTCAATCTTAGCTGACTCAGGGATATCCTTGTTAGCAGTAACAACATTGGCAAGAAGCTCGTTGTTGATAGGAAGCTCATTTCTTCCCTGCTCGAAGCTGATACCGTATACCTGCTTAGTCTCGATTGGTTCAGGTACATAATTTTCATCTATTTGAATAATATTGTAGTTACCCTTTTTCTTCTGCTTAAGGATCTCAAGAGCCTCTGGCTCGTAGCCTGGAGCGATAACACCGTCTGATACCTCTCTCTTAATAATCTTAGCTGTTGATACATCACATACATCTGAAAGTGCAATGAAATCTCCAAATGAAGACATTCTATCAGCGCCTCTTGCTCTAGCATATGCTGATGCAAGTGGTGATAACTCACCTAAATCATCTACCCAGTAAATCTTAGCAAGAGTTTCATCAAGTGGAAGACCTACAGCAGCACCAGCAGGTGATACATGCTTAAATGAAGTAGCTGCAGGAAGACCAGTTGCCTCCTTTAACTCCTTAACTAACTGCCAACCGTTGAATGCATCAAGGAAGTTGATGTAGCCTGGCTTGCCTGATAATACCTGGATAGGAAGGTCCTGTCCATTTGCCATATATATTCTAGATGGCTTCTGATTTGGGTTACAACCATACTTTAATTCTAATTCGTTCATGATTAATATATTCCTTTCTAAAATAATCCTTTGCCGTGTTCACAGTCTGGCAAGATAAACATATAAATTGCCTTTATACCTACTGGTTCTTATTGATTATTCTTGTCTCATACTCACCAGTTGCAATATCAATAAATCTTACGAAGAGAGAGACCTTGTTCTCCTCATTTAAGTTAGTCCAAAGCATATTAGTAAATGTATCGATGTCTCCATCAATTTCAACCCACTTTGGCTCACCCTCGAAGCTTGGAAGAGGATTACCATCATGCATATATGTGTGGATGAAATGTCCCTCGCCAGCTACAGGATTTTCATATGCAAATGTATATCTGTTGCAAGCATCAGGATTACCATTGTTGCTCTTTAATATAGACATAGCGTAGTTATAGGTACCATTTTCAATATGCATAACACCTGAGATTCTAGGAGTGTAGTTAGGACCGTCTGGCTCAAACTCTCTAACTCTTAAGCTCTGCTCAAATGTAAGCTGCTTATCCATACCATCATAGATTGTATCTGTCTGGTCACCATTAGTTACGATTGTCTTGTTGCCAAGTACTCTAACAGGAGCGTAGATAATAAGTGATGGGTCAACAAGCTTTGAAGGATCAAATGCCTGTGTACGGATGCCTTCTCCATCCTCTACGAATACTCTGTTACGGCTGTTCTCGCTTCTACCCATGATAAAGTAACCAGTTACAGCCTTCTTGCCGTCCTTAGATTTACCGATTACGATACCACGTCCTGGGTATGCGTTACTACTTAACTCAGTTGCTAGATTCTTCATCTCCATGGTTTGTACCTCTTTTCTTATATTTTGTTTTATAATTTTTGGGTAAAATAAAAACCACCCAAAGACAAATAGCCGTGCTTAAAGCACAGTATATCTTGCCCAGGCGGTCGGCTAAAAATCATAGAAAATATGATTGGTGTACTTCATGTGGTTAATTCCACTTATCCGTCAGTCATACACCTTTTTTAAAATAACATTTTAATGAGTTTATTTCAAGACCAAATAAGAAAAACTCGACAAAAACTGAGAAAAATTTACATATAATATTTAAAGGGTATGTGTTATTATTTTCCTATAAATTTTCTTAGCTGATTCTTAACCATACAGGATGATATACTAAACGCGAAATGAGGGATAATATGAAGTTTTATGATAAAACAAAGAGAACCTTTAAAAATATATGTTTAACATTAATAATAGTATTCGGTTTTTTTGTCATATGCATTTTAGTGGAGAACTATTTAAATACATATGTACCTATTCCCGCAATACTTACACTTGGGGTATTTTTGGTTTCACTTATTACAAAGGGATATATATATGGTGTTGTTGCATCTCTTATTAGTGTAATGGCACTTAACTATGCATTTACATTTCCTTATTTCAGGTTTAATTTTACCATACCGGAGAATCTGGTTTCAGCAGTGGTTATGTTGATGGTTACTATATTATCAAGTGCTCTCATTACCAGAGTGAGACGTGCAGAGAATATTCGCGCGGAGTCAGAAAAGGAGAAGCTTAGAGCCAATCTTCTAAGAGCTGTATCTCATGACCTAAGAACTCCTTTAACTACAATTTATGGTTCGGGCTCAGGAATTGCCGATAATTATGACAGTCTGGATAAGGAAGAAATAATTGAGCTGGCTCAGGGCATTAAGGAGGATTCCCAGTGGCTCATTACCATGGTGGAGAATCTGTTGTCAGTAACTAAGATTAATGGACAGGGAGTTGCTCTTAAGAAGACCCCTATAGTTTTGGAGGAGCGTATTGATACAGCGCTTGTCAAGTTTAAGTCAAAGTATAGTGCTATTAATATTGAAGTAGATTTACCTGAGGATTTCGTAATCATACCTATGGATCCTATGCTTATAGGACAGGTAATTATGAATATATTAGAGAACGCTGTAAGGCATGGAGAGGATCTTACATATATAAATATTAAGGTTAGAACCTTAGGGGATAGGGCAATATTTGAGATATCTAATGACGGAAAGGCTATACCTAGAGAGATTATAGATCATGTGTTTACAGGTTATTACGAGAAGAAGAATAAGCCGGTAGACTCTAAGGAAGGAATGGGTATCGGTCTTTCTGTATGTCATTCTATTATTAAGGCTCACGGTGGAGATATAACAGTGGAGAATCTTAAACCAAAGGGTTGTTGCTTTAGATTTTGGTTAGGTTTGGAGGCAAATGAAAATGAGCGCTAAGCATAAGATACTAATTGTAGAAGATGAAAAGAATATAAGAAATCTGGTTAAAACCATCTTAAAGGCAAATGGGTATCAGGTTTTTGATGCTACCAACGGTAGCACAGGAATGATAATGTTTAATTCACATTGTCCGGATTTGATTATTCTGGATTTAGGTCTTCCTGATATGGATGGACTTGAATTTATAAAGGCCACAAGAAAGGAGTCACAAACTCCTATTATTGTTCTTTCTGCCAGACATAAAGAAGGAGATAAGGTAAGTGCCTTAGATCTTGGTGCAAATGATTATGTAACAAAACCATTTGGCATGGAAGAGCTTCTTGCCAGAGTTCGTGCAACCTTAAGGAATAGCTTGATTAAGGAATCAGGTGGAGATTTTAAGGGAGTTAAATTTACTGTAGATAATCTTACTATCGATTATGATAAGAGAAGAATTGTAATTGATGGTGTAGAGATTCATCTGACACAAACCGAATATAATATAGTTGAGTACTTAAGCATCCACTCAGGACGAGTTCTCACATATTCAGATATTGTAAAGAAAATATGGGGATATTCAGATTCAGGAAGCATTAAGAAGCTACAGGTAAATATGGCTAATATTCGTAAGAAGCTGAATGAAAAGCCTGGTGAGAATAGATACATAACTAATGAGCTGGGCGTTGGTTACAGAATGAACAGTGATGATAACTAATGATACATATTAATAGTTGAATAAAGGAGAGAAAAACTATGTGGATGGATATAGCGGTAGGTGTTATGGCCGTAATTGCCGTTGGCGTAAGTATAATGTGTTACTTTGAAGGATTAAAAGATCATGAAGCAAAATAAATAATCCAGAATATATGTAAAAGGACCAGGAGTATACTTTCTCGGTCGACTTGTTTAGTGTCGGCTTGAAGGTTGTCTCTTGGTCCTTTTGCGTATAATTCTTTGGCATTGACAATTTCTTCAACATATGTTTAGTTGATTTATAATATAGATTTATTTATTATGTCATTATGTATGGATTATTTTAGAGTTACATTATTTGGAGGTGTACTATGTTTCAGATATTGATAGTTGAGGATGATGGAGAACTAAGACAGCTGTTTTCCAGAGTTCTTACTAAGAATGGATATTCAGTGACTGGAGTTACAAATGGTAAAGAAGCCTTAGATGCTATAGATAAGGCTTATTTCGATTTGATTATTTCTGATATTATGATGCCAGTTATGGATGGATATGAGCTGGTAAGTGCATTGAGGGATGTAGGAAATAATACTCCAGTACTAATGATTACTGCAAAGGGTGAATTCGATGATATGCGTCAGGGATTTCTGTCTGGCACAGATGATTATATGGTAAAGCCTGTTAATGTGAATGAGATGGTGCTTCGGGTAGGTGCTCTGCTTAGACGAGCACAGATGATTAATGAGAGACGGCAGGTAATAGGAGATACTGTTTTAGAGTGCGACTCACTTACAGTTACTGCTGATGGAGAGAAGAATATCCTGCCACAGAAGGAATTCATGTTGTTGTACAAAATGGTTTCATTTCCTGGGAAGATATTTACCAGACAGCAGCTTATGGATGATATATGGGGATATGAATCTGACACAGATACACATACCATAGATGTACATATAGGTAGGCTGAGAGAAAAATATGGTAATAATAAAGACTTTAAAATCGTAACCATAAGAGGTGTAGGCTATAAGGTGGTTAAGCTATAGGGTGGTGAATATATGAGATTGGTTAGACGAAGGAGAAAAAAAGGTTTTATATTGTCTAGTATTAATATATTCTTTACTATCCTTGTGTTGGTAGAATTTTGGTTCACTATTGCTTTTACATCTTTTATTCAATGGGTTTTAGAAAATGTATTGCAGATAACTATACCTACTACATTGTTCCTTGTATTGGTTGGCGCATTTATGGGTAGTGCCATTGCATTTCTGGTTAATAGAGTATTCTTTAAACCTATTCAAAAGCTTAGGAATGGAATGCAGGATGTGGCTGATGGAGACTTTACTGTCAAGATAGATACCAACAGTCCTATAAGCGAGGTAAAAGAGTTATATAACAGCTTTGATCTTATGGTGAAGGAGCTTTCGGCAACAGAGATTTTACAGAGCGATTTTATGTCCAATGTATCTCACGAGATAAAAACTCCCGTTAATGCTATAGAGGGCTATGCCATGCTTCTTGAAAGTGAAGAAATTACACCTGAGGAGCAGCAGGAATATGTGGAGAAGATACTATTTAACACCAAAAGATTATCTGAGCTTGTGGGAAATGTGCTGTTGCTTTCAAAGATTGATAATCAGGCTATACCTAAGAATGAGAAGAAATTCCGACTAGATGAACAAATTAGACAGTCTATTATGCAGCTTGAGACAAGTTGGACTGAGAAGGATATAGAGCTGGATGTAGAGCTAGAGGATATAGAGTTTGTGGGTAATGCCACCCTTCTTATTCATATATGGGATAATCTTATTAATAATGCCATAAAGTTTAATATACAAGGTGGAACAGTAAAGCTTAGACTAAACAAGGATGATGATAATATAATATTTTCCATAGAGGATAGTGGTCCGGGAATAAGTGAAGAGGCATTAAAGCATATATTTGACAAGTTCTATCAGGCAGATAGCTCTCATAAGCAAGAGGGGAATGGCTTGGGACTTGCTCTGGTTAAAAGAATAGTAGATTTATATGATGGAGAGATAAAGGTGGAAAATCTGCCTGGCACAGGATGCAAATTTGCTGTAGTACTACCAGCTGAAAATAATTAAAAGCAACAAATAATCAACAAAAGTTGACATAGGGTTGAGGTTTAGTTGTAAATTTAATTATAGATTATAAATAAGTTCAGTTGAGAAATAAGGGAGTAGTCAGCATATGATATGTGGCTGGGTTCAACATCATGGAGTTTTCCTGGAACAGCCTTAAATGACGAGACTTATCTACAATAGTAGATGAGTCTCGTTTTTATATATGTAGGTATAGATGGAGGGGATATTTTGACTAAGGATAATAATCTAATGCTAAAATTTTTTTCAAGTATATTAAGGGGAATTTTAAGACTTTATGTTTATGTAGCCTATAGGCCGAAGGTTATATATGAGAATAAAGAAACCAAGAAATACATAAAACATAATCCGGTAATATTCATCCCTAATCATGTATCAGCTCAGGATGGACCTGTGTGTTACTTTTTGTTTCCTAACAGCGCATTGATGGTTGCTAAGGATTGGTATGAGAAGAAGTGGATTCGTTTTGCTACCTATAGCAGACCGGCTATTCCTTTAGATAGACATAATCTGGATACCGCTTGGCTTAGAGATGCGGTTGCTATGATAAAGTCTGGTAAGAATGTTTTTATCTTCCCGGAAGGGCACACTAATAAGTCAGGTGAAATAGCGGATTTTAAGGCGGGCTTTGTTATGCTTGCCATTATGACTGGTGCATTGGTGGTGCCTGTGTATATAAATGGGGAGTATAATCCAGTGATAGGGAAAAGATTAAGGATTTATGTTGGAGACCCTAGGGAGTTAAGTCCGGAAGGTAAGGGTATGAACTCTGTATATCTTAATGGAGAGTGCGAGCGATTTAAAAATATTATGGTCTCCACGAAGAATAAATACCAATAAATAGTGTGTTTTGCAGTATAAAATATATAGGATTTACTTAGAAGAATAAATATAAGAAGGGAACGAATGAAAGAATGAAGGACAATTATTTTTACAATATGGTGAACCCAGAGGAGATGGCAACCTTTGAGTATTTACCTACCTATGTGGAGCTTTTAAAGAAATGCGAAAGGGATTATGCAGATTACCCTGCTATTAGTGATAAGGTAACAACCTATACATATAAGGAGCTTGTTAAAAGAGTAGCCAGAAGAAGAGATTTTATTTACAGTCAGGGACTTACGCCAGGTGCAAAGATTGCTGTTATGGCTAGGAATGATCTGGATGTTATGGAGCTACTTTTAGCCATAGCTACAGCAGGCTATACATATATTATGCTACCTAATGCTTTAAACGCCCAGGCATTGCAGGGAATAGCCATGAAGTTTGGCTTAGAAGGAATATTTGTCGCTGAGGAATTTATGCCACTTGCAGAAGGTCTTAAGTGTAAGGTTTGGTCAACAAAATCTATAGGTGAAAATGAGGCTGATTATGCTGATGTTACCAAGGACACCGTAGCTGCTATATATTTTACAGGAGGTACAACAGGAGCACCAAAGGGTGCGGTAATGACTCATGGAGCAATGATGAGAGGAGCATTTAACGGAGTATTCCAGCCAGGGAAGGTTATGCATAAGAGATATCTGCTTATGTTGCCTTTATCACATATATTCGGCTCCATAAAAAGCTTTTTAGCTTGTCTTTATACAGGCTCTCTGGTTTATGGCTGTACAGATATGAAGGCTGCTGTGGGGGATATACCTGTTGTAAGGCCTCATGTTTTAGTACTTGTTCCTGGACTTGTGGATATCATTTTCAGTATAGCTAAGCTGAAGGGAAAGGAGTTTTTAGGTGACTTAGAAACCTTAGTTGTAGGTGCTGCGCCGGTTCCACCTCGTCTTATGAAAATTGCAGAAGATATGGGAATATGCCTTTGTGCAGGCTATGGCCTCACAGAGTCAGCTAACCTGTCCTTTGCCAATGCAGAAACAGATAAGTATCCGGAATCTATGGGTAAGCCATATCCAGACCAGGAGTACAAGGTGGTTAATGGGGAGCTATGGCTTAAGGGTGATAACCTGATGCTAGGTTACTACAATGACCCAGAGCTCAATGCCAAGGTATTTGAGGATGGATGGTTTAAGACCGGAGATTTGGTTGAGTTTGATGAGAATGGATATATATACATAACAGGAAGAATCAAAAATCTTATTATACTTGGAAATGGTGAAAATGTATCTCCAGAGGAAATTGAGGAACTGTTTTATAAGAATTCATTTGTCAAGGATTGCTTGGTAAGTGAGATGGAATTAAATGGCAAGGAGGTTATAGGAATAGAGATACTTCCATATGCTCCAGAAGCTGCTGGCATGTCTGAGGAGGAGATTAGAGCCAAGCTTCAGTCCATAGTGGATGAGGTTAATTCTAAGCTACCAACATATAAGAGAGTGCTAAAGCTTGTTGTAAGAACAGAGGATTTTAAGAAAACAGGTGCACTTAAGATAGATAGAAATCAAAAATAAGATAAATGATAAGGAGGAAGCAATTATGATAATTGATAAGCTTAAAAATATATTTGAAAGAGTTATGCCACAGGTTGATACATCTAATATTAAGCCAGAGACAGTACTTACATCTGACCTAGGAGTAGATTCTCTTAATATGCTGCTTCTGGCGGTGTCGGTAGAGGAGGAATTCGGGATTAACTTTGAGCCATCCACTAAGATTGATACTGTTCAGGATATCTGTGATTATGTGGAAGGTCAGTTAGCATAGAATTTCTTATACAGAATGACTTATATAAAAATGACCTATTTAGGATGACTGGGCGTAGATGTACTTATATCAGGAGGATATAGATAATTATGAATGTACTTGTAATAAATGGAAGCCCCAAGGGAGCTTATAGCAACACGATGAAGCTCACTAACGCATTGTTGGAGGGTATTGCTGAGAATAAAGATAATATTATAAAACAGTTGACTATCAAAGATATGGATATTACACCTTGCTTAGGTTGTATGAGCTGCTGGGGTAAGACTCCAGGCAAATGTGTTATAGATGATGTTATGACAGAAGTATACGAAGAAATTATGAAGGCTGATTTGGTTATAGAAAGCTTTCCACTATATTTCTTTGGTATGCCTGGTCCTATGAAGACATTCACAGATCGTATGATGCCACTTATGGAAACCTACAAGGGTGAAAGTATGGTTATAGGAGATAATGCATTCCATGCGCCAAGATTTGATATGTCAGGAAAAAAACTTGTAGTTGTGTCGACCTGTGGCTATGCTAAGACTGAGGAAATATATGATTCCTTAATTAAGGAATATAATTTTATATGTGGAAAGGGAAACTATCTCTCATTATTGTGCCCACAGGGTGAGATGTTTGCCATAAAGCCCCTTGAACCACAGATAGAAGCATATCTAAAAAGATATAGAGATATAGGAAGACTGCTGGGTAATGGGGAAAATATCCCTGATGATATGTTAAAGGCGGCAGCAGAACCTATATTGCCACAGCGTGCTTTTGAAACACTGGTTAATAACTATTGGAACTCCTGTGAGTAGAAATATGGAGATTACAGACGAATTCTCACTTATCAAAAAAATTAACAATTGTTGAGAAATGGTTGATTTTAAGTTGTAAATTGAATTTTATATTAAAATTTATAAAATTCATTAACACATTGTTAACAATACCGTGCTATAATGTGTCTTGGAAAAATTCGGAAAATATGGTTTATTAAAGCGCATATGAGGACATAATACATAATATAGATTTGGGAGATGTTGACAATGAAGAAAATTGGAATAATTACAGACAGTCATAGTAGTATAACTAGAGAAGAAGCAGATAGGCTTGGTATAACAGTTCTTCCGATGCCATTTTATGTAGGTGATGAGTGTTATTATGAGGATGTAACATTAACAAGAGAAGACTTCTTCAAAAACCTGGAGGAGGGTAAGAAGGTATCTACCTCACAGCCATCTCCAGAGGAGGTTATGGATGCTTGGAGAGAAGGCCTTAAAGAGTATGAGAAGCTTCTCTATATCCCTATAAGCAGTGGGCTTAGTGGCGGATGTGAGACCGCTCAGGGATTGGCTTGCAAAAATGAATTTCAGGGCAAGGTGTTGGTTGTGGATAATGGACGTGTTTCTACTCCGGCTCACTGTGCCATTTTAGATGCATTAAATATGATTGATAAGGGTTATTCCGCTGAGGAAATTAAGAATATTTTGGAGGAATACAAGGACAAGGAAACCATATACTTAGCAGTTAAGACATTAGAATATTTGAAGAAGGGTGGAAGAATATCACCGGCAGTTGCACTTATTGGAACAGCTTTGAATATATCCCCTGTTCTTAAGCTTGATATTGGCAAGCTTGATTCCTACAAGAAGTGTCGCGGCTTTGCCAAAGCTAAGAAGATAATGCTTGAGGCGATAAGGCATGACCTTGAGAATCGCTTTAAGGATTGGTATGAAAAGGGAGAAATATATTTGCTTGCTGCATCAGCTGGCACTAAGGAGGAGACAGACCAGTGGATTAAGGAGATTCAGGCAGAGTTTCCTGATATGGAGGTTATGTGCGATAATTTATCCCTTGGAGTTTGCTGTCATACTGGTCAGGGAGCTCTTGGAATTGGATGTTCTTGTAAGCCGGTTTTGGACAAGTAGGACTACAATAAAATTAATATAGGATAAGGATATTTACATCCCCTACTGTATATATTTTCAGTAGGGGATTTTTACGGTCAGTAATTAACTTATGGTAATTTTTTTAATATGTGTTAAAATAGTAATGTTCAAAAAATGTAAGTGCTTACAGTATAATTGAACCGTATATACTTTTAGGTAGGAAAGGAGAACAATATGGAAGTTAAAATAATAGCGGATAGTACCTGTGACTTATCCTTTGGAATGGTACAGGATCTTGGAATAACTATAGTTCCACTTCATATTGTGTTAGGAGAAAAGGAGTATCTGGATGGAAAGGATATAACTCCGGATAAGATATACAGGTGGTCAGATGAGAATAACGATACACCTAAAACCTCAGCTGTAGGACTTAGAGAAGCCATGGAGGCAATAGAGGTAATAAAGGATACAAACGATGAAATAATTGTATTTACTATCTCAGAGAAGATGTCGGTAACTGCAAATGCATTTCGTATAGCGGCTCAGGAATTAGAGCTGGAGGATAGAGTAACAGTTATAGATTCTGAGAATTTGTCTACAGGTATTGGACTTTTAGTAGTGGAAGCAGCTCTTATGGCTAAGAAAGGTATGGCAAGAGAGAAAATTGTGTCAGAGATAGAGAGACTAAAACCATTGGTACGCGCTAGCTTTGTAGTAGATACTCTTACATATCTCCATAGAGGTGGTCGTTGTAGTGGTGTAGCAGCGTTGGCTGGTGGTATGCTCAAGCTGCATCCTATGATTGTGGTCAAAAATGGTGTCATGGAGCCTTCTAAGAAGTACAGGGGCAAGATGGAAAATGTTATTATGGATTATGTTAAGGATTTACAGCCGCAAATAGAGAAAGCGAAGAAGGATAGAATTTTTATTACCCACTCAGGCTGTAAGAGCGAGGTTGTAAGCACTGTGTATAATTATCTGGTTAAGTTGGATCGCTTTGATGAGATAATAGTAACTAGGGCCGGTGGAGTAATCTCAACACACTGTGGACCGGGAACCCTGGGAGTTTTATTTATAGAGGAAAACTAAAAGTTTATTATTTGATCATTAAGAATTATTTAAGTTCATGGAATGAGCTTGATAAATTATCAGAAAGCATATATTATAAATATGCGCGTAGCGGTGAGCCATGCACGGATAAGCCAGAAGGGATTATCAGCATGGCTCAACACATTTATATTTAAGGGAGAAAGAAATATGAGAAGACAGATGAAAAGGCTGGTGCTAGGGGTAGTGCTTGCTATTGTAGCAATGTCTATGGTGGCATGCGGTAAGGACACAGGGAATGTTAAGGTGGATACTAATGTAGAGGTAGAGACTGGTAATGCGGATACTAATGTAGAGGTAGAGACCGGTAATGTAGACACTAATGTTGTGGTTGATACGGGAGATGTAGCTAAGAATACCAAAAGAATTACTATCGACAAATATGTAGGAGAAACAGGCAAGGCCATAAATAAAGCGGGATATGAGTATGTGGGATATTCAGGAAGAGCAGGAAACTATGTTGTTCAATATGTAATGTATAATATTGAGCCGGAGATTAAGTCAGAATTTTATGAACTTCAAGGATCAAATATAGCCAAGATTCTTATTAAGGATGAAACAGTTGGACTGGGATATGAGCCAAATGGTGATAAGTATAAGTTTAATCTTACAGCAGGTTCCGTATACATGAACTTTGAACTAGTGGGAAGTGAAACAATATTCGAACAGTACAGAGATGTAGAACATAAGAAGATTAGAGATATGGGAGAGCTTCATTCTATTCCTATTGTTAATCTTCAGGTGGATTATATGTACTGCTACGCAGTATTTGACGAATCGGGAAGTAGCATTATTGAGACTGAAAACTTTACAGATGAAACTGCGCAGCAGATGCTATCTAACTGCACAGTTGTTGATTTTTATTATGAATATGGATTAGCGGATTAAGGTAGGCTATTCTTTAATTTATAGAGTCAAATAGGTAATTTATAACGGAGGTGTATTCTGATACAGAGGATACACCTCTTAATTTTTTCATAAGCTCAACATCAAAATTGAAATACTGATTCCAGAAGGTCCACATTTCCTGCAGCTTGTGAAGGAAATGTCTTTCCTTGGCTACAGTTTCCTTGTAGGTATCATATATATCATTATGGAAATCAATAAATTCCTTCTTGGTAAGATAGTTGCCCCCCATAAGTACTCTAAATAGAGCAGGATTTGCTAAGGCGCCACGACCACACATAATGCTAGAGATAAAAGGGAAGTCCTTTGCAATTAAGTCTCTGTCCTCAGAGGAATTAATATTTCCGTTATAACAGATTTTGATGTTATGCAAACCATTGCTCGAGCAGGCATCTAATATGCTTTTTGATTTAACAAATTCCTCAAGCCTAGGCTCACCACTGTAGAAATCACTTCTAAAACGGGGATGTATGGTAAGCTCATAGATTGGATATTTTGCATACACCTTAAGTAGGTCATCAAAGTCTGCATTGTCAGTTAGTCCAAGTCTGGTTTTTACAGTAATGCTTGCTTTCCAGCTGTGATTAAATATTGTATCCAAAAATCTGTCTAAATTGTCTAGGTCAGCAAGCATGCCTGAGCCCTTACCTTTGGATACTATAAGCTTGGCAGGACAGCCAAGATTTAAGTTTATTTCATTATAGCCTAAGTCTTCTAATATTTCGCCTACCTGAATAAAGCCCACAGCGTCACGGGTTAATATCTGTGGCACCATAGGAATACCTTTGTTGTTTTCAGGACATATGTCATTGTACTCCTTAGGAACGATAACAGGCTTTTCGTTAGGCTGTATAAATGGTGCGTAGAGCTTGTCTGGGTATGGAAAATGCTTCCAAACAATTTGTCTATACAGGTAGTCTGTTATACCGTCCATAGGGGCGAAATAGTAGTTCATAGTATTACTCCAATTACTCTAAAGTCTAAAATATATGTATTGATAACTCAGGATATAATACCACACAATAATATTTATTGCACTTAAAAAATCCTTCTTGCCTAAAGCTATGCTTTTCGACTATAATTGACACAGTATATTTAGAGAGGAGATTAACTAATGAAGAAGAAAAGTATTATCTTTCTTATTTCAACAATTGTGATTGCGGCAGTACTTATTGCTCTTACCCTTAACTCACCTGGTAGCGTAGACCCTGAGACCTACTCACCAAAGGTGTATTCAACTATAGGAGCACTCTTACCTCCAGTTATTGCAATTGTGCTTGCTCTTATTACCAAGGAGGTATATTCGTCACTTTTTGTTGGAATTGTGGCTGGTGCACTTCTTTATGCAAATGGCAATATGGAGCTTATGCTTAACACTATGCTTTACAATGAGGATGGTGGTATGATTTACAAGCTGGCAGATAGCTGGAATGTAGGTATCTTGGTATTCCTTGTAATTCTTGGAATTATGGTTGCACTTATGAATAAGGTTGGAGGCTCGGCAGCATTTGGACAGTGGGCTGCAGCGCATATTAAGACTAGAGTTGGAGCACAGCTTGCAACTATGGTTTTAGGTGTACTTATATTCGTAGACGATTATTTTAACTGTCTTACAGTTGGTTCGGTTATGAGACCTGTAACCGACAGACATAAGGTGTCTCGTGCAAAGCTTGCGTATCTTATTGATGCAACAGCAGCGCCGGTGTGTATTATTGCACCTGTATCAAGCTGGGCGGCAGCAGTAACATCTTCTGTGCCAGATGGTTCAAATATTAATGGTTTTTCTATGTTCCTTCAGACAATTCCATATAACTTCTATGCAATTGGAACATTATTTATGATTATTCTCTTGACAACCATGAAGGTTGATTTTGGTCCTATGAAGCTTCATGAGAGAAATGCTATGTATAATAACGATTTATTTACTACAGCAGCTAGACCATATGGTAATGCTGATGATAATAATACCATTCAGGTAGGTAAGGTTATTGATCTTGTATTCCCTGTAATTGTTCTTATTATCTGTTGTATAATTGGTATGATTTATACAGGTGGTTTCTTCCAGGGCGAGTCATTTATTGATGCCTTTGCTAATGCAGATGCTTCTATGGGACTTGTATTTGGTAGCTTGGTAACTCTTATTATTACCTTCTGTTTCTATATGATTCGTGGAGTTATGACCTTTAAGGATTTTGCTGATTGTATTCCAGAGGGCTTTAAGGCTATGGTTGCACCAATTCTTATCCTTACTATGGCTTGGACACTTTCAGGTATGACAGGACTTCTTGGAGCAGATATTTATGTAGAGACATTAGTTGCAAACTCAGCAGGAGCCCTTAAGATGTTCCTCCCATGTATCATCTTCCTTGTTGCAATTTTCCTTGCCTTCTCAACAGGAACAAGCTGGGGAACATTTGGTATTCTTATACCTATAGTTTGTCCATTGTTTGCAACAGCAGATACTAAGGAGATGCTTATTATATCTATAGCAGCATGTCTTTCAGGAGCAGTTTGTGGTGACCATTGTTCACCTATATCTGATACTACAATAATGGCATCAGCAGGAGCACAGTCAGACCATGTAAATCATGTGTCCACACAGCTTCCATATGCATTGCTATCTGCTTTCGTAGCATTTGTTGGATTCCTTATTGCGGGAGTTGTTGGATACTTAAATAATAGTAAGATGGCCCTTGTATCACTTCCTATTGTACTCTTTGTTATGGTGGGAGTAATCTTCATAATTAAGACAGTTACTAAGAAGGACATGCTTGACGAGGAAAAGCTTGAAGATTGTTAATTAATATTAATAGATATATTTATCTATGATTTGAATAATTTATAAAACAATACCTGTAGCTTGGGTTTGAGTTACAGGTATTGTTTATGGAAAAAAGAGATGAATGAAATTATGAGTAATACAGATAAAAAATTACAGACACGCAATTCAGCTATATTAATATTTACATCCTTTGTCTGGGGAATATCCTTTGTGGCACAAAGTGAGGGCGGAGATGCTATCGGACCTCTTAGCTTCAATAGCATCCGCTCTATTATAGGTTCACTGGTATTAATGGTGGTTATCGCAATACTTGACAGAGTAGGTGTTATTACTAAAAAGCCGGAGACAAAAGAGCAACAGAGAACTCTTTTATTAGGAGGAGTTCTCTGTGGCTTTGTTCTGTGCACTGCCACTAATCTTCAGCAGCTGGCTATAAGCCTTGGTTCCCCAGTTGGCAAGGCAGGCTTTTTGACTGCCTGCTACATACTTTTAGTTCCTATTTTAGGTCTCTTTTTCAAGAGAAAATGTGGATTAAATGTATGGGTAGGTGTTGTTATAGCCATAGTGGGGTTGTATTTGCTCTGCATAGACGGGGAGTTTGTAATTAAAACTCCGGATATACTTCTTATGCTTTGCGCTCTATGTTTCTCTGTGCATATAATGGTTATAGACCATTTTTCCCCTAAGGTGGATGGACTTAGAATGTCCTGTATTCAGTTTATGGTTACAGGAGTAATTACAGCAGTGCCAATGTTCTTTTTTGAGATGAAGGGAGATATAAAGGGCTGGCTGGGTGGCTTTGCTAACCTTGATGCCTGGATTCCTCTTCTTTATGCTGCAATATTCTCCTGTGCAGTGGGATATACATTGCAGATAATTGGTCAAAAGGGACTTAATCCAACAGTTGCATCCCTTCTTATGAGTCTGGAATCCGTGTTCTCGGTTTTGGCTGGCTGGGTGCTTCTTAAGGAGAGGCTAAGCTTTAAGGAATTAATGGGGTGTCTTCTTATATTTGTGGCAGTTGTATTGGCGCAGCTCCCTAGTAGGAAGGAAAGTCAGGAAGCCTTGGAAGATAAAGCGGTGTTAACGAAATAATATTGAAGAATGTATTGACAATAATCGACGCAATGTGATATATTCGTGGATACCGCACTAGCTGTATCGGACATAAGGAGACTGGTAAGCAGTGAGGCTGTAACTACATAATGTAACTGAATTCAAAGGAGGCGTTTTGCGTGACAAATTATCCAGTAATTAACACAGAAGCAACCGGTAAACGAATTAAGGAACTTTGTAGAAGTAAGCATATCTCTGTTGATGAGGTTAGAGAGTTTATGGGATTTGAAAATCCTCAGGCTATCTACAAATGGCAGAGAGGGGAGTCGTTGCCAAACATAGACAACTTCTTCGCATTGAGCAAATTGCTTAACATTCCTATAGATAATATAATAATATCGGAGGATGACCGTGGAGGGCCATCCTCCGATTCTTGTTTTAGAACTCCTTTGCTTTGATTTTCCTTAGCCAAGCCATAAAATGTGATGACTTTTGGTTAAATTGTATATATTTCTCAAAAAAATTCAAAAAATATGTGTTATTTGTATAATTTTTCTTGAATATATATGTTATATAGAGTACAATTAACAATAGATACTTTATTGACAATGCACCTATACTTTGACAACCCCATATAAGCTGGTTGAGAAGGAATGAGGGTGCATTTTTTGCTTTATGGCATACACAAAAGTAACTTAATAATTAGAATCAGGAGGTAGCTAGCATGAATGTTTACACAACGGACAAGATTAGAAATGTAGTTTTATTAGGTCATAGTGGAGCTGGAAAGACAAGCTTGGTTGAATCTATGGCTTATCTAGCAGGTATCACCAATCGAATGGGTAAGGTTGAAGATGGTAATACCGTAAGTGATTTTGGTAAAGAAGAACAGAAAAGACAGATTTCGATTAGTACCTCTGTGGTTCCTTTGGAATGGAATGGTATTAAGATTAATATTCTTGATACTCCAGGATATTTTGACTTTATCGGTGAGGTAGAGCAGGCCATAAGTGCAGCAGATGCAGCTATTATCGTAGTTAATGGTAAGGCTGGTGTTGAGGCTGGTACTGAGCGTGCATGGGAGCTTTGTGAGAAGTATAAGCTGCCTCGTATGATTTATGTTACAGGTATGGATGCTGATAACGCATCATTTAAGAATGTTGTAGAAAAGCTTACTGAGATGTATGGTAAGAAGATTGCTCCGTTCCATTTCCCAATTAGAGAGAACGAGAAGTTTGTAGGATACATAAATGTTATTAGTGAAACTGGTAATCGCTGGCAGGGTAAAGAGGTTGTAGAGTGCGACATTCCTGATTACTCTAGAGAGAATCTTGAGCTATATAAGGAGACTCTTATGGAAGCAGTTGCAGAGACCAGCGAGGAGTTTATGGATAGATATTTTAGTGGAGATAGCTTCTCTGAGATGGAGATTCGTGCAGCTCTTCGTACCAATGTTATAGGCAGCAGCTTAGTACCTATATCCATGGGCTCTAATACACTTTGCCAGGGTACATTTACACTTATCGATGATATAGTTAAGTATCTTCCAAGTCCTGAGAATAAGGAGATTGCAGGCTTTAATATGAAGACCAATGAAGTCTTTGAGGCAAATTACGACTTTGCGAAGCCTAAGTCAGCATATGTATTCAAGACTATTGTAGATCCATTTATTGGTAAGTACTCACTTATTAAGGTTTGCTCAGGTGTATTTAAGTCAGATGATGTTATATATAATAAGGACAAGGATATAGATGAGAAGGTTAACAAGCTATATGTGCTTCAGGGTGGCAAGGCTATAGAGGTGCCAGAGCTTCATGCAGGTGATATCGGTGCAATAGCTAAGCTTACTGCAGCCAGAACCGGTAATACACTTTCTACTAAGGCTTGCGTAATTGAATATGGTAAGTTTGAGATATCAAAGCCATATACATTTATGAGATATAAGGTTCCTAACAAGAACAATATTGATAAGGTTGCCCAGTCACTCCAGAAGATGACTCATGAGGATCAGACTTTGAAGGTGGTTAATGACTCTGAGAATAAGCAGCTTCTTCTCTATGGTATCGGTGAGAAGCAGCTTGAGATAGTTCAAAGCAGACTGCAGAATGAGTACAAATGTGAGATAGAGCTTAGCAAACCTAAGATTGCATTTAAGGAGACAATTAAGAAGAACTCAGATGTGGAATACAAGTATAAGAAGCAGTCTGGTGGTCATGGTCAGTATGGACATGTAAAGATGAGATTTGCACCACTTGGAGAAACTGATAAGGCGTATGAGTTTAGTCAGGAGGTTGTAGGTGGCGCAGTTCCAAAAAACTTCTTCCCTGCAGTTGAAAAGGGTATACAGGAGGCATGTGAGAGAGGACCTCTTGCTGCATATCCTGTAGTTGGAATTAATGCAGTACTTTATGATGGTTCATACCATGCGGTAGATTCATCCGAGATGGCATTTAAGAAGGCAGCTTCCCAGGCACTTAAGAAGGGTATTATGGAAGCAGGTCCTGTACTTTTAGAACCGATTATGAGTCTTAAGGTTGTAGTTCCTGAGAAGTATACCGGTGATGTTATGGGAGACTTAAATAAGCGTAGAGGTAGAGTTCTTGGTATGAATCCGGTAGGTAAGGGCAAGCAGCAGATAGAGGCGGATATTCCTATGATGGAGCTTACAGGCTACTGTACAATCCTTCGTGCCATGACAGGTGGTAGAGGAGACTATGCTTATGAATTTGTTAGATATGAGCAAGTGCCTAGTGATATACAGAAGGCTGAGGTAGAGGCAAGAGCTAATAAGGTAGCTGAGAATAATGAAGACTAAGCAAGTCTTATAGGCATAAAATAACCCGAACAGTAAGATGAATTCTTAACTGTTCGGGTTATTTTAATTTTATCAGAATTTAGGTGTTCTTCATGATAACTGAAGCCACGCACTCACTTGCGTTCTCGCAGGCGTCTGAACATGCCTCGAAGCATTCAAAGATTTCACGCCATGAGATAGTTACAAGTACATCGGTTGACTTCTGAGTAAGCTCACGCATAGATGAAAGATAAAGTCTGTCACATTCTTCCTCAACATCATTAACTGCAATAATTAGGTCGTGGATGTTCTTTGACTTCTTGAAGTTCTCAAATGCGCCCATTATCTCACAGAGATATTCGCAAGATTTAACAATCTTCTTAGCAAATTCTATAGCAGAAGGTTCAACTGTTTTGATGTCGAATATGTAGAACTTTTGAAGAATCTCTTCAACCATATCAGTAACATCATCAATCTGATGACTTAACATATCAAGGTCCTCACGGTCTACTGGAGTAACAAATGCCTTCGCAAGAGCAGCAGCCATCTCGTGCTTCTTAATATCTGCGCTGTGCTCGATGCTGTGCATCTCCTCAAGCATATTGTTAATATTAGCTGGGTTATAGTTTTCAAGGCATTCTACAAGATAAGATGATGCCTTTTTAGCAAGAGCTGTGCTCTCAGCAAAATTTACAAAATAAAACTTATCGCCTTTAGCCATTGTTATAATTCCTTTCTGTTAATAATTCATATATTGAAATAATTTTTTGTCAGTTTTCAAGCTTATTATATTAGGTAAATATAAACATAAACAGCTTAGTCATTAAGAAGCCTACAAGACCACAACCAGGGAAGGTAAGTACCCAGGTTAATACCATTTCCTTAACAACACCGAAGTTGATGGCTGAAACTCTTTTTACTGCTCCAACGCCCATGATAGATGTAGTTTTGGCATGAGTGGTTGATACAGGCAAACTGAAGGTAGAGCAGAAGAATAGGGAAATAGCTGCTGCAATATCTGCTGAGAAGCCCTGATATTTTTCCAGCTTTACCATATCCATACCAACTGATTTGATGATTTTCTTACCACCCATAGCTGTACCCGCTGCCATTACTACAGAACATACAATCATCAACCACATAGGAATATGTATATCTGATGGAAGTGATTGTCCCTGTGACATATATACACAAAGAAGTACAACACCCATAAACTTCTGACCATCTTGAGCTCCGTGCATGAATGCCATAGAGGCAGCACCCATAATCTGTGCACCACGGAAGAATGGTTCTGTCTTTGGACGGTTGGCATTGTAGAAAAGCTTAGTAACAATCTTACATACCAGCCAACCAAGACCGAAGCCTAGTCCTACGGATATACCAATACCGTATATGACCTTAATCCATTCTGAGCCATTAACACCCTCAAAGCCATTGTGAATAGCGATGGCACTACCGGTAAGTCCGGCGATAAGAGCATGACTTTCACTTGTAGGTATACCGAATACCCAGGCTACTGTTGCCCACAGAACAATGGCAAATAATGCGGCGCTTAAGGCAATAATTGCCAGATCAGGATCAGAACCGAAGTCTACCATCTTAGTAACAGTTTCTGCAACTGTTGCGTTGACAAGGGTCATTACGAAAACACCAAGGAAATTAAATACTGCAGCCATAATGATGGCAGCTCTTGGATGCATACATCTGGTTACCACGCAGGTTGCAATGGCATTAGGCGCATCCGTCCATCCATTTACTAATATAACGCCCAATGTAAGGGTTACTGCAAGAAATAACAGTGGATTGCCTGTCATTTGATTCCAAAAATCTAATATCGAATCCATAAAAAATCCTTTCTGTACTATTAAATTTTACTGTAATAGCTTCTGTTAAAAAGCGTACGCAATGATATATATAATATTGTAGGTGGATTTTACAAAAAACCACAATTTCAATCTAATTATAATAAAGATGTAGTAAAGATTGGGTAAAAAAATGAAAAATACACATATTAATATTTTTAACCTGTTTTTTGCTGTACGCTTTTTGGGACAGCTGTTGAAATATAATACAATTAGTGAAGGGGCTGAAGGCAGATTTGACATATGTCCAGAAGCCTATTATAACCCGTGAGACATCAGATATAGAAGAAAGAGAGGATTAAGCCATGAACAAGAACAACGACAAGAATCAGATAACTATGAGCCAGGAGAGAATTACTACAACCTTTGACAGAGAGAATATTGACATCAGAAAATTTGCCAGACAGCAGATAGAATTTTACAGAGATGTAAAGCAGCATATTTATAATCTTAAGATTGATATAGCAGAGATTGGGGCAGATATTGAGGATATTCTATGTAGAATAGAATCTGAAAGCTATAAGACTATGGATAGCTGTAGAGTTTTCAAGGAGTTAAAGCTTCTTAGAAATCTAAAGAAATCCAAGGAAAGAGAGCTGGAATGCTGTGTTCAGATGACTAAGAAAATCGATTGTGACAGGCTTGCTAAGATTTTAGAGTGTAGCTATAGCAAGGTGGAAGTTATGATGGGACAGGAATGGGAAGCTAACAATGTAAAGATTGCATAAGGAGGGATTTTTATGGAACCTATGTATTTATCAATCCAACAAAAAGCAACTGGTAAGAGAATAAAGACCTTACTTACAGAAAAGGGATATTCTGTAAAGGATATTCAGATAGTGATGGGCTTTGAGAATCCACAGGCTATATATAAGTGGATATCAGGTAAGTCACTACCAAGCATAGATAACCTACTGATATTAAGTAAGGTGTTACATACCAGCATTGAAGATATCCTCGTCTACGACGGGGATATTGGTGCCTGCAGAGATACTGTGCCTTTGAGATAGATAATTGTAATTTATACCACAAGTATAATGGACAAATAAAAAAAATAGTGCTATAGTATCCGTATGATTAGAAAAAGGGCAAGGTTTGTTGCCCGGAAAGGAAAAGATATGAGCACAATAATTTTAAGCCTTAATAAAATAGTTGAACGCCATTACGACGCTATGCTTGGGTTATCAGAGCAGGGCTTTGATTGCGTGTACTCATATAAGGATAAGATAAGTAGAGATACCGAAGGGAATGATATATGATATCTTCGGTAGGAAGATTTATAGCTTGTTAGATTACATACATTTGTAATTATAGAATAAATTATTAACCGCTTATCTTTGTAAATTATAGAGATAAGCGGTTTTTGTTTTTATTATTTTGGCTCCCTAGTCTAATGGTTAGGACACAGGACTTTCACGCCTGGGATGCTGGGTTCAATTCCCGCGGGAGTCACTGTGACTATGGTCCAATGGTTAAGACAACAGATTGTGGCTCTGTAGATGAGGGTTCAATTCCCTCTAGTCACCTAAGCACTGGTAGTATAATGGATAGAATTTTCGACTACGAATCGAAAGATACAGGTTCGAATCCTGTCTGGTGCATTTATTATAAATTTAAGGAGGTGAAAGTATGTTTGAAATAAAAGGAAAGGTAAATACAGCACTTTGCTATGCAAAGGTTGTAGAGGATGAAGCTATAGAGCAGGTTCGCAGAATGTGTGACTACGAGTTTACAGAAGGCTCACAGATTAGAATTATGCCGGATGTGCATTCAGGAAAAGGCTGTACTATAGGTACCACCATGACAGTTGTTGATAAGGCGGTGCCAAATATTGTTGGGGTAGATATAGGCTGCGGAATGCTTACTATTAACATAGGAAAGGGAAAGGTGGACTTTGAAAAGCTTGATGAGGCTGCACACTATATTCCAAGTGGAATGCGAGTGTGGGAAGGAAGAAAGGAAAAATTTGATCTTCAGGCCTTAAAGTGCTACAGACAGCTTAGAAATTTAAAGTGGTTAGAGCGAAGCTTAGGAACTCTTGGAGGAGGCAACCACTTTATCGAGGTTGATGAAGCTTGCGATGGGACACACTATTTAATCATTCATACTGGTAGCCGTAACCTTGGAAAGCAGGTGGCTGAAATATATCAGCAGCTGGCAGTGGACCTTAATAAAGGCAAGGAGACATATTTCCAGCAGAGAGAAGAGATAATTAAAACATACAAAGAGCAGGGAAGAAGAAATGAGATTGAGGCAGCTTTAAAGCAGATTGCCTGGGAGAAGAGAGTGGCTACAATCCCTGAGGATCTCTGTCATTTGTATGGTACATATTTTCAGGACTATCTTCATGATGTGGAGATATGTCAGCAATTTGCAAAGCGTAATCGTGAGCTGATTGCAGAGATTTTAATGGAGCGAGCAGGCCTTAAGGGCACCGATGCATTTCATACAATTCACAACTATATAGATGTGGATGAGATGATACTTAGAAAGGGCGCAATAGCAGCTCATAAGGGTGAGAAGGTGCTTATTCCAATCAATATGAGAGATGGAAGTGTGCTTGCAATAGGCAAGGGTAATCCAGAGTGGAATTACTCAGCACCACATGGTGCAGGACGAGTTATGTCCAGAACAAAAGCAAAGAATCAACTTAATATGGAGGAATATAAGGAAGTAATGTCGGGAGTTTATACCACCTCTGTCAATGAGGCAACTCTCGATGAGGCACCTATGGCATACAAGCGACTGGAGGACATTATAGATGTAATCAAGGAGTCTGTGGATGTCATAGATGTTATGAAGCCTGTGTATAACTTCAAGGCTTCTGAGTAGTGCCCTTACCCACCCGAAGCGAATGCGAAGGGGAGGTCGCACTACTCAGAAAGTGGTTACCTACCCGAAGGGGAGGTGGCACTACTCAGAAGATATGAGAAATAATATCCTCCATGAATATTGAACAAATAATTACATACATTTAGGAGGATAAGAGGATGTACAATATACCAACAATTGATATGGTTAAGACAGGACAGAATATAGCATATCTGAGGAAGATGGCAGGTCTCACTGTTAGAGATTTACAGGATGTATTTGGATTTGCCACTCCTCAGGCGATCTATAAATGGCAGCATGGAACAGCTTTGCCAACTATTGATAATCTGGTTGTGCTGGCAGCTGTATTAGGAGTTGCCATAGATGAGATTCTAGTTATAGATTTGCAGCTTCACGCAAAGGCAAGCGCGTAGTGGAAATTATAATGATTCTGCTAGAAAAGACGGTATTGGAGTGAACTTCAATTACTGTCTTTTTCTTGTTGTAAAGGGTAAATAATGATATAATGTAACAAGGTTAGGGGTTACTTATACATGAGGTGAATCAAGATGGACAAAGGACAAATAAAAAAACTCTTAGAAGACAATAAAATAACTGACGAAATCTCCTTTGTTGATTTGCAAAAAATCATGACAGGTTATAGCGGAGAAGACCAAGAGGATATATATACATATATTGATGAGAATATACAACTTGTAGATGAATACACTCGAGTTATAGATGGAGGAAGTGCCATAGAAGAGTATGAACAAATCAAAGCTCTAGAGGATATGGAAGATGATGATTTGTCAGACTTTGATAGTGAAGATGATTACAATGAAGATTATTATGGTATAGAAGAAAAAAGATATAAGGCAGTGGATGATTACGAGGAATCACATAATGAATATGTTGAATGCATAGAAAATCGTATTACTGAATTAATAGATGAATATAATGATGATGAGTCATTATATACTGATAAGTATGACAAAGAAAAGAAGAATAAAATTTTACAAGAAAAGATAGGATATCGTGTTGGAGAAAAAGACAGCAACAAAAGTAATGAAGAGCTGTGTGTTGAATATCAAAATGGAAATGAAGAAGCATTAAATATACTATTTGCAAATAATATAGGTTTAATCAAATTTGTATGTAAAAGGTATGGCAATGTTCGGAGCAGTGTATTCGATATGGAAGACTTGATTCAACAAGGTATGCTAGGTGTTAATGAAGCGGCCACGAAATTTGATGTTAATGTAGGCGTAAAGTATTCTACATATGCCTTTAATTATATTAGAAAGTATGTCAATGATTTTGTTAGTGATAATTCGGGAACTATAAAGCTGACAAGAAATAAAAAAATATTATATTATAAAATGTTAGATTATGAAAAGGAGCTAAAACAAAAGGGTATTTCATCTGAAAAAGAGAGAATGAAGTGTATGGTTGAGCATTTTAATACAACAGAGAAAGCCATAACAGAGCTTTTATTAGATGGATATTATTGTTTTAGTGCTGTCAGTATGGATGCGCCTATAAAAGATGACGAAGACGATATGGGTGATTTTATTGCTGATAAAAGAGCACTGCCAGAGGATGTGACAGTTTATAACTCAATTAAGGAAATAATATTGAGTGAAGTTAACAGACTAAGTGGTGATACTGCAAAAAATGTAATGCGTCTTAGGCTGGGTTTAGAGGATGGAGTGAACTATTCATATGAAGAAGTTGGAAAGAAGCTTGGTTTATCATTGCATAGAATAAAGGAAGTTGAGGCAAAATCACTTAGAAGGCTGAGAAATAATCCGAAGCTAAAGAAATTAAAAAATGATATTGATATATTTTAGTCATTATGGGTCGCACTTTGCGACCCATTTTTAGGTTCTTTAAACCATGGGTTTATAGATTGAGAATTATGATAGTGCTAATATTAACTTGAAGTAGTAAATTATGAAGGGAGTGAAAATATGAAGGCTTTTTATATAAAAGATTTTTCTTGCTGGTCCAAGCTGTGTTGTGGAATTGATGAAGAATGTGGGGAAACCTACGAGATAAGAATTCCAGATGGTTATGTCAGCAACATGGAAGATGGCCAGTGCAAAAATATAATTCGACTGTGGGATGAGAAGCAATATGGAGATAAGTATAAATATAGTTTAGTTATGGGAGAGTCCCATTATATTTCTTCTTTGGCAATATTAGATATTGAAAAATATTTGTATAAGATAGATGAGGCAGTGGGTGATGAGAAGGATATAGTATTAGCGGTTAGAGAAGATGGATTATCTGAGCAGCTAATAGATTACTTTATAAATCTCAAACGCCAAAAGGACTTTAAGCTACACATTATGGTAAATGTTAGTATAGATGTTGAGGAATATGGTGACAGAGTATTGTTGCCCATACTCAACGACCTTAAGGAGATTGAAACTGTAGCATTTTTTAATCATTACAGGATTCGTGAGGTTGATAATGAGCATAATTTAAGTTCTAAGGAATTGCTTGAAGAGATGCTTGCCTGCGAAGAAATATTTGGCGAGGAGGCAGGGGGGCTAATTACTCAATTATTAAAGCTGTCAGCCGTTAATGAGGAAGAAATATGGCTGTATGACTGGGCTAAGAGAGAGTATGAGCTTATAAAGCTTCGCCCTGAAGATATGGAGGATAAAGCTGATGCTATGAGAAAGCTATATCCTCAGTTACCATATGAGATAATCGAACCCAATGAAGGTAAGAGAACATGCCAAATGCTGAAGAAATTAAGAACAGACTTTAAGGCGGAGCATGGGTTAAAGATTCGTGAGATGTCCTGTAGATTTTCCGGGGAGTGTAAGGGTAGCTGCGCATATTGTGAGAACCATGCGAAGAGATTGTGGAGAGATGCTTATGGAGAAAATAATAAGATTGTTTATACACAAACAGCAGATATTGTTGGAATAATCCGTCTTAGACAGGACATAGATGGCCCAGGAATTAGAACCCTAGTTGTGATGAATGATTGTCATATGAATTGCAAGCAATGCATTAATAGGGATAGTATCAATCAGAAAAAACGCAAGAAAAAAATGTGGGCATATGCATTGAATGATATGATAGAGAAGGATAATGTGTATTTTGAGATGACTGGTGGAGGTGTCACCTTTGGCGGCGGAGAGCCACTTTTAAATCCAGGATTCATAAAGGATTTCAAAATGAACAATCCACGAATTTCTGTAGCTGTAGAAACTTCATTAAATGTACCCTATGAGAATGTTGCAGACTTGGCTGATGTGGTGGATTATTGGATTGTAGATGTAAAGGATATGAATGATGATATATATTATTCATACACAGGTCATACTAATACATTCCTTATTAAGAACTTAAAGTATCTGGTTAATAACATTGAAACAAATAAAATTAAATGTAGGGTACCACAAATCAAAGGATATAATACAAAGACAGATGTTGATAAATCAGTGGAGGCATTAAAGGCATTAGGTGTGACTGACATAGAGTGCTTTGAGTATATGGGATAAGGCGATATATCAATGTACCCATATTGACGTAATTGACGTTGACGTGATAAGATAGGACTATCTATAAAACGGAGGATACAGGAATGGATTATATTCTATTTAAACAATGGCTTCAGCAGGAGCGAAATATGACAGCTCGTTCTGCTGCAGATGTTGTTTCTAGATGTAAACGAATCAGCAAATTACTTGAAAAAGATAGTATAAACGAGAACGCAGTGTCGGAGTTAATGAAGCTGGAATGCTATAATGATATGTCGTCCTATATAAAGTCACAGCTTAAAAGAGCTGCTACATTGTATCAGGAATACACTACACGAAACTGTATGTAATAAGAATTAAGGAGTAGAGAAAGTGGGTAAGTACAAAGTAGTAGATTTATTTGCCGGAGTTGGAGGTCTTAGCTATGGCTTTTCTAAGCTGGAGGACTTCGAGATTGTAATGGCAAATGAAATAGATAAGGATATTGCCAAGGCATATTCCCTTAACCATCCAGAGGTAAATATGGTCAACTGTGATATTAGTGAGCTAACAGAGTCAGTTATAAAGGATGCTATAGGTGATAAAATCATAGATGTGGTAGTGGGCGGACCACCCTGCCAGTCCTATTCCACATTAGGCAAAAGACAGATGGACCATAGAGCTAATCTGTTTATGGAGTACAAAAGAGTGCTTGGAATCATAAAGCCAAGGGCCTTTGTATTTGAAAATGTTACAGGTATTCTCAGCATGGATAAGGGTAGATTATTTAAAAACATACAGAAAGAGTTTGAAGAGCTGGGATATGAATTAAAGTATAAGGTTTTAGATGCAGTGGATTATGGTGTGCCACAGCATAGAGAAAGAGTTATATTGGTTGGTTTTCTTGGTGAGAATAATTATGAGTACCCAACACCAACTCATGGAGAAGGCTTGAAACCATATGTTACATTGAAGGATGCAATTGGTGATTTGCCTGTACTAAAAAGTGGTCAGGCTAGTGATAGCTATAAGGGAGCCATGGATAATGAATTCTTAAAATTTGTTAGACAGGGGAATCCAGAGGTTGTGGTAGAACATAAAGCACCGAATAACGGAGAGCATCTTATAAGGATAATGGAAGCCTTAAAGGATGGTCAAGACAAGAACGATTTGCCTGAGGATATAAGACCGAAAAGTGGATATGGTAATACATACGCCAAGCTGTGGTGGAACAAGCCATCCACCACTATAACCAGAAATTTCGCCTGCCCATCATCCTCTAGATGCATACATCCAAGAGATTCCAGAGCCATGTCCATTAGAGAAGGAGCAAGATTGCAGAGCTTCCCTGATTACTATGTATTTTATGGTCCTGATGGAAAGAAGAGATTAGAGATAGGTAATGCAGTTCCACCTCTGCTTTCCATGGCAATAGCCGGAGAGATGCTGAAGACCCTAGATAATAATAACCAATAAAAAATCCCCTGATGGGGATTTTTTGTTGGTTAACTATCTATTGCACTTTGTAAAGCATTCTTAACTGCCTGGAATGTGAAAGGTTTAAGGGATGTCTTTGGTATATTTAGCTCGTAGGCTGTTTTGCCATAGAAAGGAGGATGTTTTGCTATGAGCTTTGCAGGGATATTATTTCTAAAATCAAACAAAGTATAATTCATGGAGCTTGACGAAACCTGTATGGCAAGCATTAAACTTCCCTTTCTTTGAAGCTGTAAATATTTAAAGTCTCTTAGGTGTAGCTTTTCTTCCCTGCTCCAAAAATTCTTGTAGTCATTTACCAGCTCTAATGATATGCGTCCCTTGCTAGTAGTAATGACATAATCACTATTGGAAGATACTTTTTTAGTACTTAAAATTTTTCTGTTTTTATCAGCTCCGGAAAGGCTTATATTCAATCCCTGTTCTTTCATTGATTTGAAAAAATAATCTTCAAAAATCCAAGACGCAACTAAGTCCTGACCATATTTCATAAAGGATCTTCCATCAGCGTTGTGTAAGCAGCTTTTCAAAGCATTATATGTATCGGGGAATTGGTTTTTTAAAGCTGTCTCGTCCCCCTTTAGAATAGCTATGTTGTCATCGCTATAATTTAATGATTTTGCTATATCTGTTAATGGCTCTTTAAAATAATTGGTTAATCCTTCAAATGCACCCATATTGCGTACTCCTTACTGTATATTAATATGTTTATAGTAATAAATATGAGAGTAATTGTCAATTTTACTCGTTGTATGATAAAATAAAAATGTGCGAGATTGGTATAATTATAGGGGGTAGCATGGAGTATAAATAGATTCAGGAGAGTGGGTATATGATAGATAAGATTCGCGTGGCATTAGGAGAGCAGTGATACAGACAATTCAAACCAGTGCAGGATTTTTGGACTGGTTTATTGAAGATATTTTAGGAATGTATTAAGGAGGGGATACTATGTACATATTTCTTGACATTGATGGAGTTCTAAATAAATCATCCCAATGGAAGCGTATGTATTCCTTGGATGAAGAGTGTATAAAATATTTCTGCAGCTTTGCCAAACAAGTGAATGGTCAGATTATATTAACATCTTCCTGGAGAAGTGGATTTGTAGGTACACTAAGTGAGGAGAATACCCCTCAGATTAAAGCATTGGAAAAGATGTTGCAGATACATGGGGTAAAAATAAGTGACAAGACCCCGATTTTGCCTGGAAGAAAAAGGGACAAGGAGATAGAAAGATTCCTGTATTTAAAGGAGTCTGATGATGTAACTGTGGATTATATTATTATAGATGATGACAGGAATGAGTTCGGGGTTGTATGTAAGAAGAATTATTTTACAGACTCTACTCAGGGCTTTTGTAAGTTGGATGTAAAGCAATGTTTAAAATTATGTAAGAGGTGATTAAGCCAGTATTTGTTAGGTGGTATATGTGTATATTGTTACCATTTTTACATATTGACTTTGTAATGGTTGGATTTATAATTGGGAATTTTATTCAACAAAATATTGAAGCTGTAGGTGAGAAAAGAGATAGGGTTGTAGTGAGGAAGGCAATCTCAGCAGCTGAGGCGGTTGAGGTTGCGTTTTTGTTATAAAACGATTATATTTCGGCTAAAATATAATCATAATATAAATTAGCCGAAATATACTTGTTTTTTATGCAACATTCGGCTAAAATACAATTAGATTACAAATTAGCCGAAAGAGGGTGAAAAGTATGAATTATATAAAGAGAAATTTGGAGAACATAGTTAATCAAGTTACAAAGGAATATCCTGTAGTTTTAGTTACTGGACCAAGACAGGTTGGTAAGACTACTATGCTTCAGAAGTTAATGGAAGGAACAGATAGAGGATATGTTACCTTGGATGATTTGAATGAAAGAAATATCGCAAAGAATGATCCGGAATTATTCCTACAGATGCATAAGCCACCTGTGATGATTGATGAGGTTCAATACGCTCCAGAATTATTTACTTATATAAAAATGCACGTAGATAAATATCATGAGCCAGGTGCATTTTGGCTTACGGGTTCTCAGGTGTTTAAACTAATGCGTGGAGTACAAGAATCATTAGCAGGAAGAGTAGCTGTGCTATCGCTTACATCTTTATCTCAGGCAGAAATTTCAGGTGGTGATATGGAACCATTTATAATAGATATGGAGGCTTTATCCACTAGAAAGAATGGAAGAAAAGAAGCAGACGCAAAAGCTATTTTTGAACGAATATATAAAGGATCAATGCCAGCAATAATAAGTGGTGTAAACAGTAATAGTCAGATTTTTTATAGCAGTTATTTGTCAACTTATATTGAGCGTGATGTAAAGGAATTGTCGGATGCTATTGATTCACTTAAGTTTCTTAGATTTATTACAGCAGTAGCAGCAAGGTGTGGTCAAATGCTGAATATGGCAGAGGTTGCTAGAGATGCAGATATAAATCAGACACAGGCAAAGAACTGGTTGGGGATTCTGGAAACCCTGGGAATTATATTTTATCTCCATCCATATTCCAATAATTTACTAAAACGTCTTGTGAAAACACCTAAATTGTATTTTTATGATACAGGATTGGTATGTTACCTAACCAAGTGGAGTAGTGCTGAAACTTTAGAGAGTGGTGCTATGAATGGTGCAATTTTAGAAAATTATGTGGTTGCAGAGATTATGAAAACTTACTTGAATTGTGGAAAGGAACCTTACATTTACTATTATCGAGATAAGGATTATAAGGAAATAGATATTGTTCTAGAACATGATGGGGTTTTGAATCCAATAGAAATTAAGAAAACTTCCAATCCTGGAACAGAGCTGACAAAGGTATTCGGTTTACTGGATAAGTCATCAACACCACGTTCGAAGGGGGCTGTTATATGTATGAAGCCAGGTCTTAGTGCAATTGATAGAGATAATTATATTGTTCCTGTTTGGATGATATAGTTGATAAATGTCTATATGTTGGATGATTGATGCTTGGTGAATAAAGTAGCCAATGCCATGACAGCATCGGTTGTTTGGGATGAGAAGCTAGGAATAGGAAGGGGTTAAGACGGTGTAAAGGGCATTATATTCCAGGTTTATGCCAGAAAAATTAGATAGGGTTGTGGCGTAGTGTGGAAAGTAGCATTTCGGCAGTAAAGTGTGTTTATTGCCGAAATGCTATTGATTTTCTTGAACAATTATATTATTATAAAAAATAGCAAAACGGCAATAAAAGTTTTTTATTGCCGAAATGATAAGGAGATATAAATGTTCAAAGATAGAATGATGGCATATTATTTGAAAATTTTAGAAAATGAAAAGAGTTTCTCACGGTCAGAGCTTATGGAAACCATGAAGAATGATGGAAAAAATATTAGTGAGGCTTCCTTTAAAGTAGAATTGCAGAAGCTATTAAAGGAAGGCTCTATTATTCGTGTGGGCAGAAATGCATATTGTGTAGCCAAGGATGGTGTTGGAGTTTACAGTTACGAATATTCAGATGATGCTAAGAATATTGCGAAGATTCTTAAAGAAAAATTTCCGTTGCTTAATTTTACCATTATGGATTTTGTTCAATTGAATGAATTTCTAAATCATCAGTTAGCTCATAATGTTATATTTGTGTCGGTTGAGGATGATTTGGGGAATTTTGTGTTTGATGCACTTAAGGAGGTGTATCCAGGAAAGGTGTTGATAAATCCAACACCTGAAATGTACCACCAGTATTGGTATGATGACATGATAGTGATAGGTAAGCTAATATCAGAATCTCCTGTGGGACAACAGGAGAAATGGAATACAAGAATAGAAAAGCTACTTGTGGATTTGATTACTAATGCAATTTTAAAAAGTAGTGTTAGTGAGTCAGAATTACCTAGCATATATGAGGAAGCATTTGCAAAGTACGCAATTGATGAGAGTTGTATGTTTAGATATGCAAAGCGTAGAGGTGCAGAGAAGAAGATAAGGGAGTTTATATGTGACAATACAAATGTTGAGTTAAGAGTGGGGTAGATAGATGCTTACAAGAGAGAATTTTACAGATAAACATATTCGTAAGTTGCAGAGTGAGAGTAGAAGAGATCCGATTCTTATAGAAAGAACTATATATGCATTTGGATTGCTTGAAGCTATTACTAGAGTTGGAATGCCATTTATATTTAAGGGCGGAACATGCTTGATGCTATTGTTGGAGCATCCACAAAGATTATCTACGGACATTGATATTATAGTAGAACCGGGTACGGAAGTGGAGAAGTATATAGAGGAAGCTGCTAAGATATTTCCGTTTGTAAGATATGAGGAACAAACGCGAGTAGGTAAAAATAATATAACGAAGAGACATTTCAAATTCACATATGATTCACCTGTTAATGGTAAAGAGCTTTATATTTTGCTTGATGTGGTTTACGAAAATAGCCATTATGAGAGAATTGTAGAGCGAGAAATACGAAATGAACTTCTTTTGGTGGAACCTGAAATATTGAAAGTAAAGGTACCAAGTGTAGAGTGTATACTAGGAGACAAACTAACTGCTTTTGCACCACATACAACGGGAATCCCTCTAGGCGCCTATAAGGATATGGAGGTAATGAAACAATTGTATGATGTAAGTACGCTGGTAGATGAAATAAAGGATTTCAATGAGGTTAAGAGTACATATCTAAAGGTAGTACAAGCAGAAATAGCTTATCGTGGAATAGAAGCTAGTGTCGAAATGTGTTTACAAGACACTTTAGAAGCATCTCTTTGTATCGCATCAAGAGGAAAATATAAATCGGAGGATTATCCTCTTTATGTAGCAGGAATCCGAGATTTAAGAGGTCACATTTATTCTGAAAACTATAGTCCGGAACTTGCTGTAGGTAGAGCTGTGAAGGCTGCGTATGTAGCGGTTTGCTTGATGTTGGATAAGCCATTTGAGATTATCGGAGATTGTATGGATTATATCAATGAGAAATTTATACGGCCAGAATTAATGTGCGTAAAGTATTTAAGAAAGGTTGATCCGGAGGCTTATGCGTATATGATTAAGGTGGATAGGATGTTAGAGAGTGTGCGTAAATAATATATAATAAAATGTCAACATTAAGGAGAGGAATTAATGCTAAAGAAAAGTTGGGAATTTATTAAAGATAATGTTGCAGCAATTATAACCGTGGCAACAGCAGTACTTACAGTTGTTTATGCTGCATTAAGATTGTGCGTGTATGCGTATTGGAAAGGATACTTTACACGATTAAATATGGATGCAAGTTTGATGAATCTTAATTTTGATAAATCAATTTTTGCAGTTATATTTGTTTCGATTATTTTGTTTATTGTATTTTTCTTTATGAAGTGGGTTTTTGAGATAATAACCGATATTAAGGAGAAATATGAAGAGCAACAGTTAAATGGCAAAATAAAATATGCATATATAGCTAAATGCATTGGAAAAGGAATTTTTTTTAGTCTAATTATATTGTTTGTTATCAATGTACCTTTGATTTTAATGTTGTCGTCGGTGACGAAAATTAATGCTTCAATAGGTAACATGATATATATGTTTATATTATTATACATTATTGAGATGTTATTTATTTTAACACAAATGAGAACTAAAAAAGGTGGTGAGAAATCAACAGAAAGAGATATTGCATTAAAAGTAATTCAGCTATTAGCATGTATATTGATAATGCTTGCCTCATCGTTCTATGTAGGGAGTAAAGCAATTTATAATAAAAGTATTGTTCAATTAGTAGAAGACGAAAAATATATGATCTCATATTGCGATGGAGAACATTATGTGTTACACAAAGTGCAGTACACTGGTGAAGAAATAATTGTTTATAGAAATGAACAAAAGATTATTAGAATAGAAAATAGCGAAATTAAGATTAGTAAGATTAAAGGCGTATGTGTTAGAGAATAAGTATTGCTTTGATTTAAAATATATAGAAAGGTAACGGGGATATATGATTGATAATACATTAACGGCAAGTCTTTTACCATCTGAATTAATAATAAGGAATTTTATTATAGGTGAACCGGATTGTAATTACGAGAAATATATGTTGGAGTTTATTAATGAGTCGAGCTATTTTAGAAACAAGTCAGAAGATGAATTATATGTATCTCCTAATAGTGAAGAAAAAGGACAATGTGATTGCATAACAGAAAAATATCAATTAGATTTTAAATTAATTGCAAGTAAAACACTTTTGCAGGCAAAAAGTATATTTTCTACAAGTAAAACTTTAATTGGACAATGTATGGTTGTTACAGGTCCACCTAAAGTGCAGGGAAAAGCAATAAAAGCTACTCGTATTCATGCAGCATTACGAGCATATGATTTTGAAATGCTATGTGAATTGCGAAAAAATCATACAAAGATTCAAGGTATTGAGAATGATATTTATGAACTTCTTGAAACCTTGGAAACAAAAAAGAACCTTATGTTATTCTTTCCGTATAAATTCACATTTGATAATGAATATATTTTTGAAGATGGTGTTGCTCAAATTCAGCAGGTGTTGAGTAACGACTTTCAAAATGCTATGCAATACAGAAAGTCAGTAGATGATGTACATGATACATATATGGCTTTTATATATGATGAGTGCATTGTATTTATGGAAGCAAAAAATATTACATTTCAATATATTGATAGTGTTAAATTGGTTAAGAGTTGTGTGTATCAAAAATTGTTAAGATACGGAGAGTCTTTTTAAAATGTTTGGTTTTATTAACTATATATGAGAATAAATATGATGAGAGATAAGGATGGAATTATAATGATGAACATTTATGATTTTTGGTTGAAGGAAAATAGTTTTTGTAATTAAATTCAATATTTACCGAATAGGGATGATTTAAAGCATTTAGTCAATAGAATTATTGAAAAAGATAAATGTAATTTTAAAAAAAGGAATAAATGAAAGTCGATTTATAATTTTCGGATATAATGTCCAAAGGTTTAATATACATTTTATACTTCCGTATTAATCGAGTAACAAATTAGCAAATTGTTCCTTGATTTGTTATACACTTTATAATAGGCATTTGTCCCCCAATATGATATATTTAAGATATTAAAAAATTATAATAATATTACATTTTATAATAGAATTTTTTGCATGTTAAACTATATATATAGCTTGACACAAGAGGGGGAACCAAAATGAACCTTTTTAATTTACGAAAAAGAAAAAAGATAAACGTTGAAGAAGAGAATAATCTCAAGCAAGAAGATATGAATAAGAAAACCACGATATTCGAGCTTGTTGATTCACATATACAGAGAAAAACAGGAGGGGAATTAAAAGTGAGTAATCCATTGGTGAAACTTACAGAAATAGAACTGCGAGATTTATGTAGACATCATATAGACACATTTGAAAATTGGTCCAGACGTGTTATTGATGAGACTTTCAAAAATAGTTATGGCTCTGATTATTTCAACCTTATGGTATCAGAAGAGCAACCACTAATTAAAAGTGATATAAAAAAGAGAATTGAACAAAGGGTAAGAGATAATCCGGGAAGATTTCCGCGAAAAATTGATGCTATTCTTTTGGAAGACATTGAATACTTTTTGTGTCGAGAGGATTTGTATAAGAATCATTTTAAAATTTTACTTGAACCATTTTATTCAGGGATTTTCGAGATTAGGCAAGTGTTGGAACGATTAATTCCAATACGAAATAAGCTTTCTCATGGGAATACAATATCAATTCATGAGGCAGAACAATGCATTTGCTACACAGGTGATTTTATTGATGTGTATAAACAGTATTATTTATCATTGGGAAAAGAAAGAGACTATAATGTACCAATATTTTTGCGAATTAAGGATAACTTAGGCACGGATATAATTCGTGAAGATTCACGCTATAAATGGGAAATTCGTTTTTATGGAAGAAACGCACCAGAAATTCAATTTAGGTCAGGTGATACTTATAAGCTTTGGGTTGAGGTTGACAGCAGCTTTGATAGCACATTTTATGAGATTTCTTGGATAGTAAAACAGGATTATACAACTCTTATAAATAAAGGGACAGGGAATGTTATTGAGTTTACATTAAATAATAAGAATGTTTCATATGCACCTGAAATTTATATCTCCCTAGTTACAAAAAGAGATTGGCACCGTTTTCATGACGAAGATGATGTTATTGTATTGCATTATAATCAAGTATTGCCTCCTATTGAAGATATGTACTGATATATCGTAGCTTTGTTGGATTGTAAGAATGGTTTGTTTTAAGAAGAGAAAGCTTAATGAAACTTGAGGAGGTTTCCTATGGATATAAAGAAAATTTTAAATGGAATAATTACATTCAGTGGCTTGGTTATTGGTGGATATGGTTTAGTTAAGGGTATCAGCAGTATAGAACCAAGCAAATATAGCCCAGAGTGGATTAGAAAATTGTCAAATACAGAATGGAAAATTCAAAGAGATATTGTCCAGCAAAAGTTTAATTCGCCTGAATATGATATAGATACAAGAAATAAGTTCAAGCTGATTTTAGATTTGTTTGACAAGATTAAAAGTGAAAGAGATTGGACAGGTAAAACACCAAGTGGTCCAGCATATCATAGAGAGCATGGGTATGGTCTTTATAAAAAGAATTAATACTTAGTACAGCGTTAAGGCAGTAATCAAGAGATTGGTTACTGCCTTTTTGCATTTATGGAAAGGAGAATTGAGATGTATAGGATTAGGACACCAACAAACTTTTGGACAAAATGTCCATAGGTTTTTTATTTATCAACTCTTCGTTATAATTGAGTACATTTTATTTTGGATTAAAATGTGATATATTTTATTCAAAAGTACATTAGTTTCCGATAAATAATTTCTTCAGAGTGAGGAAAAGGAAATATACAAAATTAGGATGAAGGAGAATGGTGAATTATGGGAACAGGGCAGATTACATGGGAACAATTTATCACGAGTAACAATGATGCACGCGGAGTTCGATATAAATTTGAAGATTTGTGTAGACAATTATTTACATATGAATTTCTGTCTGAAAACAAGATACACAAATATCTTCACAGCAATCCGAATAATGCGGGAATTGAATCAGAACCTATTTTGAATGAAGTGAATAATAAATATATTGGTTATCAGGCTAAGTTTTTTGATAATTATGCTGATTACGGAAAAATCAAAGATTCGGCAGAAAAAGCAGTCAAACATTATAAAGGAAAGGTAGACGTCATTTATTTATTCTGTAATAAAGCTCTCACTACTACTTGTGATAACTATAAAAACATTGAAAAGATATTGAGCGATGCTGGTATTGGGTTACAACCATTAACTGACACAATGATATTAGATCTTGTTCGCAAATATCCCAATTTAGGCAAATATTACTTTGATGATCATGGTATATCACACGATTGGCTCGTAAATAGGGCTTCAACAACTGTTGATATTATTGGTGAACGTTTTAATTCTGAGTTTAATGTAGATACAGAGGCTTCAAGAAAGTTGTCTATATTTTTACAAGACCAGAGAGCGTTGGATTATTACAATGATAGAAAAGGAAATCTTGTAGAAGAAATAACTACATTACGATGGGAACTTGACGAATTATATGACTATGCACATCGGCTATCTGAATTTGTTGTGACAATACCAGATGTTGAATTCGATAGCATTCATAATGTTGAAAATTGGCAAAAAATCGTATCTGAAGCATTAAAAAATGATATGTATGAAATTGAAGAAAAAATTAAAAAGGCACAAGTAGATTATGACGAGATAAAAGAAAGTAATGACAAGAAGGCTTTTGAATTAAGGATATATTTGGACAAATTAAGCAAGCTTAATAGTCTATTTTATCGTTTAGAGTTGCCTGAAATAGAGCAAAATCTGCTTAATAACAAGATTCTGATAGTCGAAGGAAAAGCAGGTATTGGCAAGACTCAACTTTTCGCAAACGAAGCAATTTCGTTGCTAAATGCAAACGATAATGCTTTGTTAATTATCGGAAGTGATTGCCTTTCTGATATTAACATGCTTGAACAACTAAAGAATAATTTACGATTGGATTATGATTTTGAGAGTCTTGTTGATATTTTAGAAGTAATTGGAGAAACTAACGGGAAAATTGTGCCAATACTCATTGATGCATTAAATGAAAGTTGGAAGCCACAATTATGGAAATCTGTTTTGCCAATATTGTATAACAAAGTAAGTGAAAAAAGTTATGTTCGCTTAGCTGTTTCATATAGAAGTGAATATCAGAAATCAATTCTTCCAGAACGATTCGTTGAACAGGATAATGTTATAATGATTGATCATAGAGGCTTTAGGAGTAATCCTCTTGAGGCTGCAAAAGCATTTCTTAACCACTATGGAATAACATTTACACCATTGCATATGTTTATGGCTAATATTGATAATCCTTTATTTTTAACTTTGTATTGCAAAACATATCAAGGTGACGAAGTGGGATTACCGATACTGTATGATCGTCTTTTACTAAAGGCAAATGAGAAAATCTACATAAATTTCGCAGAAATTATTGAGGCTGCAGGTTACGACCAAACAGAAAATTTAGTTTTATCAATAGTGGAAGCTATATCGGAACAGACCCTGCGTACAGGTAAACGTCATTTCGAAAAATGTGAAATAGAATCACTGCCGATTTGGAATTCGCTAGGATTAGCAGCTAGACCATTTATTACGCGACTTATACAAGAAAATATTCTCCATGACTATAATTCAAATGGGAAGAATTATGTGTATTTTTCATTTGACCAAATGAATGATTGTTTTGCGGCAAAGACTATTCTGTCAATGTATCAAACTGAAGAAGAAATTAGAAAATATGCTTCTGAGCATGTGTTAGGTATTGTAGATGGGGAATTTAAAAACTGGCAAAATATAGATTTGTTTGCACATCTTTGTTCTTTGTATGCTGAAAAATTCGAAAAAGAATGTATAGATGTTATACAAGGAATATGTGATGAATCCGATAGAGAGAGCTTATTTAGGTCATATGTAAAGTCATTTTCTTGGAGAGGAAAAATCTATTTAACTATTCCTGAATTATTGGATTTATGTAACGAGTATTCTATAGAACCATCTGTATTATGGGATGGATTTATAGAAAATTCGGTGAAATTAGAACATCTATTAAATGCAGACAACTTACATGCTGTATTGATGAGATATTCTATTGCGAAAAGAGATTATCTTTGGACAACATTCATTAATGGAAAAAACTCTGATGATGAACGTCTTGTTCAGTTAATTGAAATTTATAACCAAGGTGATAATCTTGACATTTCTAACAAAGAGCAAATCAGGTTGTTGTTGATTCTCTTCTCATGGGTACTTACGTCTTCGAATCGTTGGCTACGCGATGTAACATCAAAGGCTATGATTGAAGTATTAAAAGAACATTTTGAATACGCTGAATATTTATTATCGTTATTTTCGAATGTAAATGATCCTTATGTGATTCAACGACTTTACGGGGTTGTTTTTGGTGCTTGTGTAAAATGTAGTTGTGAAAATAACGAGAAATTCAAGTCGTTGGCTTGCTTTGTGTTTGAGAATATATTTAATAAGGACAATGTATATCCAGA
Source organism: Wujia sp. (assembly GCA_045543915.1). Taxonomy (GTDB): domain Bacteria; phylum Bacillota; class Clostridia; order Lachnospirales; family Lachnospiraceae; genus Coprococcus_C. The sequence continues at coordinate 121,590 of JAZPXZ010000026.1, forward strand.
TATTTTATTACGAGACTATGCAAGACTTATTATTGAACGATATTTGATGGAATATCCAGGAGAGCTTCAAAATTATGATTTGGGAAAAATTAAACCTCCGTATAAATCAACACCAATTCCAGAGATAGATGACCATAAGTATATTGATAAGGATTATGAAAAAGGATTGTTTTATATTCAGCATTCTATGAAATTTGAAGGAATGGGTATGTATGGAGATTTTGGTAGATATGTATTTCAAAGTGCATTACGCAACTTTGAGGTAGATAAATATAAAATATTCAATTATGCAATGCATTATATTATCAATGAGTTAGAGTATAATAGTGAATATTTTGATGATTATGATAGACTTGTAAATCAATTTGTATATGACCGACATCGAGTAATAAAGACAGAGCGCATTGGAAAGAAATACCAGTGGATTGTAATGTATAATATTTTAGCGCGGGTATCAGATTATTGTCCTATGAAGAATGGTTTTTCGACGGAAGATGAGATTGTATCGTATGATGGTCCGTGGGAACCTTATGTAAGAGACTTTGACCCAACGCTTAATGAGAATAACTTGTTATGCGAAGATGTACCATATTTTTCGCAAATTAGTGAGCATATCATAGAATCCGTTAAAGAAAATAAGTGTGCTAAAGCTGATTCTGGATTTGATGAAGTCGAATGGACTAAATCTAATTCGATTTTTTTTGAATATCAAAAAGAAGACTTATTATTAACGGATGATGAAGGTATTCAATGGGTTGTGTTATCCAAATATGCTGATACAGGTAGAGATGATTTAGCGTATGATAAGCTGATGGTGTGGAATTGGTTGTACGGATATTTTGTTACTGATGAACAATTGACTATTCTAAAAAAGTATGCAGACAAGAAAGTGAATATGCTTAATAGTGATATTACATGGATTCCACAAACATATACATTATACAATAGGGAGTATCCATGGTCAAGTGGTAGTAAATCTGTGTTAGAATGGCAGTGGAATAATATTGAAATAAGAACTGGTGAAACACAAATAATTACTAAAACATTTGAAGAACCACAGTTTTCTAACATAGACACATTGTTAAAACAGTACCTTGGAGAAGTAGGTGATGATGACGTTGAAAATGATTTAAATAAGGATATTAGTATTCCAATCGTAACCAAAACATATACAAGAGAAGAACCAGTGACAATAGACTTGGGTAAAGTGTTAAATGCGACGCAAGTCTTATTATGGGAAGAAGAGTTTGATGCATCGAAAGAGGATGCTCTTTCGTATTCTCATCCTTGTGCGGAAATAATTAATGTATTAAAACTGAAGCAAAAGGAAAATGATGGATATTATTATGATGAGTCAGGAACACTTGTGGCGTTTGATACTGATTTGACGAAGCAAAAAGTTGGGTTAATTATTCGCAAAGATGCTTTAGATAAATTCTTGGATATTAAAAAGTATCATCTTGTTTGGTTCATAAACGCATCTAAAGAGGTGCATGGAAAAACTCATGAGATTACCGACCACACAAATTGGACTGGTTTATTGGAATATACAAGCGATTCTATAGAAGGTGAGTATTACATTAGTGAGTCTTGACATGATTATCTTGATGTTTATCTCTTTTAAAATAATGGATGTTGTAATTAAAAAACAGTCTCATCTGCAAAGTCAGTTGAGGTTGTTTTTTTATGCTTTGCTACTGTTTGCCAAACAGAAGAACTTTTAAAGGGAAAAGTTCTAAGCGCTTACGGATTTAAAAGCATGTTCGATGATAGTAAATTCAATGCAAAGATTCAGCTAATCACAGACAAGAATGATCCTAGATGTGGAAGAATTAAGATCATCGAGTACATCTAACTTACCAGTGTTAAAGCCCCCCATTGACCAGAAATGGTTGATGGGGGCTTTTGTATTTTAATCCTCAAGAATAGAACTTATTATTTACAAAACACACATTCTCAAAAACACTTTTTCTTTAAAAACCCTGTAAATACAACGAAAAAACAATGTTTAGCATATTTGATTTGCAAATTCCGCCCGAAAAAATGCAATTCGCAAATTTGTATTCTATCATAAAAATATATTCAGAAAAAAATATGAATCTAAAGAAAGAGGTGGAGTGTTTGCAAATAAGAACAAAATAAATGTTTGATAGCCAGGTATCTTCATTTGGTTAAAAAGAAAAAAAGGGAAAGATAATGCGTTGAGCAATTGTAGGAAATCGTTGAAAAAAGGGGTGTTGAAAAAAATTTTTAAAAATTTTTGCGGAATTTTGAAAGTTTTAATCATTCTATAAATGAGGGTGTAAATTGCATCGAAATATCTAGTTTATCATCAAGTATGCTGAAAACTTTAAATGCGTACATAGGGCTAGGTATAACATCAGCAAATGTGTGTGCTGGTATTATTATTTATATATGAAGTTATTCAAAACTCGAAAATTAAGAACATAGTTGCACTAGATATCACAAATCTTGTGTATAAGAATTAGGAGGAAACAAGAATGAAAAATACGGTAAATGAACTTGATAACATTATTGCTAATTTAACTAGAGGCGAGAAGAAAGTGTATGATTTTTTGGTGAAATATCAGCAAAAAAAACTATTTTTGCCAACGATGATTGAGATTGGTGAAGGTACTGGTATAAAAAGTACAAGTGGCGTAAGCTTTTATTTGGATAGATTGGAAGCGCATGGTTTGATAAAGTTTTATAAAAAGAAAGCTTCAAGGGCAATAACCCTCAAGCATTATAAATTAGTAAGATGTGATGAAGTAAATTAATATCGAGAACATAAAAACTGCATTTATGTGCAGGTTTTATTTTGCTTTATTATGCTACATGATTTGTGAGGTGTGTTTATTGGACAGTATAGAAGGTACAATTCTATGTATAATTTGATACAGAGATTGTATAGTAGTTGTATAAATGCAATCGAAGGAAGATTGTGGAGGGAATAATATGGATAATAAGACTTTAGAAATTGTAGATGAGTCAGGAAAAGTAATAAATAGGAAGATGTCGCTTCCGTCAACAATCAAAAATAACATTGGAATAATACTTGGTTGGGGGATTAGTTTTGTGTCTTTAATATGTAATTTGATTACATTAGTCGATTCGAGAGGGTATATTAGAGACTGTTCAGAATTTTATGGTATTAATCAAAGATATTTTGATGCAAATGACATTATACAAGATAAGAAAGTTACAATAATAGCTCTTGTTGTGTTTATAGCATATCCATTATTATTTGAATATGCAAATAAGCAAAATATTAGAAGACACAAAAAGTTAATTAAGATAATAAGCTTCGTTTTTACCGTTTTAATATTGTTTGTTCAAAACATAACATTTATTTCTGTGCTATCGGAT
>JAZPXZ010000027.1:0-54631 GCA_045543915.1 Wujia sp.
TGGGAGAAATAATATACTATGACTGAATTGTTCTCTGAACATTTTATGATTTACCAGAAAATTAAATATGTCTGTAGCATGATTTTACTTTCAGGTCTAGGAATATTTAGGCTATCTGAAGAAAAAAATCCGGTAATTATATCTGTTTGTACCATATTTATTATATATCTTATTAATGAATATATTGTAAGACACGATAGCCAAATAAAGCCTATATATATTACAGTAATAGGATTTGTTGAACTTTGTATATATAATATTTTTGATTATCTTTTCCCTGTTTCCAGCATTACTATGGCTTTGTGGACTACACTAATTATTTCTTCAGGATTATGTTTTATAATTAACTCTTCGGAATTTGATAAAACATCTATTTTTTCAAGAAAGATAATGTTTATGATTCCACTTGTTATTAAAATTTTACTTTCTTTTACTAATACATCGGAGACTGAATGGTTCTGCTACCTTTTTGTTCAAGGTGTGTTAACAGCTGTATTGTTTTCAATAGTTGATGCTTATACTCATTTAAACGATACTTATGAAGGTATAAAGAGAAAGCTTACCATTGAAAAATCCAACATTGAAAGTAATAACGAAAAGCTTATAGAATATCAGGAAAGAGTTAAATCTATAAATGAACAGATTAACTATCAGAAGATAGATTTAGCTAAAACCCTAAGGGAGCTAGAACAGGTTAATATAGAAATTGAATCTCAAACAGAAATTATGAAATATTTAGCTTCTACTTTTGATGTACTAAAATGTATGAATGTTATTACAGACTCCATTATAGAAATAAAGAAGCCTAAACTGTGTGCTTTGTACATTGATAGTGATGTTTATCAGAATAAGACAAGTAGCTGTATAATAAAAACAAACTATACTTCAATGCAAAGAAGGTTGAAGAAGGATATAGATACTATATTCGATGTACTATCTAAGGATTTAAACGAAAATTCAAGGGTATTAAAGGGCGAAGCCATTAAAGAGTATCGATTTATCGGAGATGCAAACATAAATTCTATGGCATTTCTTCCTTTAAAAGACAAAAAAAGAGTATATGGTTTAATGATTGTAGGTTCTGACGAAGAAAGCTTCTTTGACAAGGGAACAAATTACTATGAAAGCTGTATTGTAGAGTTTAATTCTGCAATCAAAAGTACTAAGCTATACCTCCAAATGGAAGATATGGCGAGAAAAGACGGTCTTACAGGTATATATAACCGTGTATATAATACAGAATTATTCAAAAAAGTCTCAAAGGAGTGTGTACTTAAGAATAAAGCTCTTACAGTTGCTCTTTTTGATATAGATAAATTCAAAAATGTAAATGATACATATGGTCACCTTGCAGGTGATGAGGTTATAAAAATGGTTGCCAGGGTGGCACAAAAATATGCTGAAAAATATAATGGCTTTGCATGTAGATTTGGTGGTGAGGAATTTTTGCTAACATTACCAAATTACGATTCCCAGGAAGCTCAGGAAATACTTGAAAATATGCATAACGAAATCAAAAGTACAGTTGTTACCTCTGGAAATGTTGATATATCTGTTAATGTATGTATAGGCGTTTCATCATATCCAAGCTTATGTGATGATCCTGAAATTCTTGTTAGTAGAGCTGATAACGCTATGTATTACGGCAAAAAGCACGGAAGAGGAAGACTTGTATTAGACAATCCAGAGCTTGATTTGAATTAATTCTGTTGTGTTTTAGTTTTGATCCAATTTATTAATATCTCCAGAGTGGATGTTGGAAATATTAATTTTGGTATATAGACTCGCAAAATTGTGTAAATGAAAAGAATAAAAAAAAAGAAACTAGTTTATATCAATTCTTAAGAAAGGAAAAATGATTTATTCATTAGGAAAAAGGTATGAAAATTTTAGTTATTAATTGTGGAAGCTCTTCACTTAAGTATCAGCTTATTGATTCTGATACAGAACAGGTTTTAGCAAAGGGTATATGCGAAAGAATCAAGCTTCCAATGGGAGAGATGTCACATCAGACAACAGGTAAGGACAAAATAAAGCTAGAAACACCTATCCCTGACCACAGTGTTGCAGTTAAATTAGTATTAGAAAAGCTTTTAGATAAAGAAGTTGGAGCTATTTCAAGTCTTGATGAAATTAATGCTATCGGTCATAGAGTTGTTCATGGAGGAGAAAAATTTGCTTCATCAGCGCTTATTACAGATGAGGTGTTTTCTGCTATAGAAGAGTGCAATGACTTAGCACCTCTTCATAATCCAGCTAATCTAATCGGTATAAAAGCATGTCAGGAGCTTATGCCAAACCTACCACAGGTTGCAGTGTTTGACACAGCATTTCATCAAACTATGCCTAACGAAGCATATATTTATGGTATACCATACGAATACTATGAGAAGTACAAGATTAGACGCTACGGCTTCCACGGAACCAGTCATAGCTTTGTTTCTAAGAGATGTGCTGAACTCCTTGGCAAAAAGCTGGAGGATACAAAAATAATTGTTTGTCACTTAGGTGGTGGAGCAAGTATTACAGCAGTTAAAGGTGGAAAGTCAATTGATACGACTATGGGTCTTACTCCGCTTGAAGGTATTACCATGGGTACTAGAAGTGGCAATATTGATCCTGCTATAATAGAATTCATAGCAAAGAAAGAAGATAAGTCAATAACTGAAATTATGAATATACTTAACAAGAATTCTGGTGTTATGGGTATATCGGGTGTTTCAAGTGATTTCAGAGATTTAAACAAGGGTATTGAAGAGGGTCACGAAAGATGTGATATTGCCATGAATGTATTCTGTTATCAGGCGGCAAAATTTATAGGTGGTTATATTGCTGCTATGAACGGTGTAGATGCAATTGTATTTACAGCCGGAGTTGGAGAGAATGATTTTGTGGTTAGAAGACTTACTATGGAAAGATTCAAATATATGGGAATTGAAATCGACGAAGAGGCTAACTCAAATAAGGGTAAGGAAATAATGATTTCAACTTCAGATTCCAAAATTCCTGTTTATGTAATACCAACAAACGAGGAGCTTGCTATTGCTAGAGAGACTGTTGCCTTAGTATAATATTTTCCATTAGGTTACATTTAACTTCTTAAAACATCAAATGGAAATATTTTGTCAAATTTTTATTGACAACCTAGGTTAATGTTTGTATAATACAAAAAGTGTGATTTTTAAGGAGGTGTAACCAAGTGTCAATTTGTCCAAAGAATAAAAGTTCAAAAGCAAGAAGAGACAAGCGTAGAGCTAACTGGAAGATGAGCGTTCCTGGATTAGTAAAGTGCAGCAAGTGTGGCGAGCTTATGATGCCTCACAGAGTATGCAAGGCTTGTGGTTCATATAATAAGAAAGAAGTTGTAAAGGCTAACTAATCAGTTTTTACCAGAAGAGAGGAATATTTCGGTATTCCTCTTTTTATTTTGTCTAAAACTCTTTATCTAGAGTATTATAATCCCAAAATTGTTGACTTACATTTTCATAAAAGCTATAATATTTTGGATAATGCAATAATAATGTTCATTAATCATATTTAGATATACGAGGTGAATTTATGAATAGAATTAAGATAGCAATTGACACATTAGGTGGTGATCATGGTGCTGAATTTATGATAATGGGAATAAAGGACGCCCTTGATAAGCATAATGATGTAGATATTATTGTTACTGGAGACGAGAAAGAACTTCAACCTTTGATTAAAAAATTCGAAGTTCCAGATGACAGGATTACTATAATTAACACAACTGAGGTAATTACCTGTCACGATGCACCTGTTGATGCCATTAGAAAGAAAAAAGACTCGTCATTGGTTGTAGCATTAAATCAGGTAAAGGATGGCACAGCTCAGGCAGTTATTTCATCTGGTAATTCTGGTGCAATTCTTGCAGGAGGACAGTTTATTGTGGGACGAGCTAAGGGTGTTAAAAGAACACCTCTTGCGCCTCTTATTCCTACTAGAAAGGGTTCATCACTACTAGTTGACTGTGGTGCAAATGTGGATGCGAAACCAGAAAACCTCGTTCAATTTGCAAAAATGGGTTCTATCTATATGGAAAATATAGTTGGTATCAAAAATCCAAGAGTTGGTATTATTAACATCGGTGTAGAGGACGAAAAGGGAAATGCTCTCGTTAAAGAAACTATTCCGTTGTTAAAAGAATGCAAGGATATTAATTTTATAGGTAGTGTGGAATCTAGGGAAATACCAAATGATGTGGCAGATGTTCTTGTATGTGAAGCATTTACAGGTAATGTACTTCTCAAGTTTTTCGAGGGTGTTGGCAATATGTTTATGGCCGAAATCAAAGAAACCCTTATGTCATCACTTAAAACCAAAATAGGTGCTGCACTAATAAACAAGTCCCTAAAATCACGTCTTAAGAGATTTAAAGCTGATGACAAGGGAGGAGCACCTCTTCTTGGTCTTAAGGGTTTAGTAGTTAAAATCCACGGCAATTCTAAACAAAACGAAGTATCTAGTGCCATAACACAATGTAGAAACTTTATTATAAATGATGTTAGCAATAAAATTGTAGCAGCTTTCGAGGGTTCAAAAGAGGATGTCTAACAAATATGAGGAATTAGAAAATTTAATAGGTTATTGCTTTAAAGATAAGTCTCATTTGGATACTGCATTTACTCACAAATCTTATTCCAATGAAATGGTCATAAAGCATCTATGCTCATATGAAAGATATGAGTATTTAGGTGATGCAATATTGGAGTTTCTTGTTAGCAAATATTTATTTGAAACCTATCCAAATATGCCGGAAGGAGAGCTTACAAAGCTTCGTGCAAGTATAGTATGTGAATTTACACTTTCGAAGCTTTCACGAGATTTAAATCTTGGCAATTACGGATATTTTAGTAAAGGTGAACGTAATACTGGTGGTAACAATAGGGACTCTATATTATGCGATATGTTTGAATCTCTTCTATGTGCAGTATATCTTGATGGAGGTATGTCTGAGGCAGAAGCCTTTGTCAAAAGATTATTACTTACAGATATTGAACACAAAAAGCTATATTATGATTCAAAATCAAAGCTACAGGAGCATACTCAAAAAAACAATATTGTCTTATCCTATCAGCTTTTAAAGCAGGATGGACCTGAGCATAATAAAGAATATACCTCTGGAGTATTTTTTGATGATGAGCTTATTTCAATAGGCATTGGTCATTCCAAGAAAACAGCAGAGCAGAATGCTGCCTTTTTTGCATTAGAAAAACTAAATATAAAATAATGAAATACGAAATGGTTAGGTAAATTATGTATTTAAAAAGTATAGAGGTTAATGGTTTTAAATCATTTGCCAACAAAATTAATTTTAAATTTAATAATGGTATTACTGGTATTGTAGGACCAAACGGATCAGGAAAAAGTAATGTTGGTGATGCTGTAAGATGGGTATTAGGTGAGCAGAGCGCAAAACAGCTTCGTGGTTCTAAAATGGAAGATGTTATTTTCTCAGGTACTGAATTAAGAAAACCACAGGGCTCAGCCTATGTTGCTATTACATTAGATAACAGCGATCATAAGCTTCCTATCGACTTTAATGAGGTTACTGTTGCAAGAAGAGTGTATCGTTCAGGAGAAAGTGAATACCTTATTAATGGTGTTGTAAGTCGTCTCAAGGATGTTACAAGACTTTTCTTTGATACTGGTATAGGTAAAGAGGGTTATTCTATCATTGGACAGGGTCAGATAGAAAAAATTCTTAGTGGTAAGCCGGAAGAAAGAAGAGAACTCTTTGATGAAGCTGCAGGTATTGTTAAATACAAAAAAAATAAGGCAGCAACAGAAAAACAGCTGGAAGCAGAACGAGCTAATCTTGAAAGAGTAACAGATATTCTAAAAGAACTTGAAAAACAAGTAGGACCACTGAAGGAACAATCCGAAACAGCAAGAAGATACCTCATATATAAGGATGAATTAAAGAAGCTTGATATTAACGCCTTTCTTCTTGATGCAGATAACAACAAGGAACAGCTTAAGGATTTTGAAGAAAAGCTTAATATAGTTGAAGAGGATGCCACAAGACTTAGAGCAGAATATGATCAGGCTAAGGATGAATATAATGAAATAGAAGCAAAGCTTGAAAGCTATAATGCTAAAATCGATGAGACTAAAAACGACATTCATGAGAAGAAGCTTAATAATCAGAAATTTGAGGGTGAGATAAATCTTCTTAATCAGCAGATTTTATCTTATAAAAATAACGAAACTACTGTTAATGAGCAGTACGAAAAAGTTACTAATGAGCTTAAAAGCAATCAGGAGGAGTTAAAAAAGCTTTATGAGGTTAAAGCTGAACTTGATGAAAAGCTTGATAATGCTGATGATATCTTAGATAAAGCTACAACTGAATATGAGGATTTAAAACAATTAATATCAGACAAGGAAACTGAGATTGAAAGCTCTAAAAGTGATATTATCGAGTCTTTAAATGAGGGTGGAACTCTTAAGGCCAAGGTTGGAAGATATGATTCAATGTTGGAAAGTCTCAATTTAAGAAAAACTCAGCTTAATCAGAAATTCCTTGAAAATAGGTCTGAAGAGGAAAAATACAATGCCGAAAAATCGGCTTTAGAATCTGGTCTTGCAGAAATTGAACAGGATATTAAGAGCTTTAATGACAATTTAACTGATATAGCCTTAAAGCTAGAAGCAAACAACAGCAAAACTGTTCAGTCAAATAACGATATTACAAGCTATAATAATAGAATTATTAGTCTTAAATCTAAGAAGGAATCTCTTAGAAATCTTACCGAAAGATACGAAGGCTATGGCAACAGTATTAAGCGAGTAATGGAACAAAAGTCTAATAACCCAAAAATTGTTGGTGTTGTTGCAGATATTATTACGGTTGACAAGAAATATGAAACTGCTATTGAAACTGCGCTTGGCGGAAGTATTCAGAATATTGTTACAGAGGATGATACAACTGCTAAGAAGATGATAGAATTCTTAAAGCAAAACAAATTTGGTAGAGCAACATTTCTCCCAATTAACTCCATTGTTGACAGAAGCTACACTAACAATGATGTTACCAAGGAAAAAGGCGTAATCGGTCTTGCATCAACTCTTGTTACAAGTGACAAAAAATATTCAACTATTATAAGTCATCTTCTAGGAAGAATTATTGTAGTTGATACAATTGATAATGCGATTGTTATTTCAAAAAAATACAAGCAATCACTTAGAATTGTAACACTTGAGGGTGAGCTTATTAACCCAGGTGGAGCTATGACAGGTGGTACATTTAAAAATGCATCTAATTTACTTGGACGAAAGAGAGAGCTAGAGGAAATTGATGAAGAAATTGCTTCGTTAAAATCCAAGGTTGAGGACTTATCTAAACTGGTAGTTACTTTAAGCAACGAAAAAGATGAACTAAAAAAATCTAAAGAAGAACTATACGATAAGCTTCAACAGTTTGAAATTAAGAAGAATACATATATGCTTAATTTCCAGCAAGCAAACACTAAATTAGAAGAAATTCAGAAGTTATATGCCAGCATAAGCAGAGAAAATAATGATATTGCTACTCAGATTACTGACATCGACAATAACAAAAAAGAACTCTACGACAGCAATAAAAAGCAGGAAGAAGCTGTAAAGGAGCTTGAAAAGCGTATTGAGCAGCTAGAAAAAGAGTTAATTACAGATAAAACTGACTTAGAAAAGGCCAGTGAAAAAATCAACTCTTTAAATATTGACTTTAATACAGTAAAACAGCAGTATGACTTCAATATGCAGAATATTTCCCGTGTTAGAGCTGAGGAAAATAATGCTAAGGACACCTTAAATACCCTTAAAATAAAGCTAACTGCTGGTAATGAGGAAATCAAAAATCTTTCAGACAAAATTGCCGAGTTAAAAACAATATCTGAAGAGAACCTTAGAATTATTGGCATTAAAGAACAAAAATTAATAGAGCTTAACGAGGAAAAGAACGCTCTTAATGATAGTCATAAGGAATTCTTTAGAAAGAGAGAAGAGCTTTCTGAACAAATCAACGGACTTGATAAGTCAGCATTTAAGCTTAATGCATCCATTGAAAAGATTTCAGAGAAGAGTGAAAGTCTTACAAACTATATGTGGGAGGAATATGAGCTTACATATAATATGGCTTCTGAATTCAAGGACGATACCCTTACAGACATTTCAGCACTTAAGCGAGAAATTAGTGCTGTTAAAGGTAAGATTAAACAGCTTGGAGATGTAAATGTCAATGCTATAGAAGATTATAAGGCTGTTTCTGAAAGATATGAGTTCCTTAAATCACAGCATGATGACATAACAAAGGCAGAGGAAAACCTTGTTGGTATTATTGCAGAGCTTGACCGTTCTATGAAGGAACAGTTTGCTGAAAAGTTCAAAGAGATTAGAATTATGTTCTCACAGGTCTTTAAGGAGCTTTTCGGAGGCGGTAAAGCTGATCTTGAGCTGGTTGATGAAGAAGATCTGCTTGAAACAGGAATTAAGATTAATGCTCAACCTCCTGGAAAGAAACTACAAAATATGATGCAGCTTTCAGGTGGTGAGAAGAGTTTAACAGCAATTGCATTATTATTTGCAATTCAAAGTTTAAAGCCTTCGCCATTCTGTTTATTAGATGAGATTGAGGCTGCCCTAGATGATTCAAATGTTAAGCGTTTTGCAAAGTATCTAAACAAGCTTACTAAGGATACTCAGTTTATAGTAATAACCCATAGAAAGGGAACTATGGAAGCTGCAGATATACTTTATGGTATAACTATGCAGGAAAAGGGTGTATCCACACTTGTATCCGTAAATATGATTGAAAATGAGCTTGATGATTAGGAGGATAATATGGAAGAGGAAGTAAAGGAGAAGAAAGGCTTTTTTAAAAGACTTAAAGAAGGACTTTCCAAAACAAGAAATAATATTGCTGATAGCTTTAATAATCTTTTTAAGGCAAGTGAGCTGGATGATGATTTCTATGACGAGCTTGAAGAAACTCTTGTAATGAGTGATATGGGCTTTGAGACAACCGAAAAGATTATTGAAGACTTAAAGGCTAAGGTTAAAGAACTTAAAATCAAGGAAGCTGAAGCATGCAAAGAGCTTGTAATTAATATTATTAGAGATCAGATGTCAGTTGATGAATCAGCTTATGATTTTGAAAAAAAGAAAACTGTAGTATTTGTAATCGGAGTAAATGGTGTTGGTAAAACAACCTCTATCGGTAAGCTTGCCGCCCAATATAAGGCTCAGGGCAAAAAGGTTATGATGGCTGCTGCCGATACCTTCAGAGCTGCTGCCATAGATCAGCTTAAAACCTGGTCCAACAGAGCAGGTGTAGAAATTATTGCTCAGAACGAGGGTGCTGACCCTTCCGCAGTTGTATACGACGCAGTTGCAGCTGCTAAGGCAAGAAATACTGATATCTTACTTGTAGATACTGCAGGTAGACTTCATAACAAGAAAAATCTTATGGATGAACTTGCAAAAATGAGACGAATTATTGACAAGGAATATCCTGAGGCAAATGTTGAATCTCTTATTGTTCTTGATGGAACAACAGGACAAAATGCCTTAGAACAGGCCAGACAATTTAGCTCTGTTACAGAAATAAACGGTATTATAATTACAAAGCTAGACGGAACAGCAAAGGGTGGTATTGCTATAGCTATACAGTCAGAGCTTAATGTACCTGTAAAATACATAGGAATTGGTGAAAAAATTGAAGATTTACAAAAATTCGATCCAAGTAGCTATGTAACAGCCTTATTCTCGGATTTCGAGCTTCACTCAGATATTGAGATGCTTATCGATACAAACATTGAAGAGATTAAGCCTGATGACGATTTGTTTGATATGTAAGGAGATTGTAATATGTTAACACTTGAAAAATTCGAGGAAGCCTATAATGTGGTTCAAAAGGTTATTCACCCAACACCACTTATAGAGAGTGAGTTTTTCTCTAACCAAACTGGTAACAAGGTTTATTTAAAACCTGAAAACATGCAGCTTACTGGTGCATATAAGATTCGAGGAGCTTACTATAAAATTAGTACTTTATCAGATGACGAAAGAGCAAAAGGACTTATTACTGCTTCAGCAGGTAATCACGCTCAAGGAGTAGCATATGCTGCAAAGGCCTATGGCTGCAAAGCTGTTATTGTTATGCCTACCTCCACACCTCTTATTAAGGTTAATCGTACAAAAGCATATGGAGCAGAGGTTGTATTATATGGTGATGTATATGATGAGGCATGTGCTCATGCCTTAAAGCTTGCCGAGGAAGAAGGCTATACATTTATTCATCCATTTGATGATTTAGATGTTGCAACAGGTCAGAGCACTGTAGCTATGGAAATATTAAAGGAGCTTCCTTTTGTTGATATTATTCTAGTACCAATTGGAGGCGGTGGTCTTGCAACAGGAGTTTCAACTCTTGCAAAGAAGCTTAATCCTAACATTAAGGTTATAGGTGTTGAGCCATCAGGAGCAGCCTGCCTTAAGGCTTCATTTCTTAGCAATGAAGTTGTCACCTTAGAAAGTGTTGACACTATAGCTGATGGTACAGCTGTAAAAACACCTGGATCCAAGATTTTCCCATACATTAAAGATAATCTGGATGATATTATAACTATTGAGGATAGCGAGCTTATAGTTTCCTTCCTTGATATGCTTGAAAATCATAAGATGCTCGTAGAAAATAGTGGACTACTTTCAGTTGCTGCATTAAAGCATCTTCCTGCTGAGGGTAAGAAAGTTGTCAGCATCCTAAGTGGTGGAAATATGGATGTTATAACCTTTTCCTCTGTAGTTCAACATGGTCTTATTGCAAGAAGCAGAATATTTACTGTATCTGTGCTTCTTCCTGATAAGCCAGGTGAACTTCAAAATGTTGCAGGTGTTATTGCTGCTGAAAATGGTAATATTATCAAGCTTGAACATAATCAATTTGTAACCGTAAATAGAAATTCAGCAGTTGAGCTTGTAATAACTGTTGAGGCATTTGGTCCAGAACATAAGGATCAAATACTAAAGGTTCTGGATGAAAAAGGCTATAGACCTATTGAAAAGAAGCAGAAGGCGATTTTTTAATGCAAACAACTATCTTAGATAACGAATATATGATTGCTGTTGATGTAGGCACCACAACAGTTGAGCTTTCCATAATTAATTCTGATGGTACAGTAATAGCTTATGATTATTTCAAAAATCCTCAGAGTAAATATGGCCGTGGTATAATCAATAGAATAAATACTACAAACAGAGATAAACGATATATTAAGATTATGAAAGATATGCTTATATCTGAAATAAAGGAAAGCTTAAGTAATCTTTTAAACAATAAACGCATTAGCATTGAAAGCATAAATGCCATGTGTTTTTGTGGTAATACAACTATGATTAGCATTTTGCTAGAGTATGATTTGAAGGGCTTGGGAGAATATCCCTTTAATCACATATTAACACGCTCAATAATTAAGAATTCAAAAGAGATATTCTACGAGGACTTTCCTTTAGATTGTAAGGTTATACTATCAGGCTGTGCATCTGCATTTATAGGCGGGGATGTATTATCTGGATTAATTGCTATAAACAAGAATTATAATTTGAATACTAGCTCTAACTATTTATTCTTAGATTTAGGCACTAACGGCGAGATGGTACTATATCACAAAGGTACATATTACTGCACCTCGGCTGCCTGTGGACCAGCATTTGAAGCCTGCACAAGAAGTAACAATATTTATGGAAGTAACTTAATAGATGCAATAAGCTTAGGTATTAAAACAGGTAAAATATCAACAGATGGTATCCTTGATGATAATTACCTAGACACGGGAATAGATATTATGGGAATATCTATTAACTCTGATATATTAAGAGAAATTCTTCTAGCTAAGTCTGCAATTCGAACAGGAATTAATGTTTTGCTTGATATTGTAGGTGTGCTTATAGATGACCTTGATTATTTATTTATTGCTGGTGGTTTTGGATTCCACTTAAATAAAGAGAATGCTTTTTTTATGGGATTAATTCCACAAATTCAAGGAAATAAACTAATTACTGTTGGTAACACTAGCTTAAAAGGTGCAATAGAAATTTTAGTCAATCCATTATATTTGAATTTTATAGATAAGTTTAATTGTAATAATTTAGAATTAATTCAAATGGCAAATCTTCCTGACTATCAGGATAGATTGATAAAAAACATGAATTTTAAACAATAAGCAAAGAGTGATAGTATGAAAATGATGAGCATAGCCAGCGGAAGTAGTGGTAATTGCACATTTGTAGGTTCTGAAACCACAAATATCCTAGTTGATGTTGGCATAACCAAAAAGAGAATAGAACAAGGTTTATCTAGCATAGATGTAGATTTTAAGGATATTAACGGAATACTTATAACTCACGAGCATAGTGACCACATAAAAGCAATAGGTGTAATATCAAGAGCATATGGTATCCCAATTTATTCAACTATGGATACCTGTAAAGAAATTTGTAATATAAAATCCTTGGGTGATTTTGATTTTGGTCTGCTTAATCCTATTAAGCCTGATGAAAAATTCTCAATAGGAGATATAGATATTATTCCACATTCCATATGGCACGATGCAGTAGATCCAGTATGTTACAGTCTTTTCAATAATGGAAAAAAGGTTTCAGTAGCTACAGACATTGGGAATTATGATGAATATCTTATTAATGGATTGAAGGATTCGGATGCTATATTAATTGAGTCAAATCACGATGTTAGAATGCTACAGGTTGGTCCATATCCTTACGACTTAAAAAGGCGCGTTATGAGCGATAGAGGACATCTATCCAACGAAGCCAGTGGAAGATTAATAAAAAGTCTGCTTAACAATCATTTAAAGGCTATTTTTTTAGGCCATTTAAGTAAGGAAAACAATTATCCAGAGCTTGCATATGAGACTGTGAAGGTTGAGCTTGATGGTAATCCTTTTACAGAAGATGTAAGGGATTTTAATCTTCAAGTAGCCAGCAGAGATTCCTGTAGTGAGCTTATATTTATTTAAATATGTAAATTAGTCCCTATTAGGGATTGATTATAAATTTTAGTAACCATTTAGGAGGAAAAACATAATGAAGAAGACAATTATTACAGTTCTTGGTAAAGACAAGGTTGGTATTATTGCAAAGGTATGTAATTACCTTGCCCAGAATAATATTAATATCTTAGATATTGCACAGACCATCGTTGATGGATATTTTAATATGATGATGGTTGTAAGCATCGAAAATGTTTCAAAAGACCATGCTATGATTGCTGATGAGCTTGCAGACCTTGGTAAGGAAATAGGTGTACAAATCAAGGCTCAGCAGGAAGAAATCTTTGATATGATGCACAGACTTTAATTCTTATATGCTAATTATTATGTAGTATAGAGCTATGTGTAAAATTACTTATATGAAAGGGTTAATAAAATGATTAGTATTAATGAAGTTATAGAAACTAATGAAATGATACAGAAGATGAACCTTGAT
This sequence comes from Wujia sp., assembly GCA_045543915.1. Classification (GTDB taxonomy): domain Bacteria; phylum Bacillota; class Clostridia; order Lachnospirales; family Lachnospiraceae; genus Coprococcus_C. The sequence goes on from JAZPXZ010000027.1 coordinate 13,507, forward strand.
GTTAGAACAATAACTATGGGTATTAGTCTTCTTGATTGTGTGGGTGCTGACCTTAAGGAAACCTGCCAGAAGATATATGATAAGATTACCAAATCTGCTAAGGATCTTGTATCAACAGGTCAGGATATTTCCAAGAAGTATGGTGTACCTATAGTACATAAAAGAATTTCCGTTACACCAATCGCCTTAGTAGGTGGATCAGTATGTAAGACTGAAGATGATTTTGTCGAAATAGCAAAGACTCTGGATGCTGCAGCAACAACCTGTGGAGTAAACTTTATTGGTGGATATTCAGCACTTGTATCAAAGGGTATGACTAAAGCTGATGAGCTTCTTATTCGTTCAATACCTAAGGCTTTAGCAACTACAAGCAAGGTTTGTAGCTCTGTAAATGCGGGTTCAACTAAAACAGGCATTAATATGGATGCTGTTAAGCTTATAGGTGAAATAATATTAGAAGCAGCAGAGCTTACTAAGGATGCTGATTCTATAGGATGTGCAAAATTCGTGGTATTCTGTAATGCTCCTGATGATAATCCATTTATGGCCGGAGCCTTCCATGGAGTTACAGAGGCAGATAGAATTATTAACGTTGGTGTCAGTGGACCTGGTGTTGTTAAGGCAGCTATAGAAACTGTTCGCGGTCAGAATTTTGAGGTTCTCTGCGAGACAATAAAGAAAACTGCATTTAAGATTACAAGAGTTGGACAGCTTGTTGCTAAGGAAGCTTCTGAGCGACTTGGTGTACCTTTTGGTATTATTGATCTTTCACTTGCACCTACACCAGCTGTTGGTGATAGTGTTGGAGAAATATTAGAGGAAATTGGTCTTGAGTTTGCAGGTGCACCCGGAACTACAGCAGCACTTGCAATGTTAAATGATCAGGTAAAGAAGGGTGGAGTAATGGCTTCTTCATATGTTGGTGGACTTTCAGGTGCATTTATTCCTGTAAGTGAGGACCAGAGAATGATAGATGCTGTTTCAGCAGGCGCATTAACACTTGAAAAGCTTGAGGCCATGACCTGTGTATGTTCAGTAGGTCTTGATATGATTGCTATACCTGGTGATACTAAGGCAACTACAATCTCAGGAATTATAGCAGACGAAATGGCTCTTGGTATGATTAACCAGAAAACAACTGCAGTAAGAATCATCCCTGTAATCGGAAAGGGAGTAGGAGAGACTGTAGAATTTGGTGGTTTACTTGGATATGCACCAATAATGCCAGTAAATCAGTTCTCATGTGATGCATTTATCAATAGAGGAGGAAGAATACCAGCACCTATACATAGTTTTAAAAACTAAGCGTAAACAATGAGTCATGCACACAATCGCATAAATATAGATGTTTAAGCTTGCTTAATTACAGATATATTTATGCGATTGTGTATACGACGAATGTCGCGATACTAACGAAGCGATAGCTTCGTTAGGAAGCGTGGCTCAGTGCTTATTTTAACGAATGTCGCGATACTAACGAAGCTTTGCTTCGTTAGGAAGCATGACTCAGTGCTACAAAAAATAAAAAAAGGAAATAAATTATGTCAAAACTTGCCCTGCCGGAGCGAATTCTTATGAACATCGACAAACCGGCGCGATATATTGGAAATGAAGTTAATATAGTAAAAAAAGACTTAACCAACATAGATATAAGAATAGCTATGTGTTTTCCTGATGTCTATGAGATAGGTATGTCCTACCTTGGACTTCAAATTCTCTATGACATGTTCAACAAACGCGAAGACACTTATTGTGAAAGAGTTTTCTCTCCATGGCCAGACCTGGATAAAATTATGAGAGACGAAGATATCAAGCTATTCACTCTTGAAACCCAGAGTCCTATTATGGATATGGATATGCTTGGTATAACAATTCAGTATGAAATGTGTTATACAAACATTCTTCAGATTTTGGATTTGTCAGGAATGCCACTATATTCCAAGGATAGAAAGAAAGGTATGCCTATAGTCATCGGTGGTGGTCCTTGTACCGTTAATCCTGAACCAATAGCTGATTTCTTTGATTTATTTTACCTAGGAGAAGGCGAAACTAGCTATGATGAGCTTTTAGAGTTAATTAAACTATATAAATCTACAGATATGGAAAAGGAAGAGTTTTTAAAACTAGCTTCAAAGGTACCAGGTATCTATGTACCTTCCATGTATGTGATTGACTATAATGAAGATGGAACTGTAAAGGAAATTACTACAAAATATGATGATATTCCAAAGACTATAAAAAGACAGGTTGTAACTGATTTTAGTCAGGTTACATATCCTTTAGCTCCTGTAGTTCCTTATATAAAAGCTACACAGGATAGAGTTGTCTTAGAAATCATGCGTGGCTGTATTAGAGGCTGTCGTTTCTGTCAGGCCGGTATGATATATAGACCTACAAGACAGAAGGATGTCGAAATGCTAAAAAAATATGCAAGAGCTATGCTTGATAATACAGGCTACGAGGAAATTTCCCTAAGTTCCCTTAGCTCTAGCGATTATGAAAGCTTAGATCAGCTATTAACATATCTTATTTCTCTAAGAGATGAGGATCATGTCAATGTTTCATTACCATCCCTTAGAATTGATGCATTTTCACTTGATGTTATGAGCAAGGTGCAGGATATTAAGAAAAGCTCTCTTACCTTTGCTGCCGAGGCCGGGACACAAAGACTTAGAAATGTTATCAATAAGGGTATCACTGAGGAAGATATATTAAATGGAAGTAGAGAAGCCTTTATTGGTGGATGGGATAAGGTAAAGCTTTATTTTATGCTTGGACTCCCTACTGAAACTGACCAGGATTTACTTGGTATAGCTGAGCTTGCTGAAAAGATTTCTGAGGAATATTTTGATGCAGTTCCTAAAGAAAAAAGAAACGGCAGAGTTATGATTAATGCATCTGCATCATATTTCGTACCAAAGCCATTTACACCATTCCAGTGGGCTCCAATGATTCTTCCTGAGGAATTTACAAGAAGAGCTTATTATGTAAAGGATTCATTTTTACAACAGAAAAATAAAAAGAGTCTAAAGTTTACTTATCATGATGCATATATTTCAATTCTTGAAGGAGTCCTTGCGAGAGGAGATAGAAGACTAAGTAAAACTATATATGATGTATATAAAAAGGGTGCTATATTTGATGCTTGGACCGAGTATTTTGATATGGACAGATATAAGGATACATTTGCTGATAATAATGTAGATATAGAGTTTTATACTGCAAGAGAGCGTGAAATAACTGAGGTCTTACCTTGGGATCATCTTGATGCAGGTGTAACCAAAAAATTCCTTATTAACGAATGGGAGAAGGCTAAAAATGAAACTGTAACTCCTAATTGTCGTATGAATTGCTCTGGCTGTGGTTCAGCTATATATGGAGGAGGTGTTTGCTTTGAAGCTAAGAATTAAATACACCAAAACCGGTGTTCTTAGATTCATAGGACACCTGGATATTATGAGATTATTTCAAAAGGCAATTAGAAGAGCTAAGCTTGATGTAGCATATTCCAAAGGTTTTTCACCACACCAGATTATTTCCTTTGCGGCACCTATGCCACTTGGCATGACTTCAGAGGGAGAATATTTTGATGGTGATTTTGTAAGTGTTACAAGTACTGAGGATATGATGAATCGTCTTAATCAAACAATGCCTGATGGAGTTAAAGTTCTTGATATTGTTGAGCTTTATGAAGGAGCTAAGCCATCCATGTCAGTTGTATCGGCATCTGATTATTATATATACAAGAATGAAGAATGTGAAAATGACTACCTAAACCAGCTTATAGATGGTATAGAAGGCTTTATGTCACAGGATAATATAGAAATATTAAAGAAAACCAAATCAAAGGAAGAAATATCAGATATTAAGCCTGGAATATACAAGCTTGAGAAAAAAGATGATGGTTTATATATGTTACTTGCATCAGGAAGTGTTCTTAATCTAAAGCCAGAGCTTGTAGTTGAAGCTTTGTGCAAATATTTAGATTTAGAATATAATCGATATGATTATATGGTTCATCGATTAGAGACATATATGGGTGACAAAGACCATTTACAATCATTAATAGAAGCAGGAAAGAGATTTTAAATGTCCAAAAAATACATTATTACAGCAATTAACAATATAATATGTGGCTTTTTGATTAATGATGGTAATGCTGAGATAATAAGAGCCTATGAGCCTGAATCCATTTTAGGAAATATATATGTTGGACGAGTTTCAAATATAGTTCAAAATATTAATTCAGCGTTTATTGATATTAAAAAGGGTTTAAGCTGTTATATGTCATTAGAAGATTATACCGGCAAAAAACTAAAAATAGGAGATTTACTTCCTGTTCAATTAAGCAAGGAAGCAATTAAAACAAAAGCACCATCAGTCACCACAAGACTTAGCTTGGATGGAGAATATGTTGTTGTAATGATTGATGGAAAGATAGGTGTATCATCTAAAATCAAATCTGAAGCCAGAAGAGAGGAACTAAAATCAATAATTAATTCATCTATGGAAAAATTTGAATCAATGAAAAAGACAAATGATTTGAATTTTGGAATCATCGTTAGAACAAAAGCAGAATATGCTTCTGAAGAAGATATTGAATCGGAAACCATAAAATTATTATGTAAACTTGATGACATTATTCATAAATCTGTCTATTTAACAGCTTATTCCTGTATATTTGAAAAATGTCCTATGCTTGTGAAGGATATTATTTCTTACAAATCTGAGAATATTGAAATAATTACAGATTTACAGGAAGTATTACAGGTGTGTAAAAAGAATAATTTTACTGATATATCATTATATTCTGATGAGAATGTTTCACTTAATTCCTTATATGGGTTAAAAAATATGATTAATAAGGCGCTAAACAAAAGAGTATATTTAAAATCTGGTGCCTATATAGTAATAGATCACACAGAAGCCATGACTGTTATTGATGTTAATAGTGGAAAAGCTATAAAAGGAACTTCCAAGGAAGAAAAGGTATATGCAATTAATCTAGAGGCTGCCAAAGAGATAATTAATCAGCTAATACTAAGAGATATTAGCGGTATTATTATAATCGACTTTATAAGCATGTGTAAAGAAAATAGTAATAATCAGCTTTTAAAAGAGCTTAAGACTTATGCAGAAGCAGATAAAACTCAAACAACGGTTGTTGATATAACAAGACTTGGGCTAATTGAAATCACTAGAAAACGAGTAAGAAAACCATTACATGAAATTTTTTAATATTTGTCAAGAAATCACTTGACATAACATTTTACTGATGTTAATATATTTGAGTATGCCGCACAGTGTGGTCTAAGACTGTCATTTTATGACAGCACCGAAGCTGGCGAGTAATGATAATAGGAGGTAACCATATGTACGCAATTATAGCAACAGGCGGAAAGCAGTACAAGGTAGCTGAAGGAGATATCATTAAGGTAGAAAAGCTTAATGCAGCAGAAGGCGCTGAGGTTTCATTTGATGTAGTAGCTGTTAGCACTGACTCAGATGTTATTTGTGGCGATGCTTGTAAGAAGTCTTCAGTAAAGGCAACTGTTCTTGGCGAAGGTAAGCACAAGAAGGTAGTTGTTTACAAGTACAAGAGAAAGACTGGCTATCACAAGAAGCAGGGTCACAGACAGCCATATACTCAGGTTAAGATTAATGCAATTAATGCTTAATTTCTAATTATGATTAAGGCAATATTTTATTTGAACCAGGATGAAAAATATGTTGGCTTTGATATTAGAGGCCATGCTGGATATGAAGAATCTGGAAAAGATATTATTTGTTCAGCAGTATCTGCACTATCAATAACAACAGTTAACGCAATTGACACATTTACTGATGTTTGTTTTAATGGTGATATGAATCCAGATGGTTCAATACAATTTAGAATTACATCAAATTTTGATGACAAAACACAATTATTACTTAGTACACTTGCTTTAGGACTTACGGATATAAGCAAAGAGTACGGTGAACAGTATTTAAAAGTACACTATAAGGAGGTGTAACTGACTATGTTAAAGATGAACTTACAGCTTTTCGCTCATAAGAAGGGAGTTGGTTCTACTAAGAACGGTAGAGACTCTGAGGCAAAAAGACTTGGTGCGAAAAGAGCAGACGGACAGTTTGTAAAGGCTGGTAATATTTTATACAGACAGCGTGGAACTAAGATTCATCCAGGTGTTAATGTAGGTCGTGGTGGCGATGATACATTATTTGCACTTGTTGATGGTGTTGTTAGATTCGAGAGAAAGGGTAGAGATAAGAAGCAGGTTTCAATCTATCCTAGAGAGACAGCTGAGTAATTAAGAATTATGCCGGGATATGATTTTATATCCCGGTTTTCTTTTTTTAATAAAATGATGGTAGAAATGCCAATAATATGTTATATTATTTTTTTGGATAGAGAATATTATTTAACATTGATGTATTATTATCAATGCTTTAACAATATATAAAATGGAGGTAAATTATGTTCGCTGATAGAGCAAAAGTATATTTAAAGGCCGGAAAAGGTGGAGATGGTCATGTTTCCTTCAGACGAGAGATGTATGTGCCTAACGGCGGACCTGATGGAGGAGATGGTGGCAAAGGCGGAGATGTTATATTTGTGGTTGACCCTGGGCTTAATACTTTAACAGATTATAGACACATTACAAAATATAAAGCAGAGGATGGACAGGAAGGTGGCAAGAAAAATTGTCACGGTGCCAACGGTAAGGATGTTATTCTCAAGGTTCCTGCTGGAACTGTAATAAAGGATTTTGAGACTGGCAAGGTTCTTCTCGATATGTCAAACAAAACCGAACCCGTAGTACTCCTAAAAGGAGGTCGTGGCGGAAAAGGTAACAGACACTATGTAACATCTGTTATGCAAGCCCCAAAATATGCTCAGCCTGGACAACCTGCAAAAGAGCTTTGGGTTACACTTGAACTTAAATGTATAGCCGATGCTGGACTTGTTGGCTTTCCTAATGTTGGTAAATCTACATTTTTATCAAGAGTTACTAATGCAAAACCTAAAATAGCAAATTATCACTTTACAACCCTTAATCCTAATCTAGGTGTTGTAGATCTTGGTCCAAACAACGGTTTTGTAATTGCTGATATACCTGGAATTATTGAAGGGGCATCTGAAGGCGTTGGTCTTGGATTTGAGTTTTTAAGGCATATTGAACGAACAAAAGTTTTAATTCACATGGTAGATGCTGCTTCCACAGAGGGCAGAGATCCTATTGCAGATATAGAAGCAATAAATAATGAGCTTAAGACCTACAACGAAGAATTAGCTAATAGACCTCAGGTTATTGCAGCCAACAAATGTGATGCGCTTTACGGTGATGATTACGAGACAGTAATCGGACTTCTTAAAGAGGAATATGAACCAAAGGGTATAAAGGTTTTCCCTATTTCTGCTGTTTCTGGAAAAGGACTAGATGAGCTATTGTGGCATGTTAACAAGCTTGTAAAAGAAGCACCGGATGAGGTTATTGAATTTGCGCCTGAAATGGATATTGACTTTATGGATATGCCTGAGCTTCCTTTTGAAGTCAAAAAGTCAGAGGATAATGATAGAGTATTCTTGGTTGAAGGTCCTCGTATTGAAAGAATGCTTGGATATACCAACCTAGAATCCGAAAAGGGTTTTGCTTTCTTCCAGAAGTTTCTTAAAGAAAACGGTATTCTTGATATGTTAGAGGAACTTGGAATAGAAGAAGGCGATACTGTAAAGCTTTACGGGCTTGAATTTGATTATTACAAATAAAGGAGAAACATATGACTAGCAAACAAAGATCATACTTAAATGGACTTGCCATGACAATGGATCCAATTATTAATATAGGAAAGGCCAGTCTAACACCAGAGGTTACTGAAGCTGTTCAAGAAGCATTAGATAAGAGAGAGCTTATAAAGGTTGGAGTATTAAAAAATTGCTTCGATGATCCTAAAGCAATCGCATTTGCCCTTGCAGAGAGAACCCACAGTGAAGTAGTTCAGGTAATAGGAAAAAAAATAATACTATATAAGAAGCATAAAAAAGATCCTAAAATAGTGCTTCCACAATAATATTTAACAAGGTGAATCTATGAGTAGTAGAAAAAATCCGTTTGAGCAATATAATTGTATAGGTATATTAGGCGGAACATTTAATCCGGTCCATAGGGGACATGTTATGCTTGCTGAAGCCGTTGTTAATCAGTACCATGAAGTAGAACAGCTTTTACTTATGCCCAATAATATGCCGGCTTACAAAGAAACTGATGATATTATTTCCAGCTTTCACAGAATTAATATGCTGAATATTGTGGCTGATAATATTCAAAAGGCAGCCGTGTGTGACATGGAAATTATTAGAGGCGGAACAACCTATACAATAGATACACTTCGACAAATAAAAAGTTATAATCCCAACATTAATATATATTTTATTATTGGTGCTGATTCACTATTTAATTTGGAAAAATGGAAGGATTATACTGAAATATTTAAAAATTGTACAATAATTGCTGCAAAAAGAGAATGTGATATGCATGATGTCATTGATTATTCAGAGTCACTAATGAACAAATATCCATTCTTAAAAATCAAATTTCTTGAAACAAAGGCTATTGATATATCTTCAAGCCAATTAAGACAAAATATCAAAAAGGGAATATTCGATAGCAACTATCTTGATGATACTATTATAGATTATATAAAAACCTATAACTTATATGGATGGAAGGTATAGTATGAATCGTGAAAAAATGATTGCAAGACTAAAAAGTAGAATAAACGATAGACGCTTTGAGCATTCTTTGGGAGTAGAGTATACTGCAGCGTGTATGGCCATGATACATGGTGTTGATATTGAAAAAGCCCGTATTGCCGGACTATTACATGACTGTGCCAAATGCCTACCTACTAAGGAAAAGCTTGAAAAAGCGAGAAAGCATCGACTTGCCATAAGCAAATTTGAGGAAAATAATCCCGACATGCTTCATGGAAAGCTGGGTGCGTATTATGCAAAGGCAAGATATGAGGTAGATGACCAAGAAATATTAGATGCAATAACCTATCATACAACTGGAAGACCAAATATGACCACACTAGATAAGATAATCTTTATTGCTGATTATATTGAACCAAACCGAAAAGAGCTAAAAGATATGGATATTATTAGAAAAGAAGCTTTTTCAGACTTAGACAAGTGTGTTATTCACATACTAAAAAATACATTGGATTATTTAAATAATTCAACCAATGAAATGGATTTTATGACTCAGCTAACCTATAACTACTATGTAAATAAATAATAAGGAAGTATAACATAATGAATTCAAAAGATTTAGTTAAAATTGTATATAATGCTCTTGAAGATAAAAAGGGACATGATATTAAAATAATAAATATAGATAATGTAAGCTCAATGGGAGATTATTTCGTAATAGCAGATGGCTCAAACAGAAATCAGGTTCAGGCATTATGTGATAATGTGGAAGAATTTATGCATAAAGCAGGAGCTAAGCTAAAAAATCGTGAAGGTTACTCAAATGGAGGGTGGATATTACTGGATTATTATGATATAATAGTTCATATATTTGTTGAAGAAGACCGTTCCTTTTATGACCTGGAGCATATTTGGAGAGACGGAATACAAGTATCTATAGGAGACCTATAAACATTGGAAAAAAACAAGCTTGCAAAAGATAATTACAGACAGATAAATCAAATTTCAGCCAGATGCTTAAGAATCATATGCTTGGTTCTTTTAGTAGTATTTGGCTATTGCTATTTTCTTACAGATTTAGATATTTATCTTATGATAATATTTTTTGGTTCCTCAATATTTGTTGCACTCATACCTACACTTATAATTAATGTCTTAAAAATCGATTCATCAGAGGGTACTAAGCATGTTGTTATTGTATGTACATGTTTAATTGCAACAGCTATGCTTACATTGCTTGGTAGCTTTGCATTTCCTGTTATGTTATTCCCTATTCTTTTGGCATCATTATACTATAATCAGACATTGGTTCTTTTTACCTCACTGCTGATGACGGTTGGTATTGTGGTATCAAGCTATTTTTCTGTAATATTTAGAGACCATTTCATTGGTGGAATGTATGATAATTTTGAAGATGCTTTATTGGGCTGTGCAACACCTCACATTATTGTTATTTTTGCTATGTCTGTTGCTGCATACAGTATTGTACAGCGAAATTCTAATATGATTAACTCCGCTATTAAAACAGCAGTAACTATGCAGGATAACCAAAAAGGACTTATATATTCCTTTGCTGAAATAAGCGAAAGTAAATCTAAATTTACCGGAGAGCATATCAAGAGAGTAGCTGAATATATGCGTGTTTTAGGTAAAGCATCTGGCTTTGATGATGAATATGTTGATATGCTATGTACCGCATCTATGATGCATGATATTGGTAAGCTTATGATAAGTGAAGAAATTCTAGACAAGCCTGATAAGCTTACAGATGAAGAATACGCTATTATGAAAAACCATGTCCTTTATGGAGAGGCATTACTTAAGAATTGTCCTGGAGAGCTTCTTCATATTGCATGTACCTTGGCCAAAGAACATCATGAAAGATGGGATGGTTCGGGCTATCTTGGAATGAAGGGAGAAGAGATAGCTTACATATCAAGACTTATGGCTGTTTGTGATGTTTTCGATGCTCTTACATCAGATAGATATTACAAGAAGGGTTGGTCCTTAGAGGATACCTTTGATGAGATCATAAGATTAAGTGGAAAACATTTTGATCCAAAGGTTGTTCAATTATTTATTAGAAATTTTGATAAATTTAAAGAAATCAATAGAAAGATACCAGATAAACAAAAATATTAGTTTTTTATTGAGATATATGGAGGTTAATATGTACAAGGTTATAAATGAATACACAGCTAAGGTTAACCTTCAGGCTAATGATGAAATATATAATAGGATAACCAGTTTCCTTAGAGATATTACTGAGATAAAAAAAGTAAGCATATCAGTTAGTTTTCAAAGATATGTTCTTGATATTAAACTTCATAAATTTAGTGTGAAGTTAGCAGCTGAAATTTTTAATATGATTAATTCTAATATCTCATATGATTATTCATCATTTTATGTTAGATTTAATGAGGGCTCATGTGTCAGATATAGGTATATAACCAGTAGCGAAAACAAGGATGCAATATACTGTGATATAATATTTAGTTAGAATAAATTAAAGCCACTGAAACTAATCAGTGGCTTTAATTATAGATTTATTAAAATGTTCTGAACAATCCAATTACTTTACCTAGTATGGACATATCACCATCTACGATGATAGGATCCATAGAATCATTCTCAGGCTGAAGTCTAATATGTCCATCTTCTTTATAGAAGGTTTTAACCGTAGCAGAATCATCAATAAGAGCAACCACTATATCTGAATTCTTAGCGGTATTTGCTTTCTCAACTAAAACAAGATCACCATGGAAAATACCAGCATTAATCATACTGTCACCCTTAACCTTAAGCATAAAGGTTTCTTTGTTATGTAAATACTCTGGTGGAACAGGGAAGTAGCCTTCAATATTTTCATTTGCAAGAATAGGTGCACCGCAGCTTACAGCACCAACAATAGGTACATTCACTAGCTCACGTCTGGATAGGTTAAAAGTATCATCTAAAATTTCAATTGCTCTAGGCTTTGTGGGATCCTTGCGAATAAAGCCTTTTTCCTCAAGGGTTTCTAAATGAGCATGAACTGAAGATGTTGACTTAAGCTTAACTGCAGAACAGATTTCTCTAACAGCAGGTGGATATCCCTTCTTAAGAATACATTCTTTTAAATAATCTAAAATTTCTTTTTGCTTATCAGATAGGCTATTATAATCCATAAAAAACCTCCTTAGGTATTATAAATTCTTATATGATTTTGATAACTGTAAGTTTAGTGTAGCACACATTTGTTCGAATTGCAAACGAATGTTCTAATTTTTATTAATATTGATTATATTTTTTAAATAATATATAATTATTTAGTACCTATTAGTGATTAAGATAATTATTTAATCACTTGACATATATAACTTCATTATTTATAATAACAAAAGATTTTACTATGGTAGCGAATTACCACTTTAATTCGCTAAAGCAATAACGAGAGGTGATTATTATGTACGATAAGCTATTACATACTCCAGAAGGAGTGAGAGATGTTTATAACTCAGAGTGCAAGGAAAGAAATAAGGTTGTAGAGCAGATTAATTACATTCTTAAAAGATATGGCTACTCAAGCATCGAAACACCAACCTTTGAATACTTTGATATATTCAATTATGACAGAGGTTCAGCCCACTCCAGCGAGATGTATAAGTTCTTTGATAGGAATAATAACACACTTGTTTTAAGACCAGATATAACTCCAAGTGTTGCTAGATGTGTGGCAAAATATTATTCTGATGTTGATTTACCACTTAGACTTTGCTATACAGGAAAAACCTTTACTAATGCAGCACAACACCAAGGAAAGCTTAATGAACTAACTCAGATTGGTGGGGAGTTTATTAATGATGATAGCTCAGCCGCAGATGCAGAAATCATATCATGTGTTATAAGTTGTCTCAAGGAGGTTGGCTTAGATGAATTTATGATTGAAATTGGTGAGGTTGAGTATTTCAAGGGTATTATAGATGAGGCAGGTCTTGATAAAGAAGCAGAGCACAAGATAAAAGAGCTAATTCAATTAAAGAATTTCTTTGGACTTACCGAATATGTTTCAAAGCTTGATATTAAGCCTAATATGAAGAAGGCCTTATCAGAATTTAACAGCCTATTTGGTGGTCTTGATATGTTAGATAGGGCAAGAAGCTTAGTTTCAAACCCACAGTCTATAGAAGCTATTGACCGAATGAAGAGAGTACATCAGGCCATAACAACCTATGGTTATGATAAGTATGTAAGCTTTGATTTAAGTCAAATTAATAGATATAACTATTATACAGGAATTGTATTCAATGGTTATACATATGGCACTGGTGAAGCAGTGGTTAAGGGTGGAAGATATAACAATCTGCTCTCACAGTTTGGCAAGGATGCTCCATCAATTGGTTTTGCAATATATGTTGATGAGCTTATGAATGCCATCAAGCGTAATGATGTAGAGGTTGAGGTTGATTATTCTAATAAGATGCTTATATATGAGATAGCTGCCCAGAAGGAAGCTATACAGCATGCAGTTCATCTACGTAATAAGGGTATTAATGTTGAGCTTGTTAGAAAGTCCCAAAGACATGATTTAGATGAATATGAAGCTTATGCAAAGAAGATGCATATTAAAACATTAACCTACATTGATTCCGATGGTAATATTATGGATATTATTGGTTAATTGATATTGTCTAATTTTGGAGGATATTATGAGATATTTAACATTTGCCTTGGCAAAGGGAAGACTTGCCAAGAAAACTTTAGAATTATTTGAACAGATGGGTATAACCTGCGAGGAAGCAAAGGATCCAAACACTAGAAAGCTTATATTTACAAATGAAGAGCATAAGATTAAGTTTTTCCTTGCTAAAGCATCAGATGTACCTACATATGTAGAGTATGGCGCTGCTGATATAGGTGTTGTTGGAAAGGATACTATACTTGAAGAGGGCAGAAATCTCTATGAGGTTATGGATTTAGGCTTCGGAAAGTGTCGTATGTGTGTATGTGGACCACAGTCAGCTAAGGAGCTATTAACTAAGAATGAAATAATTCGTGTAGCTACCAAATATCCAAATATTGCGAAGGATTACTTTAATAACACAAAGAATCAGACTGTTGAGATTATTAAGCTTAATGGTTCAGTTGAGCTTGCACCTATTGTTGATTTATCAGAGGTTATAGTAGATATCGTTGAAACTGGTTCTACATTAAGAGAGAATGGCTTGGATGTTCTGGAGGAAATATGCCCATTATCTGCTAGAGTTGTGGTTAATCAGGTTAGTCTACGAATGGAGCATGAGAGAATACTTAACATACTAGATCAGCTTAATAATCTTATTCAAAATGAAAAATAGCTTAATTGCATTATTGGAGGCTTAATTAATTATGAGAATTGTAGAGTTAAATCAGGATACTAAAAAGGATATATTAAGTAACTTATTAAAGAGAAGTCCAGATAATTATGGTACATATGAAGCAACAGTTAAGGAAATAGTAGAAGATGTTCATGTTAATAAGGATGCTGCACTTTTTAAATACACTGAAAAGTTTGATAAGGCAATTATTAACGCAGACAATATAAAGGTTACAAAAGACGAGATTGAGGAAGCATATAAGAGTGTTGATGCAAATCTTCTTGAGATTATTAGAAAAGCTATAGCTAACATAAAGGAATATCATGAGAAGCAAAAGCAGTATAGCTGGTTTGATTCAAAGGATAATGGAAGTATGCTTGGTCAAAAGATTACACCTATCGAGAATGTTGGTGTGTATGTACCAGGAGGAAAAGCTGTATATCCTTCATCTGTACTTATGAATGTTGTACCAGCAAAGGTTGCTGGTGTATCTAATATAATTATGACTACACCTTGTAATGCTGAAGGCAAGGTATATCCTATGACTCTTGTTGCAGCCAACGAAGCGGGCGTTGACGCAATTTATAAAGCAGGTGGTGCACAGGCTATTGCAGCACTTGCATACGGTACAGAGTCAATTCCAAAGGTTGATAAGATTGTTGGTCCTGGTAATATTTTTGTTGCTTTAGCAAAGAGAACAGTATTTGGTCATGTTAGTATCGATTCTGTGGCAGGACCAAGCGAAATACTTGTACTTGCTGATGAGACTGCTAATCCAAGATATGTAGCTGCAGATTTACTTTCACAGGCCGAGCACGACGAGATGGCATCAGCTATTCTTATTACCACATCTAAGGACCTTGCTAATAAGGTGTCTGACCAGGTTGAAGTATTTATAGAAGAGCTTTCCAGAACAGAGATTATGCGAAAGTCTGTGGATAATTATGGATATATATTAGTTGCTAAGGATATGGATGAGGCTAT
Organism: Wujia sp.; assembly: GCA_045543915.1. Lineage (GTDB taxonomy): Bacteria > Bacillota > Clostridia > Lachnospirales > Lachnospiraceae > Coprococcus_C. The sequence continues at coordinate 28,543 of JAZPXZ010000027.1, forward strand.
TGACACTGCTAACGAAATTGCCAGCGAGCACTTAGAGATAATGACTAAGAATCCATTTGACACCATGACTAAGATAAAGAATGCAGGAGCAATATTCCTTGGTGATTACTCATCAGAGCCATTAGGTGATTATTTTGCAGGACCAAACCATGTATTACCTACTAATGGTACCGCTAAATTCTTTTCACCACTTAGTGTTGATGACTTTATTAAGAAATCTAGCATTATCTATTATTCAAGAGAGGCTCTTGAGCCTGTACATAAGGATATCGTAGATTTTGCAAAGTCAGAGCAGCTTACGGCTCATGCAAATTCAATCAGCGTAAGATTTGAATAAGATCTATAAAACGTATCAGGATTCTGATACGTTTTTTGACATAAAAAAATAATAATATGAAAGGATATATTAATAATGGAAATTGATTGGAAAGAACCTGATTCAAAAGAGCTGAAATGTATATTAGAATTTGGCCAAAAAATATGTAGTAAGAATAATGAAGCAACTTATTTAATTGGTTTCATTATGTTACTTTTATTAGAGCTTCATCCTTTGATTGCTTTTATAATAAAAATCAATCATGGTACAACCGCCGATGCCATAAAATGTATTTTATTTGGTATATTTATACTATTATTCGATTTAGGCATATGCTATTTAATAACCCATTACAGAAAGAAGATATTAAAGGATATAAACACTAATAATGTAAAAATATTATATGTTGTGGTAAGAGACAAAAAGACAATTGAAGGAAATTCGTATGAATCAGGTAAATATACAACCATTCAGCTTCCTGACAGCACATTAAGAGAATATAAAATCAGTCCTGAAGTATATGATAAAATAGGACTAGGTTCATTACTAATAGCAGTAAAATATGAAAATGGCACAGGCTTTTTCGACGAATATGACTTATTATTAAACCCTAACACAATTGCAGAAAACGATTGAATAAATGCCTTATAAATGCTATAATAAGTTGTTAAATTATGTATAAAAGGATGTGATTATTTGGCTTCTAGAATTGCAAATGTTACAAGAGTAACAAAAGAAACTAATATTGAATTAGAGCTTAACCTTGATGGTTCTGGCGTAGCTACAGTTGATACAGGCATAGGATTCTTCGATCATATGCTTATTAGCTTTGCTAAGCATGGTCTTTTTGATCTTAAACTTACTGTAAAAGGTGATCTTTTTGTTGATTGTCACCATACCATTGAAGATACAGGTATTGTTTTAGGACAAGCTATAGCCAAAGCCGTAGGAGATAAGCTGGGAATCAAAAGATATGGTTCATTTATGCTTCCTATGGATGAAACCTTAGTTCTTAGTGCCATAGATTTATCCGGAAGACCTTACCTAGTCTATGACATGGATTTAACAGTTCCACAGGTTGGTTACATGGATACTGAGATGGTAAAGGAATTCTTCTATGCCGTATCCTACTCAGCAGGGATGAATTTACACATTATGCAAATTCACGGTTCAAATAATCATCATATTATAGAAGCCGCATTTAAGGCCTTTGCAAAAGCCTTAGATATGGCAACCATGAAGGATATAAGATTGGAGGGACAGCTTCTTAGCACAAAGGGAAGCTTATAAATATTATGAATAAGATTAAGCTTATTGGTAATATCAGTGTTCCATATACTGAACCTAAAGAAAAGGTTGAAATAGCAAATTATTTCAAAAAGCTTGGAATAGACGAGCTTATATACACAGGTGAAGGCTCTTATGAAGATTATGTAGAAGAGATAAAATACATCACCAAGAATACTGACTTACCTCTAAATATAAATATTATTGCCAAAAAATTTGACGACATCAAATATACTCTTTATGCAGGTGCATGCAAAGTATGTTGCTACGATTTAGATGGTGCCAGTACATCAGTTGAATTAGAACTAATTAATGAATCGTCATTAAGATTCGGCAAGGAAAAGATTTTTATTAATACATCTTTTAAAGAAAGCACATTAGAAATCGGTGATTTAAAGGAATTTAAACTCTTTGGTGCCGGAGGCTTTATTATAAATGGATATAACGAAGCATACATCGAAGAATTAAAAGAATTCATGGACGAAATTCAACTTCCGATTGGTATAAATACAGATTGTCTTACAATTAATAAAGATATATCTGGAATGCTTAGTGCTACTAAGGAATTAATCGAAGCAGGAGTGGACACACTTATTATTAACTATACTGGCTATACAAGCCAAGAAGAAGATCCAATAGCAGATTATATTGGTGGAATAAAGGGTATCTTAGCCAAAGAGCTTAATAAGGATGTAAATGCTCTTTCATTTGATGAATTCAAACTTAACTCCGATGGTCTTATACCTGTAATAGCTCAGGACTATAAGACAGGAGATGTTCTTATGATGGCTTACATGAACAAGGAAGCCTATGAAAAGACCTTAGAAACCGGCACAATGACTTATTATAGCAGAAGCAGACAGTCCCTTTGGGTAAAGGGTGAAACAAGTGGACACTTCCAATATGTACAGGAGCTTATTATTGACTGTGATAAGGATACTATACTTGCTAAAGTTAAACAGATAGGTGTTGCGTGTCACACAGGTAGTCCGAATTGCTTCTTTACTCCACTATTCAAGAAAGAGTACGATAGTGTAAATCCTTTGAAGATTCTTGAAGAGGACTACAACATTATTGTTGATAGAAAGAACAATCCAAGAGAAGGATCTTATACCAATTATCTCTTTGATTCAGGTATTGATAAAATACTTAAGAAGGTTGGAGAAGAAGCTACTGAAATAATTATTGCAGCTAAGAATCCTAATCCAGAAGAGATAAAATATGAATTGGCTGATTTCTTATATCACGCTATGGTACTTATGGTAGATAAGGGTGTAACTTGGGATGATGTAGTAAGAGAGCTAGCTAATAGGAGGTAATACTATGGGAGCATTAATAAGTGAATTATTATTATATTTAGTAAAGTTTATTCTTTTCCTTGCCTGTGCCTTTGTTGGAATAAAGGTTGGAGGAAAAATTAGGGCAAATAAAAATGCTAAGCTTGCAGCTGAAAGCAAAGAATAATTAGTTTTATAGTAACTAGGAGGATATATAACGTGAAGAACTACGGTGTAAATGAACTTAGAAAGATGTTTTTGGAATTTTTCGAAAGCAAGGACCATCTTAAGATGAACAGCTTTTCACTTATTCCACATAATGATAACAGCTTGCTTTTAATAAACTCAGGTATGGCTCCTTTAAAGCCTTATTTTACAGGTCAGGAGATTCCACCTAGAAGAAGAGTAACAACCTGTCAAAAATGTATTAGAACAGGTGATATTGAGAATGTTGGTAAAACAGCAAGACATGGTACCTTCTTTGAAATGCTTGGTAACTTCTCATTTGGTGATTATTTTAAAAATGAAGCAATCGAGTGGACTTGGGAATTTTTAACTGAGGTTGTTGGTCTTGATGCAGATAGACTTTATCCTTCAGTTTATCTTGAGGATGATGAGGCATTTGATATCTGGCATAGAAAGATTGGTATTGCTCCAGAGAGAATCTTCAAATTTGGAAAGGCTGATAACTTCTGGGAACACGGTGCTGGTCCTTGTGGTCCATGTTCTGAGGTTTATTATGATAGAGGAGAAAAGTATGGTTGTGGTAAACCTGATTGTACTGTTGGCTGTGATTGTGACAGATACATGGAGGTTTGGAACAATGTATTTACTCAGTTTGATAATGATGGTAACAACAACTATGTTGAGCTTGATCAGAAGAATATCGATACAGGTATGGGATTAGAGCGACTTGCTGTTGTAGTTCAGGATGTAGATTCTATATTTGATGTTGATACTCTTAAAGCTTTAAGAGATAAGATTTGTGAGATGGCCGGTGCTACATATAAGACTGATGAGAAGAAGGATGTTTCAATCAGACTTATAACAGACCACATCCGTTCAGTTACATTTATGACTTCTGATGGTGTTCTTCCTTCTAATGAAGGTAGAGGCTATGTTTTAAGAAGACTTCTTAGAAGAGCTGCTAGACATGGTAGAATGCTTGGTATCAAGGATATGTTCCTTGCTGAGCTTTGTAAGACTGTTATCGAGTGTTCTAAGGATGCTTATCCAGAGCTTCTTGAGAAGCAGGAGCATATATTTGCTACTCTTAACAAGGAAGAGGAAAGCTTTAACAAGACTATTGATCAGGGATTAGCTATCCTTGGTGGTTATGTTGAAGATATGAAGGTTAAGGGTGAAAAGCAGCTTAGCGGAGAGAATGCGTTTAAGCTCTATGATACTTATGGTTTCCCTCTGGACCTTACTAAAGAAATCCTAGAAGAAGCAGGCATCACTGTTGATGAGGATGGCTATAAGGAGTGTATGGAAATTCAGAGAACTACAGCTAGAAAGGCTCGTAAAGTTTCAACATACATGGGTGCTGACGCAACAATTTACGAAGAGCTTCCTGTAGATCTTGTTACTGAATTTGATGGTTATAACAAGCTTGTACTTGACTCAAAGCTTGTAGCTATGACTACAGAGGATGCTGTAGTAGATACATTGTCAGAAGGAACAAATGGATCAATCTTAGCTGATATTACTCCATTCTACGCTACAATGGGTGGTCAGTGTGGAGATTCAGGTGTTATTAAGACTGCAAATGGTACATTTGTAGTTAAGGATACCGTTAAGGTTGTAGGTGGCAAAATAGCTCATGTTGGTTATGTTGAAAGCGGTGAGCTTAAGGTTGGAGAAAAAGCTACACTTTCTGTAGACGAAAACCAGAGAGGTCTTACATGTAAGAACCACTCAGCTACACACCTTCTTCAGAAAGCACTTAAGACTGTTCTTGGTGGTCATGTTGAGCAGGCTGGTTCATATGTAGCTCAGGATAGACTTCGTTTTGACTTTACACATATTCAGGCAATGTCAAAGGATGAGATTGCTCAGGTTGAAGCTATTGTTAATGCAGAGATAGAGAAAGATTTGGCAGTTGAAACTGCTGAAATGTCCATAGAAGATGCTAAGAAAACCGGAGCTATGGCACTTTTCGGTGAAAAGTATGGAGAGACCGTTAGAGTAGTTAGCATGGGTGATTTCTCTAAGGAGCTTTGTGGTGGTACTCATGTACCTAATACAGGTGTTATTGGCACATTTAAGATTATATCTGAGCAGGGTGTTGCTGCAGGAGTAAGAAGAATTGAAGCACTTACTTCAAAGGGCGCATTCGATTACTATAAGAAATTAGAGGATGAGCTTCATGCTGCAAGTATTGCTGCTAAGACAGAGCCAGCTAAGCTTACAGAAAAGATTGAGTCTATGCTTGCTGAGATAAAGGCACTTAATGCTGAGAATCAGAAGCTAAAGGACAAGATGGCTAAGGAGTCTGTTGGTGATGTAATGAGCAATGCTGTTGAGGTTGGCTCATTCAAGGTACTTCCTGTAAAAGTAAGTGGTATAGATATGAATGCTCTTAGAAACCTTGGCGATGACTTAAAGGCTAAAATTGGTTCAGGAGTTGTAATTCTTGCATCAGATATGGATGGTAAGGTAAACTTAATTGTAATGGCTACAGATGATGCTGTATCAGCTGGAGCTCATGCTGGTAATATCGTTAAAAAGATTGCACCTATGGTTGGTGGTGGCGGCGGTGGTCGTCCTAATATGGCTCAGGCAGGCGGTAAGGATCCTGCTTGCATTACAAATGCACTTGGTGCAGGTGTAGAGGAAGCAAAGGCTCAGTTATCATAGTTTCCTTTAAACCTATAGTTTATTGATTTTATTACGCTAAGTGATATTATATTTAACATAAAATCAAATTATTTATAGTCAGTTGTTGATAAACGCAGCTGACTATAAATTATTGAATTAATCTCATTAAAACTATATATTAATATACTTTTAGTGGAATAAATTTTTATAATATTAAAACAATTTTTAGAAGGGAATGATTTTTTATGGCATTAGTACCTACCGTCGTTGAACAAACTAGTAGAGGCGAGCGTGCATACGACATTTACTCTAGACTTTTAAAGGATAGAATTATTTTTCTTGCAGATGAGGTTAATGATACTACAGCAAGTCTTGTAATTGCTCAGCTTTTGTTCTTAGAGTCAGAAGACCCTAGCAAGGACATTAGTCTTTATATTAACAGCCCTGGAGGTTCTGTTAGTGCTGGAATGGGTATCTATGATACTATGCAATACATAAAGTGTGATGTATCAACTATATGTGTTGGTATGGCAGCTAGTATGGGAGCATTCCTCCTAGCAGGTGGAACAAAGGGTAAGAGAATAGCTCTTCCTAATTCAGAGATTATGATTCATCAGCCACTTGGAGGTGCTCAGGGTCAGGCAACTGATATGAAAATCCATGCTGATCATATTATTAAGACTAGAGAAAAGCTTAATCAGATATTAAGTGCTAATACAGGACAGCCACTTGATGTAATTGAAAGAGATACTGAGAGAGATAATTTCTTATCAGCACAGGCTGCTTTAGACTATGGTTTAATCGACCATATCTTTACAAATAGAGCATAATTTTAATTTATGATACATAAATCTACCAGTTACAAGGTATAAACTGGTAGATTTTGTAATTTATTTCATTTTTTTATTGACGAATAATATTATTGTGATATAATAAATGATGTGCGATTTGGAGGTAAACCCAAACAGTTGTATAGCACGTAATTAGATATTTCGCAACTGGAGGGAGGTTGAGGATAGTATGTCAAACGTAATAGTTAAAGAGAACGAGACTTTAGATAGCGCTCTTAGAAGATTTAAGAGAAACTGTGCTAAGGCTGGTATTCAGCAGGAGATTCGTAAGAGAGAGCATTACGAGAAGCCAAGTGTTAAGCGTAAGAAAAAGTCAGAGGCTGCTAGAAAGCGTAAGTTTAAGTAATATTTTATGATTAATTAGAGCTACTAATTTATTTAGTAGCTCTTTTTTTGTCCTAATTCTATAATAACAATAATATACTATTAAAAACGGAACATATATGATTAAAACTGTAATTCTAGATAACAATGCACTACTAATCGAAAATTATAAATCAATTGATTATTTTGATGAAAATACAATACGAATTATATGTAAAAATATAATTGTAATAATAAATGGTCATAATCTAAAGCTTGATTCCTTTAGTAACTTAAGCCTTAAGATATCTGGCCAAATATCAAATATAGAATATATTAATTCATGAGGAATAAAATATGAAAAAGTTAAATAACTACATAACAGGACAAATTTCACTAGAGCTAAGGGGATGGGGAAAGGACAGATTAATAAAAATTTGTAAATCAAACAATATAATAATTTATGATTTAAAAGTTATTGAAGATGGTTATACTTTTTCTGTGGATTCAAGAGATTATAAAAATTTATTAGAATACAACAAAAAGGTTTGTACACAAATCGAAATAAAAGATAAAGTCGGACTACCATTTTTCTTCTACAAATATAGAAAGCGAAAGATATTCATCTTATGCTTTCTTTTATTTTTACTATGCATATTTGTCTTTTCAAATTATATATGGAATATAACAATTACAGGTACAGAAATATATACAGAGGAAGAATTGTCCAAAGATATAACCGATAATTATATATCTATTGGTACCGCGAAAAAGGATGTTGATTGTAATCAACTAGAAAAGGATTTAAGAAACAAATATCCGGATATTGCTTGGATTAGCTGTGAAATTAAAGGAACTAATCTTATTGTAAATATAGAAGAATCTGTACCTATGGATAATACAATAAATGTATCAAAGCCCTGCAATATAGTTGCTTATAAAGATGCTATAATAACAGACATAATCATAAATAAGGGTAGTAGGGTCGTTAATATAGGTGATGAAATAAAGAAAAATGATATATTAATTACAGGTGTTGTTAATATCTATAATGAATACGATGAACTAATTGAAACAAACTACACAAATGCCACAGGAACTATATTAGGCATTGTAAAATACGATTACAAGGATGAATTCCTCCTTGAAATGCCGCAAAAAAGGTATACCGGAGCAACACATACTTCATACAATGTAAATATATTTAAAAATTTCTTTAACATTAAACTTAGTAAAATAAAATTCACTAATTTCGACACACTATCACAGGAGAACAATTTAAAATTATTTGATAATTTATACCTTCCTTTCGGTATACAAAAAAACACCCATATGGAATATACCATAGATACCGTAAAGCTTTCAGATAATGAAGCAAAAGAAATTGCTGAAACAAGATTAATAAAATATATAGAGAATTTAAAGAAAAAAGGGGTGTCAATCCTAGAAAATAATGTTACAATAAGCATTGTAAATGGTAAATGTATTTCCACAGGTACCATTATCTGCAAGGAAATAATTGGAATACCAGCAATACTAGATATAACTCAAGAAGGAGAACAAGAATAGATGAGTTCATATTCTGAAAATATAAGCATACCTAACGAGCATATACAAAATATTTTTGGACAGTTTGATAGGAATATTAAGAATATAGAAAAGGCATACCATGTCACCATTGTATTAAGAGGTGATTCACTTAAACTTGCTGGCGAAGAAGATAATGTCAAAATGGCCATTTCAGTAATAGAACAGATGATTAATTTGTCAAAGAACGGAAATGTCATTTCAGATCAAAACATTAATTACGCAGTTTCACTATCCAAGACAGGAGACGAAAAGCTTGTAAGCGAACTAGACAAGGATGTGGTATGTCATACTGTTAACGGTAAACCTGTCAAAGCTAAAACCCTAGGTCAACGCAAATATTTAGAGTCAATCGACAAAAATATGATTGTGTTCGGTGTAGGACCTGCCGGAACCGGTAAAACCTATTTAGCTATGGCTAAAGCAATTACTGCATTTAAAAACAATGAAGTTAATCGTATAATCTTAACCAGACCTGCTATTGAAGCTGGTGAGAAGCTTGGTTTTCTCCCTGGAGATTTACAAAGCAAGGTGGATCCATATCTAAGACCTTTGTATGATGCATTATACGAAATTATGGGAGCAGAGTCATTCCTTAAAAATATGGAAAAAGGACTTATAGAGGTTGCACCATTGGCTTATATGCGTGGTAGAACTCTCGATAATGCCTACATTGTTCTTGATGAGGCTCAAAATACCACACCTGCTCAGATGAAAATGTTTTTAACCAGAATAGGCTTTGGTTCTAAAGCAATTATCACTGGTGATTTATCCCAGAAGGATTTGCCGAAGGATGCTCAATCAGGCCTTGAGGTTGCACTTAAAGTACTGAATAAGATAGAAGATATTTCCATAGTTCAATTCTCCAGCGATGATGTTGTCAGACACCCACTGGTACAAAAGATTGTAAGTGCCTATGAAGCGTACGAGGAAAAGCTGGAGCGTTCGAAAATCAAAAGCAAGTCAAAGGATGATGCTTCAACAAACAGAAAAACCACAACCAACAAAAGGAAACAGTCATAACTTGCGAACCTATGGCAAATGTAGTATAATCAGGGAGGTAATTTAGGGTGAGTATTTATTTTGAAAATGAACTAGATACTAGTATACCTAAAGACTATGAGGACATTGTACAGGATATTATTAATGCATCAATAGACTATATATTATGTCCTTATGAGTGTGAAGTGAATGTTATCTTCACAGATAATGATGGTATTAGAGAGATAAATATGCTTCATAGGGGAATTGACGCCCCTACAGATGTATTGTCATTTCCTATGTGTGATTTTGAGGCAATTGGGGATTTTGATAATCTTGAGGATAGACCTCTTGATTATTTTAATCAGGATACAGGAGAATTGATTCTAGGGGATATAATTCTAAATATTGATCGCATCAAATCACAGGCAGTTGAATATGGACATACAAAAAGAAGAGAGGTTGCATTTTTAACAGCTCATAGTATGTTACATCTCTTTGGATACGATCATATTGATGATGAAGAGCGTATCATCATGGAAAAAAAGCAAGAAGAAATTTTAACTAAGAAAGGATACACCAGAGATGATAAGAAAGAAATTAACTAAAATTGCTATTACAACACTTGCCCTTTCTATGGCTTTACTTACAGGCTGTGGCAAGGATAAGAACAAGGATAAAACTGAAGCAACAGCTACAGATGCAGTACTTAATATTGAAGCTGAAGACACAATCAATGCACCATCAGACATTAATCTAATCACCAAGGAAGGATATGTTATTAATGAGCTTACAGGCGAATGGATTGATGAAACCCTTGAGAATCAAAGACCAGTATGTATTATGATTAATAACATTATCGATGCTATGCCACAGTCAGGAATTTCTCAGGCAGATATTACTTATGAGATGCTTGTAGAAGGAAGCATAACTCGTTATTTATGTGTATTCAAGGACTATGATAATATTGAGAAGCTTGGACCAGTAAGAAGTGCCAGAATGTATTATGTAGAGCAGTCTCATATGCTTGGAGATTTATATGTACATTATGGTTGGAATACCTTCGCTGAAGAGAAAATCAACCAGCTAGGTGTTAATAATATTAATGGTATAGATGGTGTCGGTGGAGTTACATTCTATCGTGATGAGAGCAGATATGCTCCTCACAATGTATACACTAACGGCGAAATGCTTAACGCTGGTATAGATTATATGGGCTATAGTAGAGAATATAGTGATGGATTTAAGAAGTCACTTTCATTTTACTATGAGGATACTGATTTGAAAGGTGGCGTTACAGCTTCTAATGTAACCGTACCATTTAACGCATACTATACTCCATGGTTTGAGTATGATGCCGAAACTAAGCTTTATAAGAGATTCCAATATGATGAGGCTCAGATGGATCAGGAAACAGGAGAGCAGCTTGCATATAAGAATATTGTTGCAATTTATGTATCATACACACCAATCCACGATGTACTTCTTCAGATAGACTGGAATAGTGGTGGTTCAGGCTATTATATTACAAATGGACAAGCCGTACCTATAACATGGGTGAACGAGGATGGTTATGTAAAATATTACGATCAGTCAGGTAATCAGCTTAAGCTTAATCCTGGAAAAACCTTTGTAGAGGTTCTTGATACAAATAGTTCTTCAGATTTAATATTTGAATAATTTATAAATTTATGAGAATAATTTCTTCAAGGGGTGATATTATATGAAACCATTGAAGAAATTATTTTTATATTTAATGATTTATGGAATATTATTTTTAGTAACCTTCAATATATTTCACTATATTTTTGAGAATCAGCTATTGTAAGGAGTATTTATGTACGATTTATGTGTAATTGGCGGAGGCGCTGCCGGAATAAGCTGCGCCATATCTGCTGGTAGACTTGGTCTAAAAGTGTTATTAGTCGAAAAGAATAATAAGCTTGGCAAAAAGCTATATGCCACAGGCAATGGCAAATGCAATCTTACCAATACTAATTTTGATAGTGCCAAACATTACAATTCTAATAATTCCCAGTATGTAGCTTTCTTAGATACAGCTCTACATAAATCCTATAACCACCAGAGGCCTACTAAACAGCTTATTGATTTTATGGATTCCATAGGAATTAGTACTGTTTGCGACAATAATTACATTTATCCAAGTTCAGCTCAGGCCTCATCTGTTGTCTGGGCTATGATTGATGAATTAAAAGCTTATAATATTGATATTTGCTTAAATACAGAAATTATTTCAATAGAGGGAAAATACCCTTCCTATGAGATTAAATCAAAAAATGAGGCATTTAAAGCCTCTCAGATAGTGCTTGCATGCGGTGGTGCCGCTTATAAATCTCTAGGTGGAACCTATTTGGGATACAAGCTTGCAAAATCAACAGGTCATAACATTACCGACATTATGCCTTGCTTATGTGGTTTTAAAGTTGCTGATGATTTACAGGATTTAGCCGGTGTTCGTGCAAATTCATCCATTAGTTTGTTTAATAAACATAAATTTATTTCAAAAAGTACAGGTGAACTACAGATAACCAATCAAGGCTTATCAGGAATTTGTATCTTTGAATTATCCTCTAAAGCAGGAAAGATACTTAATTCCGGCCAAAAGCCAAAGCTTAAAGTATCCTTACTTGACGAAACTATATATGAACAGCTTAAATATCGTATTAACACAAAATCTTTTGGCGAAAGAACTGTCATCGGACTTCTAAATGGATATATTAATGATAAACTAGCAACCTACACATGCAAGTTAAATAATATAGATGGAAAAACAAAGGCTAAGGATATCTCCAAAGAGAAGCTACTAATGCTAGCCGATACACTTATTAATCTAGAATTTAATATAACAGATTTGTATGATCTGGAACAGGCACAGCTTACGGCAGGTGGCGTAGATATAAGTCAAATAAATCCAGAGACTATGGAATCAACAATAGTAGAAGGAATGTACATTGTAGGCGAATTATTAGATATTGATGGTATATGTGGAGGTTATAATTTAACCTTTGCAATGCTTTCAGGATATAAAGCAGGAAAGAGCGTATATGATAAGAATAAATCAAATTAAGGTTCCTATAGTACATACAGAAGATACAATAAGAGCCAAGATAGAAAAGTTAATAAAGACCAAAGATTTTAACATAGAAAAAATTGTTAAAAAATCTATTGACGCCAGAGACAAACAAGAGCTTATGTACATTTATACAATAGACATAACAACAAAGAATGAAAATAAGCTTTTATTACGATATGGCAACAATAATAATATTATGTCAACTAGTTACCATGAATATAAACTTCCATTTGAAAATCTACCTAAAAACGAGATAGAAAAATTCTTACGCCCTATAATAATAGGTGCAGGTCCTGCAGGATACTTCTGTGGACTTTATCTTGCACGAATGGGCTTTAAACCTATAATCTTTGAGCGAGGTATGAATATAGAAGAGCGTTCTATGACCGTGGAAGCCTTTTGGCGTGGAGAACAAATCAACACAGAATGTAATGTATCCTTTGGCGAAGGTGGTGCCGGTACATTTTCAGATGGTAAACTAAATACTGGTATTAAGGATAAAATGGGACGAATCGGCGCTGTAATAAGTGATTTCATAAGTTTTGGTGCGCCTGAGGATATAGGATATCTAAACAAACCACATATTGGTACAGATGAGCTTAAAAAGGTTCTTGTAAATATGCGACAGGAGATAATTGCATTAGGTGGAGAAATATATTTTAACTCATGCTTTATAGACTATAAATTAGTTGAAAAATTTAAAGATAAAACCACATATAATGTAATTATTAAAAATACGAAAACAAAAGAAATTTCAGAGTATACAACCAATACATTAATACTTGCCATTGGTCATAGCGCAAGGGATACATTTAAAATGCTTAATACCAATAATTTACCTATGGAACCAAAGGCTTTTGCCATAGGTGTTAGAATTGAGCATCCTAGAGAAATGATTGATGCAAGCCAATATGGCACAAGTGATGCAGCCAAGGTCTTACCTGCTGCAGATTACAAAATGACCTTTAGATCCAGCGAAGGCAGAAGTGTATATAGCTTCTGTATGTGTCCTGGTGGATTTGTAGTTAATGCATCGTCAGATAAAAATCAATCTGTTGTAAATGGTATGAGTAATCATGGTCGTGATGAGATTAATTCTAACAGTGCTATAGTGGTAAATGTTACACCAGAGGACTTTGAAGCAGATGGCTTTGGTGAATATGGAGTACTTGCCGGAGTAGAATTTCAGAAAAAATACGAAGCTTTGGCATATAAAGAAGGACGGGGACAAATCCCAGTTCAAACCTTTAAGGATTATAAAGCAAACAAGCCATCAGAGCATTTAGGTGAAATAAAACCAAATATAAAAGGAAAATATACTCTTGGCAACCTTAATAATTGTTTGCCACCATATGTAAATAATGCTATAATTGAAGGGATTTCTTACTATGACGGTAAGCTTAAGGGCTTTGCCAGGGAGGATAGTGTTTTATCGGGTATAGAATCAAGAACCTCCTCACCTGTAAGAATCACTCGAGACGATGCATTTATGAGCGCACATAAAGGTATATTCCCTTGTGGTGAAGGCGCAGGCTATGCAGGAGGAATTACCTCAGCAGCTGTAGATGGAATCAAGGTTGCAGAGGCATGTGCTGCCTATCTTTTAGGCTAATAACTGTAATAAAATACAATTAGGAAAGGTTTTAATTATGAATCATAGAGAGTTACTTAAGGACAAGAAAAAAATAGTTATAAAGATAGGTTCTTCATCACTTATCCATGCCCAAACCGGTGGTGTTGATTTTAGAAAGCTTGAAAAGCTTGTTAGAATTATTTGTGATCTTAAGAATCAAGATAAGGATGTTGTTCTTGTATCATCAGGTGCAATAGGGGTTGGTTCTCAAGCATTAGGACTTAAATCTAAGCCAAAGACCGTATCTCTAAAGCAGGCATGTGCTGCCATAGGACAGGGTCAGCTTATGATGATGTACCAAAAACTTTTTATGGAATATAACCATTTAGCAGCTCAGGTACTCCTTACCTTTGATGCCATCACAGACGAAGAGAGAAGAAGAAATGCTGAAAACACATTAAATGAGCTTCTTCAGCAGGATGTAATCCCAGTAGTAAATGAAAACGATACAGTTGCAACAGAAGAAATTGAGTTTGGCGATAATGATACGCTTTCTGCAATTGTTGCAAATCTTATTAATGCTGATTTACTTATATTGCTTACAGATATTGATGGGTTCTATACAGATGATCCACATAAGAATCCTGATGCTGTCAAGCTTTCAATTGTAACTGAGATTACTGAGGACCTTAAGAATATGGCTAAGGGCGCCGTAACTAGCTATGGAACAGGTGGAATGTCTACTAAGATTGCTGCAGCAAGAATTGCAGTAGACTCAGGTGCAGATATGGCTATACTTGATGCATCAAATCTCAATCTTATAAATTGTCTCATGGATGGTGATGATGTAGGAACACTTTTCCTTGCTCATGATGTCCCTGATTTTGATACTGTTGATTTTATTGTACATAAAGGGTATCTAAAGTAAACCTGATTATATGAAAGGACAAAAACTTAGCTTATGACAGACGAAGGCATAAAGAGAATTAATGAATTATATCACAAGGCCAAAACTCCTGAAGGCCTTACAGCCGAAGAAAAGGAAGAACAAGCTGCTTTAAGAAAACAGTTTGTAGAGGATTTCAAGAGAAATCTTAGAGGAACCTTGGATAATATAGACATAAAGGAAAAGGATGGCTCCATAACTCATGTTAAGGATATTCCTTTAAAGAAAAAGAATATAGAAGGATAGGTAAACATGACCTTTAATATTTCCAAAAAAGAAATAAGTGATACTGTATTAGCCATTAGAAAAAGCTTCGATACAGATTATTTAGACAGATTATCCACAGTTATTTGTAACCGTATTCTTAAGCAGCCCATGTATGCTAATTGCAAGGATTTAGTGCTTTATATGCCCATTAACAATGAGGTAAATCTAGAGATTCTTATGAAACAGGCTTTTGAAGATGGAAAGAATGTTTGGTTACCACGAGTAATGAATAAAAACATGGAGTTCTATAGATATTCTAAAGATACTACTCTTATAAAAGGAGCTTACGGCATATTAGAGCCCGATATTGATGAAATTCTTACTCCTGATAATAATACACTAATTATTATGCCAGGAGCAGCATTTTCAGAGGATATGGGTAGAATAGGTTATGGAGGAGGATATTATGACAAATATTTGGCTAAGCATCCTTGCTGTAAAACCATAGCAGTTTGTTATAATTTTCAGATTATGCCTATGATACCAATGGATGAACATGATATAAAACCGGATATGATAATAAGCGATGATAATATATTTACAAATACTAACTAATAAGGGGGAAACATAAATGTTAAATGAATTAGGAGCAAAGGCAAAGGCAGCCTCAAGAGTTATGGCTCGTCTTAGCCAAAACGATAAAAACAACGCACTTCTTGCAGTTGCAGATGCACTTGTAGCTAATGCAGCCCCAATAATAGAAGCAAACAACATTGATATGGACAATGCTAAGAAAAACGGTATGTCTGAAGCACTTTTAGACAGACTTTTACTTACCAAAGATAGACTTGAGGATATGGCTGTTGGTATACGACAGGTTGTTTCACTTGACGACCCTGTAGGAGAGGTTATCAGCATGAAGCAGCGTCCAAACGGACTTATGATTGGTCAAAAGCGTGTTCCTATGGGTGTTATAGGTATTATTTACGAATCAAGACCAAATGTTACAGTTGACGCATTTGCTCTTTGCTTTAAGACAGGAAATGCTGTAATTTTAAGAGGTGGAAGTGACTGTATATATTCAAACATGGCTATGATTAAGGTAATTAAGGCAGCTTTAGAAGGTGCCGGTGTTACTCCTGATGCAGTTAGTCTTATTGAGAATACTGACAGAGAGGTTGCAAAGCAGTTTATGAAGCTTAACCAGTATATTGACCTTCTTATTCCTAGAGGTGGTGCAGGACTTATTAAAACTGTTGTAGAGAATTCAACTATTCCTGTAATTGAAACCGGTACAGGAAACTGTCATATATATATTGACAAAAGTGCTGATTTAGAAAAGGCACTGCCAATTATTAAGAATGCTAAGCTGCAGAGATTAGGTGTATGTAATGCATGTGAGTCCCTTGTAATACATAAGGATATTGCAGATAAAGCTATACCTATGATAGCAGATATGCTTAATGAAAATGACTGTGAAATCCGTGGTGATGAGATTGCACAAGGAATATCAAGCATAATAAAGGCTGCATCTGAAGAGGATTTTGGAACAGAATATCTTGCAAAAATCATTTCAGCTAAGGTAGTTAATTCATTGGACGAAGCCATTGACCACATTAATAACTACAGTACAGGTCATTCCGAGGCTATTATCACTGAGAATTACGAAAGCTCACAGCGTTTCCTTAACGAAATTGATTCAGCCTGTGTATATGTAAATGCATCAACAAGATTTACTGATGGCTTTATGTTTGGTTTTGGAGCTGAGATTGGAATTTCCACACAGAAGCTTCACGCAAGAGGACCTATGGGCTTACTTGCACTTACTTCAACTAAGTTTATCGTATACGGTAACGGACAGATTAGAGAATAAGGAGAACACTTATGTTAGATATGAAATTCACCGGTTCAAAAGAATATGTTGCATCCCCTGAGCTTATGGATGCTGTAAATGTGGCTAGAGCCCTTGAGAAGCCACTTCTTATAAAGGGTGAGCCTGGAACAGGTAAGACCATGCTTGCAGAAGCAATTAGCAATGCATTTGATATGCCTTTATATATCTGGAACATCAAGTCTACTACAAAGGCTCAGGACGGTCTTTATGTATATGACACTATTCAGAGACTTTATGACAGTCAATTTGGAGAAGAGGGCGTAGATGATATTAAGAGATACATTAAGCTTGGAAAGCTTGGTGAGGCATTTAAATCTGAGCAGCAGGTAATTCTTCTTATCGACGAAATCGATAAGGCTGACCTTGAGTTCCCTAATGATCTTCTCTGGGAGCTTGACAAGATGGAGTTTTATATTCACGAAACTAAAGAAACTATAAAGGCAGCTACAAGACCTATAGTTATCATTACCTCAAATGCAGAGAAGGAGCTTCCGGATGCATTCCTTAGAAGATGTATATTCCATTACATTTCCTTCCCTGAGAAAGAAGAAATGGAAGAAATCGTAGGTGTTCACTTTGAAAATATTGATGAAAATCTCTTAAAGCATGCTATGGACACATTTTATTGGATTAGAGAGATTAAAGAGGTTAGAAAAAAGCCTAGCACATCAGAGCTTATTGACTGGTTAAATGCACTTATGTTAGGTGGAATCGACCCTGAGACTATTAGAACAAAATTACCTTTCCTTGGCGTTCTTATAAAGAAGGACGAGGATATTGAGGTTGTTAAAAAGAGGAGAATCCTATAATTGTTTACTGATTTTTTATATGTATGCCGGGATAAAGGCTTAAAAATATCCATGACTGAATGGATCACATTTATGGATGCCTTAGATAAGGGCCTTGCACATTCTTCTCTTGAGGGCTTTTACAACCTTGGTCGTATGATTTTAGTTAAAACTGAATCTGATTTTGACAAATATGATATAGCCTTTATGGAGTATTTTAAGAATATCAAGATGGGAGAGGAGCTTCCAGCTGATATAATGAAATTCCTCGATAAGGGAGATATGGATACCTCAAACCTAAATAAGGATGTATATAGCTTTGATACCACTAGAGATATGGAAGAAACTAAGCGAATGTTTAGAGAGCGTATCACAGAGCAAAAGGAGGAGCACAATGGTGGTAACTACTGGATAGGCACCAGCGGCGGTTCCGCCTTTGGACACAACGGGCGTAACCCAGGCGGACTTCGTGTCAGTGGTAAAACAGGTATGAGAAGCGCATTTCAGGTTATGGGCGAGCGCAAATACGCTGACTTTAGACATGATAAAACCCTTGATATAAGACAGTTTCAGGTGGCATTTCGTAAGCTGAGACAGTTTTCCACAAAACTTGAGGTACCAAGAACGGAGCTAGATCTGGATAAAACCATAGATTCTACCTGTAATAATGGTGGTTACCTAAAGCTGGAGTTTGACAAGCCTAGAAAAAACTCTGTTAAACTTTTATTGCTTTTCGATTGTGGTGGAACTATGCTACCTTTTAGCGAGCTTTGCAATGATTTATTCCAGGCTGTACATAAAGCTAATCATTTTAAGGATGTTAAGACATATTACTTCCATAACTGCATATATAGTAAGGTATATAAAGATGCAGAGTGCGAGATGGGTGATTGGGTTGACTTAGATTATATATTTAAGCACACCGACAAGGATTACAAGGTCATCATTGTAGGAGACGCTCAGATGGCTCCAGAAGAGCTTTTTGACCTTAATGGTAACTACAGAGGGCCAAATGATGGCAGAAGCGGATATGAGTGGAATAAGCTGTTTAGAAGCAAGTTTAAGAAGGCTATATGGCTTAATCCAAGATTTCATGGCAACCTAAATCAACTTGGATGGATGGAATCAGAGAGAACCTTAGCTGAGATATATGATATGTTTCCACTAACTGTGGATGGGCTAAAGGATGGCATCAAGAAGTTAATGGCGCCTAGATAAGGCTTTCAAGGGGGTATTTGATTATGGAAAAAGATTTTACAAAAGGAATCGGCCTTGTACTTGCAGGTGGCGGTGGAAAAGGTGCATACCAGCTTGGAGTTTTAAAGGCTTTAAAGGAAAAGGGCTTATTAGACGAGGTTACAGCCATTTCTGGAGCATCCATTGGTGCTGTAAATGCAATGCTTTTTGCACAGGAAAATATTGACCTTATGTATAAAGCTTGGGAAGAGATTGATATGCTTACACTTTTTGATGTGGAGCTTGAAATGCTGCTTAACAACAGACCATATTTTTCTCGTTCTGAGATGCTTGCACTTATGGAGAAATTTATAGATTATGACCTTGTAAAATATGGTAAATATAAGATTTATAACTCAATTTGCAAGGTAAATAACGACGGAACTGCTCCTGTAGCGGAATATAGATGCTTAAATGACCTTGATATAGAGAACATAAAGAAAGTTCTTCTTGCTTCCACAGCACTTCCTGTTATATACGAGGCTGTGGAAATTGATGGTGCAAACTATAGAGATGGCGGAATATGTGATAACGAACCAATTAAGCCACTATATGACGCTGGAATAAGAGAATTTATCGTTATTGGGTTGAAACATGGCAAAAACTTTAACTATACAAAATGGCCAGATGCCAACATTATAGCTATATATCCAAGTAGAGATTTGGGTGATTTGGTAGATGGAACCCTTGATTTTACAAGCAAATCCATAATGTATAGAGAAATGCTTGGCTATAAGGATGGCCTAAGATCTGTAAAAACTCATTTTGAAAAGGACCAGATGTACATAAATCTTGAGCCACAGCTTGCACTTAGTGATTACAATGAAGTTCTTATGAACCTTAGAACTCAGAGTACTATTAAAACTGTTGAAAGCAGAGTAAATGCCAATATTGATAAGTTTAATGAGATTGCAAAGAAGTATTCTGATTACTAAAAACAATTACAAATAGTTTAAATAAATTACAGGAAATCGGCTTATACAATGTATAAACCGGTTTTTTGTTATGTTTTTCATTGTGCATTATGCTGAATTTTTATCATATTTTTAAAATTATTTGACATATTGCACAACCAAGTTTACAATAATACTATAAGGTTTCTTATTGATATATGTAATTAGGTTCTATGTAAATAAACGCCATTTAAGTAACATATGGCAGATAAGGAGGCTGTTATGGGTAAGCATATTATAACTATTGGTAGACAATTTGGTAGTAACGGTAGAGAGATAGGCCACAGACTGGCAGAGAAGCTTAATATTCCTTTTTATGACAAAGAGCTTCTTAATGAAACAGCTAAGAACAGCGGACTAAGCGAGAATATACTTAAAAGTCTTGATGAAAGACCATCTAGAAGCTTTCTATATTCCCTTGTAATGGATCCTTATAGCTACGGCTTTACAAGTCAGGGGTACCAGCCAAATCTTAATCAGCAGGCATTTCAAGCTACATATGACACCATTAAAAAGATTGCTGACGAGGGCTCATGTATATTTGTAGGCAGATGCGCTGATTATGCATTAAGACATAATCCAGACTTGATTAGATTATTTATATATGCACCACTTGAGGCAAGAATCAAGACAGTATCAGAAAGATTTGGACTTACAGAAGAGAAGGCCAAGGCACAAATTCAGAAGGAAGATAAGGGCCGAGCTACATATTATAACTATTATACATCCAAAAAATGGGGTTCATTAGACGGCTACGATATATTTGTAAATAGTAGTCTTATGGATATTGATCACACTGTGGATTATATAGTCGAAATGTTAGATAAGATAGAGAAATATCATTAAATAATTTAAGATTTTTATAAAAGCTACGAATATGTAATTCGTAGCTTTTATTTTATTAGTTTAATTTTAAAATAACCTTTGACAAATATTGTTTATGCGAATATAATTTGTTTAAATTATTGAATTGTTTACATAATATTATTATGGTTGCTAATTATCGTTTTTCTCCCTAAGCTGAACCTTGTTTCTGGCAAGTCGTTTACGCTCGTTATCAATATCAGCATAATGCTTACGGGTTGTATTTACATCCGTATGACCTAATACATCAGCAACCAAGTAGATATCCGATGTTTCCTGATAAAGGGCTGTACCATAGGTGCTTCGAAGCTTATGTGGGGTAATATGCTTAAGAGGAACAGCGGATTGAGAATACTTTTTAACAAGATTCTCCACAGTACGTACGCTAATTCGTTTCCTTTGGGAGGAGAGAAATAACGCATTTTCATGACCATCCTGGGCATTTATCTTTTTTCTTTCCTCAATATAAGCCTGTAACGGCTCTATAGCCTCATCACTAAAGTACACGATGGCTTCCTTGCCACCTTTTCGAGTGATTTTAATACACATATTATCAAAATCAACATGATTAATATCAAGACCAATACACTCAGAAATACGAATTCCTGTACTTAACATAAGTGTTAAAAGAGCCAAATCCCGAGTTTTTGTCTTTTCATGGTATTGTTGTTGCTTAGAAGTCAAATTAAGGCCATATTCAACGGTATCTAAAAACTGTGCGGTTTCTGCAGCATCCATACGAACGATTTGTTTCTCCGGAACCTTAGGACGCTCAATTTTAGCCACAGGATTTCCCATTACAAGGTCATTCTTGTAATAATAAGCGTAAAACACATTCAAAGCAACAATTTTACGCTTTATTGAAGCCTTGCCATTAGTTATGATTCGTCCGTCTTTTCTATACATCTGCAAATGATCCATATAATCCTCGATAAACATAGAATCGATGGAAGATAAAACCTCGAGAGACACATCCTTAGGGCTATTTAAGGGCTTTTCGGTGTAACATTCAACCACATACTCATAAAAGGTCTTAATATCCCTGGCATAACCAAGTCTGGTTCTAGATGCTTTAGATTGTTGTATAGCTCTAAAAAAATTCTTAACATATGATGGAAGTTCATCACAAATATTTCTAATAAGCTCGATATTTTTCATTTCAGTTTCCTGATGATAAGTTCTTTCAGCCAAAATAAAATTCCTCCTTTAAAAAACCTAGCAATTATGCGGGTTTCAGGCTATAATAAGAGTATATCACTTTTGCGTAAATTTGTACAGCTTTTTTCGTAAAACCTGGGTTTAGCGCAAAATTGTCTAGGTTTTAATGTGAATATACTACTCTTTTTTTTATTTGTCAAGCACAGTTTTTTTCAAAAATTCCATTGATCAAGAAAAAAACCTTATTTATCACCTCGAAAACATTGTTGCAACTTCATGTAAATTATCTCTATATCAACAAGTACAGCCTCAATCCGTTCCAGTTTCTCCGTTAAGTTATATATTACCAAAAAATTGGCTATAAAAAGAACCACCAAAAACACAATCACAATCACCATCTCTTAGTCCCCCTTAAAAGCAAGCTTACAACATTATTCAATAACCTTAGAACATTATTAATCAAATAAAGACAACTGTTCAAAAACTTCATCATCACTCATTCCCTCACTTTTCTTTTTTATTACATCATCCAAAATTCCAAACCTCAAATGATTATCACGACCACAGCATAATATATCTTTAATACCCAGTATAACAATATCAATACAATTAACATTAAATTGATACTTATTATCTTCTGGGAAAAGATAAGGCTTTAGCTTCTGAGCTTTACCCCTGCCCATATCCTTCAAACATTGCTGCTGAGTCTCAAAATCAACACCACGAAGAAGACGCAGCATAACTTTATCTGTATCATTGAGACCGAAATCATCATAATCACGACCCAATACATACACTTCCGGTAAGACAATACTATCAAAGGAATCACAAGTTACCTCAATTCTAGTTAAATCATAATACAAATCACTTTCAGCAGTTTTATCATATACTTTAACAAAACCATTTGTATTTCTATTTCCCAAATACTCCGTTACAGAACTAGATATTGTTTTAGAATATTCCCTTTTTCCCTTCTTAAAAAGAACAACATCAGAACGAGGAAAAGGAATATCTACAGCCAAATCCCAACGAATCAGTCTAAAATATTCATTATCAACTGGTTTTAAAAAGACCCGTATTCTATCAAGAATTCGAAACATATAATTCATATCACACTTGTTAGGATTAAATTCAATAAAACAATCCATACCAGACGATTCACCAGCAAGTATTAATCCGCAACCAATAACAAAGGTAAAAGAATCATATTTGCAAGTAAATAAATGTCTATATGTTCCAATCTTTAAAGAATAATTTTTATAATAATCCATACGAAATGAAAAAACAGTTTCTAGCCGATTCAAATAATTTAGAAATGTTTGAGAAATATGATTGCCAATATGAAATTTAAGTCTAACCATATCACAAGAATAAATTGCACCTTTTTCATCTTGCACAGGTTTATAATAATTTAATTCGTTACCCATTCCAGTTACTCCAATATGTAAAAAATTACATGCAAATCCCCTATTAGACAACGGGATTTGCCACTCACTACTACTTTTCTTCTCTCCACTTTGCGTACAATGTGCAGGTGTGGTGTAAAGCCATATTTTCGCACAAGGCGAAAATAGGCTTGACACTTCACACCCTAGCACATTGTTAGGCACAGTTAAGGCACAATCGAAGATTGTGCTTCGCACAACTATGACTTTTGTCGCTTCTGGTACTTCCTTCTGAGCTTCGACTGCTTCAAGTCACGGTACTGCTCCACATTCATCTCATCAGTAGTTACAAATTTACCGTCTAACATTTCTTGGCCAAGTTTTTCAATAAATGCACTTGTATCGTACTGGTTATACATTCTATCAGTTATAAATTTATAACTAATTGATAAAGGCTGCACCATATCAATATTAGTGCAGTTCTCGATATCACGAGGATTATAATGTGAATGTTTCAAGAATCTCCATGTCTTCTTACACAAAACAACTTCATGTGTATATCTTCTGATGTTTATATCCGTGCCTAAGAAATCCGGTAAGGTACCAAAGATAGCCATTTTTCTTTTCCTTGATTGAACTATGTTTTGGAAGACCTCAGGATTAAAATTCTTAAAATCTCGATTATTCCAAACAGTACCAATTTCATCAACTAAGAACAATACAACCTCTCCAATACCTACTTCATACTCTATAAATTGGCGCTCAGATATAAAAGGTATGTATGGTACGCCCTTCAAATCAAGATTGGATATAATAGTTATCTTCTGCTTAACAAATGCCTGCAAATCCTCAGACCATACTTCAAGACCATTATATCTCCTGTAAATACTTACAACCTCATCCACAGCTCCTAAGGATTTACCAGAACCAAAGTAACCACACCTAACTTTGATAAAGCCGAAGTGTGGACACTCATTCTTTTTTTTGTACTTAATATGTCTATAAATATCCGTAGGTAAGTAATATACTATCTTATGGAGCTGGAAAGGTACGAACCTACAAAAAGGAACAGCTATAAACATAAATATCAAAACTAATATTAAAATTACCTGCATGTTCTATTCACCACCATTGTAATCAAAGATATTAAATAAGCTAAAGTTTCAAGAGAAAAAGCAAAGGCTATTACATTACACATAGACATGATAAAGTCACCATCAGCATATAACCATGTCGCCACTTCATTAACAAACTCCATATACTGCACCACCTTCCAATATATTTCTTCTTTGAAGCTCATCAATAGCTGAATCAGTAAATTCTAGCTCAATATCACACTCTTCACGAAGCTGCTTTACATATCTGTAAACACCCCCGAAGTCATTACAAGCCTTGTAAATGTGCCTTGTATCAGCTTTTACTACATAGAACAACCCTTGCAGATTACTATAATTAACTAGATATAAATTACTCATATTATTCTCCTTTTCTACCACCTAACAAATTTATATACATTTTTCTAAAGAACCTCTTAAACATAATACCAACGCACACCAAAGCGATACCAAACCCAAGCAAATACATTTCATTAAAATTATAATTTTCTTCTGAATATGTATCCGTTGGGGTCGCTACCTCAATAACTTCCGTTGTCAAATTTTCAGTAGTTTCCCCTGCATCTGATGGGGATGATGTGAGGATCTCCCCGTTATAGTATATAAAACCACTCATTTTTTACACTCCTCTCTTAATTATTTAGAAAATCATACCTAGAATAAAAAACACAACAAAACCAATCGAATCATAAACAATGTTATCACACCAAAAATTCCTCATTTCAATATCTCCAATTTTACCAGCCTTTTTATATCTCAAGGAATCCATAAAAATACTAACCAACATAAACGCAACCATTGTTACACATAATGACCTAAACATATATTATTCTCCTCTCTCACTATTAGATTCGCCATAACTACAACGACGATATGAAATTATACAAGCACGAAAATAACTAATAATAATAATCAAGTTAAAAGTTAATAAGATTAAATCAAAAATTAAATCTTTCATAAGTTTACTCCCCTCTCTCACATGGCAATTCATCAATATAAAAACCCTCGTTGTCAACTTCTCTATTCTGTGCATATGTACACACCATTTGCCCCTCTACTACTCCAAAATACCTACAATTCGAGCAATTAAGTTTATTACCCTCTTTACATACTGGAGAAACCAAATCTATACATAAAAGAATAATCTGCACACCAGATAATAAAACTATAGGTACTAAAAACATTTCTACCATTCCAATTTTCTCCTCTCTACTTAAATAAAAGAATAATCCCAAGTAAAAATAAAAGCACAATTGCATACTTACAACATTCTTTCAGATAATCGTAATCTTCACTTTTAAAAAACATAACAAAATATATCGCAACAAAAACCGAGATAAATAAAATCAAAGGCAACAACATCCCAACTATTTTCATAAAAAACTCCCTTCCTAACTCCAACCATTTATAGCCTCAGCAATCATATTAAAAGTAATACCACCGACAACACCAAA
>JAZPXZ010000028.1:0-52373 GCA_045543915.1 Wujia sp.
TTATATTTCCAGCCCTGCCAGCCATAGGTCTGTACATGAGTGCGGTATGATACATTTACATCCTCGGTACCAGGAACTATAGGATTTGTATTGCTGGTTGATGGGTAGTTTACTATAGGTGAGCTACCCTCCTTAGCATCAAATGGAATATCATAGGCAGATTCTATTCCTTCAGCATTCCTATTAAAGTCCTCACCCCTCTTAACTACCACTATCTGGATTCCTTCAAGTCTCTTAGAATAGCCTGCAGTTCCTGCTGCCTCTCCGTTCTTAGCCCAACCAAGCCAGCCGTAGTTTTGGGCATGTACTCTGTAGTAAACATCATAGTAATCTGCGTGCTCACCAGTAAGCTGAATCATTATAGCCTCAAGTCTCTTAGACTCTCCTGAAGTTCCATTCATATCTCCGTCTGCTGACCATGGTAACCAACCATAGGACTGACAATGTGTGGTATACTGAATTCCAAGATCTAAATCTTCGCAGCTTTCAGCCGGATTAACCACTATGTTTATGCCCTCTAATCTCTTAGATTTTCCACTTGTTCCTGACATTGAGCCATTTGACTTCCATGTCCTTATGTCATCGTCCTCACCTTCCCAGCCGTAGGTCTGGATGTGAGTACGATAGCTAACATTAACCTCTGGAGCCTCGAATGGTTCTGCAGTACCAGCATCTTCACCATCGTTGCTTCCACCGGCTGTTCCACCTGTTGAACCTGTATCTCCTCCTGTTGAATCTGTATCACCACCAGTTGAGCCAGCGTTTCCTCCTGTTGAAGCTTCTTTGCTAGTAGTTACTTTAAGTCCATCACTAATATCACTTTCAAGCCAGTATCCGTTAGCAACCTTCTTTACATAGAAGGTGTAGGTTGTATCTGCAGTAAGACCTGTAAACACATTGCTACTCTGCCAATTTTTGCCGTCCTTTGAGTACTGGCAGCCTGTTACCTTATTCAAGGTTACTGTTGTTGTAGTCTTAGATTTTAAGGTAGGTGCTGCCGGCTTGTCGTATTTTTTATTTACAGTAAGCTTAATTGTATCCTCGTATCCACCAATCTTGGTTTTTACCTTAAGCACTGTCTCTCCAGGTGCGACGGCTATTACCTTTCCATTTTCATCAATGGTTGCCACATCCAGATTAGTTGATTCATATGTAATAGTTTTGTCAGTTGCATTTTCCGGAGTAACCGTAGCCGTAAAGCTCCAAGAAGCTGAATCACCAATTGTTATAGTACATGACTCAGAAAGCTTATCGTCAAATGTCACACCAGTTACCTCAATAATTTTAACGCCTTCTTCGGCAGTTGTTATCTTAACTGATACACTCTCTCCCGGGTTGATGTTGCTTGAAGAATCACCCTTTACTCTTATCTCAAATGTATATTCTGTTCCTGCCTCAAGTCCTGAAAATACATTGCTATCCTGCCACTCTGACCAGACACCATCCTTGTATACTCTATACTCACAATTCTCATACTTAGTAAGGGTTACAGTATTCTCAGTCGGTGTGGTGCTTGTAGTTGGAGTCTTGGTTGGTATCTCTGGTGTCTCCCACACTGTTACTGTACATGTATCGCTAGGCTGTGGACTTTGACCGCCTGTAGCTTTGACAGTAATGGTAGCTGTACCAGGACCAACTGCTGTTACATTTCCTGATGAATCCACCTTAGCTACAGATGTGTTATCTGATGTCCAAGTCACTTTCTTGGTTGTTGCATTATTAGGATATACTGTAGCTGTAAGCTTTTCTGTAAGTTTCTCATTATCTCCACCAATTTCAAGCTGTAATGAATCCTTGTCAAGAGCTACCGAAGTTACATATACAGGTAATGTTTTAATCTTTGTTCCTGAGCTTTTTTCACTAGCGGGAACATAAGCTCCATCAGCTGCCATTCTAGCATAGAATGTATACTCTGTGTTAGGTGTAAGTCCGGAAAATGTTGTAGATGACTGCCAATTGGTTCCATCTATGGAATACTCTGCACCAGTAATTTCATAAAGAACTATGGTATTTGAGCTTACCGTCCTTTTGGTTGGTGCTGATGGTGCCGCCTGCGTCTTATAAACAGTAACCTGACATGTAGCCTTTTTACTTCCACTGTTGGTAGTAACTGTTATGGTAGCTGTTCCTGGGGCAACTGCTGTTACCACACCTGATGAGCTAACTGTAGCCACTGCGTTGTTAGATGAACTCCAGCTTACCGTCTTATCCGAAGCTGTAGATGGACTTACAGTTGCAGTAAGAGTTGCTGTCTTAGTACCATTTATATCAAGTGTAAGGGTTGATTTATTTAAGCTTACTGCCTCGACAGCATTTCCAGTTGATGCATACTTCTCGTCCTCTGCATCAGCCTTTGGTCTATTCTCATTAATCAACCACATTCCTGTTGTTGACAAATCACTATTTACCCATCCACCTGTGGTTTTGGTTGAAGTTGTTGCAAGATAAGAGGATTTCTCATTCTTGTTAGATAACTGCCAGCAAAAATAGCTTATACTGTACTGATCAAACAAATCCATCCAGGCATCCGCCTCTGTTAGGTTATAAGAACCGTTTCCATCTGCTGAACACACGCCAAACTCTGTACAGAATATAGGAACACCTGCATTAAGTGCAGTCTGTACCTTTGATCGAATGTTGCTCATATGGGTTGCTGAATAAAAATGTATTGTATACATGGTATTTGAAGTAGTAAGCTTGTGTGCTGCCACTTCGTCTACATCCTGAGACCAAGTATTCGTTCCAACTATTACTACTGCATCTGTATGCTTTCTTATGGTAGGAATTATGGCATTTGCATATGAATACAAATCATTACCACTACCATCATACCATTTGGTATTTACAGGCTCATTACAAATCTCAAACAAAACATTATCATTATCTTTATACATGCTTGCATATTTATCAAAAAATGTATTGGCTTGCGACTTCCAAGTATTTGGATTAGTAGTTTCTCCCCTGGCAGAATGTACATGCCAATCTATAAGCACATACATACCAAGCTCTGTGGCGTAATTAACAGCATTCTGAATATATGTATCCATAGTTGCTGATGCACCCTCTGTGTATCCACTTTGAGTAACATATACAGGAAGTCTTATGGCATTTATTCCCCACTCATCTCTTAAGCTTTGGAATGCGCCCTTATTAATATAATTTTGTCCAACATCCCACTGTAAGCCATGTAAGCTTGCACCTCTAAGCTGGAACTTCTCATTATTCTCGTCATAAAGATATATTCCATCTACATGAAGCTTTCCGTGTCTTCCCACAGGTGTATCTTCAAAGTCCAAATTCTTGGTCTGACCTGTAAGTGTGTAATTAAATTCAAAATCTTCTACTCCTGTATTTGCCTCAGAGCCATACTCGTAGGTAATAGATACTATGTCAGAGGTATCAAGTCCTATACTTCTACCTAACCCAAACTTTACAGAGTAGGCTGAATTATTGCTTCCTGCGGCAACTACACTTCCATCACCAATACCCTCTACATATAGATATCCATTTGAATATGTTAAATCACATGTGTTAAATGGATCTGCTCCCTCTATATTCGCATCAGGCAAATTCGCTTTTATAACCCAACTGCAAACGGAACTACTTGATGAATTGCTTACTATTATCTCGTATTCATACCAATTTTCATTCTTTTTAACCTCTGTTATTGTAGCAGTAACCTCATCAGAGTTCCCATTGGAAGATGACTGACTTCCAGTTGGAATTTCTGTATCATTAGCATCTCCTGAAGACTCACCTATAACAAACTTTACCGAGCTTATATTATATGTAATCGGAGTATTTTCAGAGAGATTGCATACCTCTAATCCCAATTGTCCAACCTTTGTTCCTCCACCCCAGTTAAAATCGTCAATAGCCATAGTACTTGTCAAAGTACCAGTTGAATTTAAATCAGCCCAGGTACCTTGACTCCATTCACTAGAACCTTGCGCCATAAAGAACAACATTCCACCGGGATACTGGTTTGTTGTTGTAAATTCAGAAACTGTAAATTCTATAACTAAGCTTTTTATTCCTAATGTTTCCCACTCAGCCTTCTCATCCATGTTTTCCGGCAAATTAATCATTATTCTTTCTGCACTAGAGCCTCCATCCGCACTATTTCCCGCGGTTGTGCCACTCATAGTAACATAATCGGACAAATCAATCTCCGTCGCCTCTGCTGCCTTAGCTCTACCCACTGGAAAATTAATCCCTGTTATCACAAGCACCAAAGTCAGCATAATAGCAAGAGCCTTTTTTACCACTCGCTTCATGTTCATTTTTCTTTTTACCTCCATTCTCATTTGCAAATATCTACTCACCTACCAGTGTTACCACTGTCTTATCATGTTCCATAGCCTCTAATATTTTCCCGAACAAATCCTCAGTTTTAATCCTAAGACTTGAAGTATTCACACAAGGATGACAGCCCACATATTCACCCTTCAATACATCCTCGTCAACAAGAAGCTTAACTGCTTTATCCCTGTCATTCATCAAGCCCATAATACTTACCGCTCCCGGAGTTATGTCCAAAAGCTTCTCCATATGCTCGGGACCTGCAAAGGATAATCTAGCACTGTTAATCTGACTTGATATCTCCTTAGTTTTAAATGGCTTGTCCCCCGGCATCATCAACAGATAAAATGCTGTCTGTTGTCTATTACACAGAAACAAATTCTTGCAAATAGTGGCTTCAAGGACTTGGTCAATAGCCTTACACACCTCCATATTATCTGCCGCCTCATGGTCTACTCGCATATACTCTATTCCCAAATCATCAAGGAAGTCGTACACACGAATTTCTTTATCTAATCTACCCTCCAGGCTAGAGGGTCTTCCACTAACTAATTCCATAGCTACCTCCATGCAAAATCTTGCCCTATATTTTACCATATTTAGCTATCTTCATCAAGAAAATCAGTATATGCGCTAATACTTCTCCACACAAAAAGAAAGAGCTCCAAAGGTATGGCACAACCCTTAGAACTCTTCTTTATGTTAATATTAAATCACTACCAATTTTACCACTGTTGTAGTGTGTTCATCATGCTTATTTAGAAGCTCATCTTAACATCTGCTCTCTTGCCCTCTGATGCCTCGAAGAAAGGCTTCTGAACAGCTCCCATAGCACCTGCAACAATACTGTTAGGGAATACAACTATCTTAGCATTATAAGCATTGACATTTGAATTATAGAGACGTCTTGCAGCCTGAAGGTGCTCCTCAACATCTGTGATTGCCGCCTGAAGCTGTAAGAAGTTGTTGCTTGATTTAAGCTCTGGATAGCTCTCTGCAAGAAGACTAATCTTACCGAATGCAGCATCCATAGTTCTGTTAGCCTGATTCATCTCATTCATAGACATTCCTCTACGAAGAGCAATTACCTCAGATAACACTTCCTTCTCGTGCTTCTGATAACCCTTAACTACATCTAGCATCTTAGTAAGAACATCATATCTCTTCTCAAGAGCAACCTCTATACTTGAGTTACCCTCCTGCACCTTAAGATCAAGTGTCTTGATGCTGTTACTAGTACCTATGTACCATAATGCTATTACCACAACTATTCCTAATATTACATATACTGCTGTCATTTTTTCTCCTCCTTTATCACAAATAAATGTTAACAGTAATTTTTATATAAGGTCCTTGAGGACTCTTATTGCTTTAATGTAAATCCAAATTTGCTTTCTGCAGGTGGTGCATTAAAAAATGTATTTTCCTGCCCCGGCATACTTACTTCCTGTCTTAGCTCCTGTATAGGATCCATGATTCCTCCATGCTTACGAAGCTGTTCCTCTCTTGCATTCTGGTCAAGCTTTAAGGTTCTTACTATGTCCACTATGACCTGTGTATCTGACTTAACCTTTGCAACCTCGTCTGCGTATACAAGTGGTCTGTTCATTCTCGCATCGAAGGCGCCCTTTCCACCATAATTAATTCCTAAATAAAGCTTTCCATTAGCAAAATGCAATCCTACACTTTTCGCCTTCATAAGAATATTCTCTACACATTCCATCATGTGGGGAGTTAAAATATAGAATGCATCTATCTCTCTGGCAGCTTTAATCTTAAATTTCTTATTGAACATCTCATTTTCCATCTGAACCTTCTCGTATCTCATTCCTAATCCACTGCCCGGATACTGATAGTTCTTTGAGAATAATAAGGTTGAAACATTACCATCCAGCGGACAATCAAACTCAAACAATCTACCACTAAAATGGACATATGTATGCTTATTCTTTCCACTTCCAGTTACACGCTTAACAACTACATCTGACTGTCTAAAATGCACCCCATCCCAGTAGCCTTCTATATAATCCTCAGAAGAGAATCTGTTACCCATCTGAACTACTCCAGTTCTGGCAACATCATATTCAGAAAAGCCTTGGAGTGGATCATAGGTTACATTTCCCAATATTTCCTTGATAGCGCTTACTACGAAGGTTTCCTTATAAATCCTTTTAAATTCCGTTTTTTCCTTGCCTGCTTTTATGGCACATACTACCATTCCTATCATAGCACCAAAAAATACAAGTGGCGCTAAGGTACTAGTTGCATATGTAAAGAAGCCTAAGTATAATCCAAAGAATACAACTACTGGGGCAATAGTCATAAGCTGAATTTTCTTTCGTCGCTGTTCTAGATCCCTCATTACATCAAGTGTACTCATCTCTCAACCCCCCTATAAAATTAAAAGTCCATACAAACTCTATTCTTAGTGTATGGTCTAACATTTTCATCAGCCACCTTCACATGCTCCGGATGTACCGCGTAAGCCTTCAGTGCCTCCTCGCTTTCAAAGGTTGAGTCCAACATTACATCTGCATTGGAAGATGGAAGAAAATCTGTCTGAACATGAATTTCTGTAAGACCTGGAATCTTACCTTGGAGTCCTTCAAGTCCCGCCTTGATTCCTGCTCTTATCTGAACCTTTTCTTCTTCAGATAACTCATCCTTTAGCTGCCATAAAATAATATGCTTAATCATAATACCCTCCCAGGAATTCTTTCCTAATTTAAAAATATTGTAGCACAGCATTATATTAATTGATATGACAAAATTCATACGATAATACTTTTTTGAAAAAAATAAAGTTCAAATTGTATACGATAAATCTTCGTATAAGCTTTGCACATATAATTAGCCTTGCCCATGGGAATTATAACCTATTTTTGTGACATTTTCCATACATACCTACAAAATGTTACATAGATATATAAATATGAAGAATTTTTTTGGTTATATTTTTTGAAAAAACCTCAAAAAATTACTTGTTATTTTCCTCATTTTCTATATAATATTATGAGAATATAAGGAGGACATAGATATGCCAAAAAGAACAGATATTAATAAGATACTCATTATTGGTTCCGGTCCTATCATAATTGGACAGGCATGTGAATTTGACTATTCAGGTACTCAGGCTTGTAAAGCACTTCGTAAGCTTGGTTATGAGATTGTTTTAGTTAATTCAAATCCTGCAACCATTATGACTGATCCAGAAACTGCTGATGTTACTTACATTGAGCCACTTAATGTAGATAGACTTGAGCAGATTATCGCGAAGGAGCGCCCAGACGCACTTCTTCCTAACTTAGGAGGACAGTCAGGTTTAAATCTTTGTGAAGAGTTAAACAAGGCGGGAGTTTTAGATAAATATAATGTACAGGTTATCGGTGTACAGGTTGACGCCATCGAGCGTGGAGAGGACAGAATCGAGTTTAAGAAGGCTATGGATGCTCTCGGAATCGAGATGGCTAGAAGTGAGGTTGCCTACACTGTTGAGGAGGCACTTGCTATTGCAGACAGACTTAACTACCCTGTAGTTCTTCGTCCAGCATACACTATGGGTGGTGCCGGCGGTGGTCTGGTATATAATAAGGAAGAGTTAAAAACTGTATGTGCCAGAGGTCTTCAGGCTTCACTTGTTGGACAGGTTCTCGTAGAGGAGTCAATCCTTGGTTGGGAAGAGCTTGAGCTTGAAATCGTTCGTGATGCAGAGGGTAATATGATTACTGTTTGCTTTATCGAGAACATTGACCCACTTGGCGTTCATACAGGAGATTCATTCTGTTCAGCTCCTATGCTCACTATTTCTGAGGATTGTCAGAAGAGACTTCAGGAGCAGGCATATAAGATAGTAGAGTCTGTAGAGGTTATCGGTGGTACTAATGTACAGTTCGCTCATGACCCAGTATCAGACAGAATAATTGTTATCGAGATTAACCCTCGTACTTCACGTTCATCTGCACTTGCATCTAAAGCAACAGGTTTCCCTATCGCTTTAGTTTCAGCAATGCTTGCAGCAGGACTTACACTTAAAGATATTCCTTGTGGAAAGTACGGTACTCTTGATAAGTATGTTCCAGATGGCGATTATGTTGTAATTAAGTTTGCTCGTTGGGCATTTGAAAAGTTCAAGGGCGTTCAGGATAAGCTTGGTACTCAGATGCGTGCCGTAGGTGAGGTTATGAGTATCGGTAAGAATTATAAGGAGGCATTCCAGAAGGCTATCAGAAGTCTTGAGATTGGTCGTTACGGTCTTGGTCATGCTAAGAACTTCGATACACTTTCTAAGGATGAGTTACTTAAGCTCCTTATTACTCCTTCTAGCGAGAGACATTTCGTAATGTACGAGGCTCTTAGAAAGGGTGCAACTAACGAGGAGATTCACGAGCTCACTAAGGTTAAGAATTACTTTATCGACCAGATGAGAGAGCTTGTTATGTTAGAGGAGGAAATCCTTAAGTCTAAGGGTAGCTTACCAGCAGATGAGCTTCTCATCCAGGCTAAGAAGGATGGTTTCTCAGATAAGTATTTAAGCCAGATTCTTGAGATTTCAGAGGATGACATTAGAAATAAGCGTATTGCTCTTGGTGTTGAAGAGACCTGGGAGGGTGTTCATGTAAGTGGTACTGAGAACAGTGCTTACTACTACTCTACTTACAACGGAGAGGATAAGAACCCAGTATCAGAGAACAAGAAGATTATGATTCTTGGCGGTGGTCCAAACCGTATCGGTCAGGGTATCGAGTTCGACTACTGTTGTGTACACGCAGCACTTGCTTTAAAGAAGCTTGGCTTCGAGACAATCATTGTAAACTGTAACCCAGAGACAGTTTCAACTGACTATGATACTTCAGACAAGTTATACTTTGAGCCTCTTACACTTGAGGATGTTCTTAGTATTTATAATAAGGAGAAGCCACTTGGTGTTATCGCACAGTTCGGTGGTCAGACTCCACTTAATCTTGCAGCAGACCTTGAGAAAAATGGTGTTAAGATTCTTGGAACTTCACCTTCTGTTATCGACCTTGCTGAGGACAGAGACTTATTCCGTGAGATGATGGAGAAGCTTGAAATTCCTATGCCAGAGTCAGGTATGGCAGTTAACTTCGAGGAAGCAAGAGATATTGCAAACAGCATTGGTTACCCTGTTATGGTTCGTCCTTCATATGTATTAGGCGGACGTGGTATGGAAGTTGTGTACGACGAGGAAGCACTTAAGGGATATATGGCAGCTGCAGTTGGTGTTACACCAGACAGACCTATCCTTATAGATAGATTCCTTAACCACGCTTTAGAGTGTGAGGCTGATGCAATCAGCGACGGTACACATGCATTTGTTCCAGCTGTTATGGAGCATATCGAGCTTGCAGGTGTTCACTCAGGTGACTCAGCTTGTATCATTCCTTCAGTACACATTACTGAGGAGAATGTTAAGACTATAAAGGAATACACTAGAAAGATTGCAGAGGAGATGCATGTTAAGGGTCTTATGAACATGCAGTACGCTATCGAGAATGGTAAGGTTTATGTTCTTGAGGCTAACCCAAGAGCATCTCGTACAGTACCACTTGTATCTAAGGTATGTAACATTAGAATGGTACCACTTGCTACTGAGATTATCACTTCAGAGCTTACTGGTAAGCCATCACCTGTTCCTGCACTTAAGGAGCAGAACATTCCTAACTACGGTGTTAAGGAAGCTGCATTCCCATTCAACATGTTCCAGGAGGTTGACCCAGTACTTGGACCTGAGATGCGTTCAACAGGTGAGGTTTTAGGACTTTCATCTTCATACGGCGAGGCATTCTTCAAGGCTCAGGAGGGAATCGGCTCTAAGCTTCCTCTTGGCGGAACAGTTCTTATCTCAGTTAACCGTAAGGATAAGGAAGAAATCGTTGATGTTGCACAGATGTTCCATGAGATTGGATTCAAGATTATTGCAACAGGTAACACATATGAGTTAATCAGCGGAGCTGGTATCCCAGCAGAGAAGATAAAGAAGCTTTCAGAGGGTCGTCCAAACACTCTTGATGTTATTACTAACGGTAAGATTGATCTTATTATCAACTCCCCAGTTGGTAAGGACAGCGTAAGCGATGACAGTTACTTAAGAAAGGCAGCTATTAAGGCTAAGGTTCCTTATATGACTACTATTGCTGCTGCTAAGGCAACTGCTGAGGGTATCAAGTATGTTAAGACTCACGAGGCTGGAGAAGTTAAGAGTCTTCAGGAGCTTCATGCTGAGATTACTGACAAGTAAATTATAGAGATAAAGAAAGACAGGCTGGATGCTTATGCATCCAGCCTGTATAGTATCGTACTTAATTAATTTGCCTTACCATCACAAATTATAGCTATACTCTTATCGTCATCACTATATTTGTGAAAGACTTTAATCAAGTTATCTTCAAGAAGCTCATCGCATTCCTCTGCGGTGTATTTTTTACACCATAGATACATCAGTTCGCACACATCGGACACCTTGTTGTCAAGCTGATTATATAAGGTTCCAGATACCCCATCACTAGTGAGAATGAAACAAAACTTTTCCCCTAAATCTCCTTGGTATAATCTAAACCTTTCCTTACCAGCTTTTGTAGGTACAAAATAAGTCTGATTAATATACTCACCATTATCTGGTAACGATAACACCTCAAAGGCTGCTGCATTCTTACACAATATGACTCCGTCACCCATATGTCCTGCAACATACTTATGATCACAGATTACAACAAAAAGCATTGTTGCTCCGTAATCGCTAATCAAGGAATTTTCCTCCTGTATTGTGTTGATCAGCTTATCATTTACATAAGAAAACAAGCCATCCTTGACGGCATCCAAAAAGTCTTCTCGGTCTGCATGTTCTCTGCAATACTCCTCCACATATTTGGTGATGCAGCTTGCAGTTTTCCCACCATATCGTTTGGATCCTGCTCCATCAGCCAACACTGCTATGGATATATTTTCCGCAATGTGACTAACCAAAACATAATCTTGATTTTCTATGCCCTTTTCTCTATGTAATTTTCCTGTACATTTTGCTTTTGTTATATACATAGCATTCTATCCTTTCTTCATTGTTTGATTATCCTCTTATAATTATGTCTGCCTACAAATATTTATCCCAGCTTGAGACCATGGAATTTAATTTGCCATAAATAGTAGCAGACGACTCACTTAGTTTTCTCATACTGTTCTTAACTGTCTTCAATATATCCTTCAAATCGCTGATATGACCCTTATATACAAGTCCATCCTCAGATATCTGCTTATAGGCTTCTAGCTTCGCCTCACCAATTACAATTGGAATTATAGAGAAATCACCATTTTTCTGCTTGTGGCCAATACGGTTAACTATCTCCTCCCATGCATTGTCTTTTTGTGGCTCTGCGGCGCCTAAGACAATGATGTGTGGTTTGTAGTAATTAATCATCTTAACATTATAGTCCTTCTTTCTCCGTTCAATATCTATCACACATTCATTTAAACAGGAGGCCAAATCTGGAAACTTTGTACTTATATCAAAGGAGAGGGACAGAGTTGCAGAATCAGTATCCTTCACTATAGATATATCACGGACCTTCTTCCTCTGTGACGCAAAGGTATATATTCCAAGCTCAACGCAATTATTTAAGAATTCATCACCGCAAACATCATTTAGAAGGGTTTCGATATCTCCTCTTAATTGCTCACTATATTCAGCCATTACATCAGAGGTATCTATACATAAGCATAGTGGCATACGCATTAATTTGTTAGGGTCATACAAATCACTATCATTTACTAACTCTCGCTGTGAGCGAAACTTAAATTCTTTACTCAATTTTATCCCTCCCTACTCATCTTTAAGGCAAATGACATCTGGCGTTCAATCCGTTCCTTATACTCTTCTGGTGTAATTCCTTTTTCTTCTAATTCTGTCTTCTTTGAATAGTAAAATGAATCATCACAATCCGGACAGCATAAAGTGGTAGTATCCCTTCCATCGATATCCCATTCATTAATAGTCCATAGCTCATTACATTTTGGACATGTTAGCTTGTAGATACGCTTCTGTGCCATCTTTTTAATTTCTTTACATCTTGTGCAATACTTTTCCTCTGGTCCAAGTGGGTTTCCTGGTACTCGAGCCATCTTATAACTCTTCCTGCATAGTCTACATGACAGTGTTTCCCAAGCCTCACCTTCTTTTTCTATAGCACTATACGGAAAGATTTCGTTAGATAATTCTCTTACATATGTATCTGACACATAGTCCTTCATCTGAAGCATATTATTAAATACACGAATCCAAGCATCGTCAGAATATCTTTTCCCATCAACAAATGTGTCTCTAAACATCTGCTGTAGCTTAGTAGATAAGTTCTTCCAGATATAGTTTCTTTTAACTTCTTTTCCTTTCTCAAATCTAAACCAATGTCTTAAAATACAATCCTTTGCACTGGTATTTGCATCGATACTGTATGGAAATTCCGAGAGGAATAATATGAAAAAGTATAATACTGTCACTGCAAAGTATTCATCATCTTTGGTTCTGCTAATATCAGCATATCCAAGGTGGTTTTTATCCATTTTTTCCAATAGATCTGGTGATGAGAATTCAATTGTTCCTACAGGACAATTATATTGTCCGAACTGATAGCTGTCTGTATCAATAAAATACACACCCTTATCCTCATCAACTAGGATATTGTCCGGATTAACATCACCCATTAAAATATCCTTTTTGTGGAGCTTTCCGAATAGTATAGAGCAGTTATAGCATATCTTTACCAAATCCTTACGCTCCCACTGGTATTCACCCTTTACGATTCGCATCAATACCTGTCTAATGGTTCCTAAGGTTTTTTTACCTTCCTTCTCCGCCTTAGGCATAGAATATCCAATAATAACCTTATCATTTTCATAACGCTGATGACATAGTATATCCTGTGGCCAACACACCTCTGCTGGAATATCATCCTTGTATTCAACCATGGCTTCTATCTTGTCAGCTCTAAACTGAGTCAGCTGTCCAGGCTTATACATCTTAGCGTATTCAGCTCCATTTGACTCGTATTCATATATCCATCCTTCTCCACCTTCGCTGACAGCAGATCTTGAAAGCTTATCTTGACAGCCCTGCTCAGGAGTGCCTATATAAACCTTCCAACCACCCCAGCCCTTAGCAGGAATTTTAATATTTATATATTTATCCACATTTTTCTCTGCTTTGGTATTATTAGCAGCATGGTTTTCCATAGGCTTCGGAGCAGTATCTACTATGGGGGCTGGTGTTTTCGCTACAGTTAATGCTGGCGTTGGTTCCTGTGCTGATTCAGGGGTTGGCTCTAATGTTTTATCTACAACTGATTCTAACTCTGAACTATTTTTTATTTCTTCAATAGTCGTTGCGGTTGAATCGGATGCTAGCTCAACCTTAAATCTGTTATTAGGTAATTCAACAGGAGTGACTATTTCTGTCTCTCTTTTAAAAATTTGAAATGCTTTTCTTCCCTTTGTCCTAAGGGCAATCACATTCTCTTTATTTAAATCCCACACTTGATTCGCAAGGTTATAATCCTGAGTAAGAACGCACCATTTTGCATGTATGGTCTGACTAAGCTTTTCAACCACATTTGCGTTTTCTAAGAGAATCAGCTTACGACTTTCAACCCACATTTCAAGGGTCCTGACAATATCTCTTGCCTTTTCCTTGTTAAATGAAGCGCCCTGTATCTGAGTACTCTCCAGCTTTGTAAGTAAGGATTGCTCTGCAAAGATAGTTTTTCCCTTCAAAATCAATGAATCAACAGCCTTATAACCATCCTCGTTAAGAAAAATACTATGGTCAACAAGTACATTATATGTAGCCAAATCCTCTCCAAGAATATCCACATCATGGTGGTAAGTGATGGTATCTCCTATCTTGGCCTTATAGTAAGCTTCTATAATAGGATCCAGTTTTTCACTCATAAAGTCAGACAGAAGTTTCTTTACTTCTGTTCCCTTAACCAAGTAAGCCTCACAATTATTTATGGCCTTAACCATTAATTGTCTTAATATTGACAGCTTGCTATAAATCAATTGATTGTCTGCAAATACGGCTTCAAGGTCATAAAGAGAGCTATGAGACGAGAGATTCCTCATATCCTGTCTCATAAAACGAATCAATTTTGCAAAAGAACGTTTCTTTTCGAAATCTCGAATTACCTTTTCTTCAAAGGAATATCCAGCTTTGAGAATCCTGTACTCTAACAATTTTAAGACAAAGGCCAAGTCCTCTTTTCTTAAATCAACGACTTTTTCCTCTGTTGTTTCTCTCCATTCATTATAAAACAAAACCGGAATTATATTATTATTTTCATTTTCATAGTGATCATCATCATCCTTAAATATGTATTCTCTCTGCCAATCATCTATACCACTTGTGATTTCTAGAACAACTGACATAAAAAGCGATGTTAAATCCTCATCATTAATGGCTTTTATAATAATGTTATTTTCTCGTCTATACATATATTCAAAATCTTTTATCATTTACACTTCACCACCTTCATTCAAGCTCTCCACATCGATAAAATATTCTGTTTCTTCCATTGCCATATTAATCAATGAGTATAGTGCCTTTTTGCTTCCAATAGATGCGGCATAGGAATATAACATAATCGCATTCCTCTTACTATGTTCCTTACCATTGCCTTCTCCAAAATCATAGTCCACAGCTTTTCCGTAGGCTTCTTCCTTAGATTCAAAATAGCTAGACAAATCTGGAATTTTCAAATTCTTAGGACTGTATCTATTATTTGCATTTTCTCGATACCAGTTGCTTGAATCTTCATAATATGCGACCAAATACTGTTCTAATGTGGAATCCTTAATTTTATTCATATATACAGCTACAGTCTGACCATCAAACAGCTTACTGGTTTCAGCTTCAGCCATAAACTGATTCAAATAGCTTAAAGCAAGTTCTGCTCCTTTCGTAGTTCCTGATATATTATAATGACATATAGCAAGACAAACATATGCATCAGCCATGCCTTGCATAGCCAAGGTTTCAAATATGTAAAAAGCTTCATTTGAATTATCTATGACGCCTTCTCCATTTTCCTTCATGTCATTATTAATTTTTCTCCAAGCATGAAGCTCTTTTGAATAATCCACAAGGTTAAGCTGTTCTCCCATAGATAGACAGCCCTTCACCAGCTGGGCGCAAGCATCTCCTGAGTTGGCTGCTTTTATAAGATAATCAAAGGCTTTAGCCTCGTCCTTTGGCACATGATTTCCTACCCTATATGCATTAGCTAGGGTGTAGTCTGGAGAAGCTTTTTCTAGGCGTACTAGGTTATCAAGACCTAATACTTTATACTTTTCTACAGAACAGTCATGTAGTATTTTGTAGCTTTCGATGGCTTTTTCAAGGTTTGCTTCGTCGGCGGATGTTTCTAGATCTTTTCCTAAAGCATATATCTTTTGATATATATATTTTTGCTGTTCTAAATCATTTATAAATGTCTCACACGCTGTTGACTTCTTCAATAAATGAAAAGCCATTTCCAAGTCTTTCTCTCCTGCTTTTCCGTTTCGGTACAATTCTGCCGCATTCCCTTGAGCAGCAATACAACATTGCTCTGCAGATCTATTATACCATTCCAATGCTTTTTTATAATCTACCTCAACTCCCCAGCCTTTTTCATAGCATCTTCCTACCATATTTTGTGCATCTGCATGTCCATATTCTGCTGCCTTTTCAAATAATTCAAACGCTTTACCTAAATCTTTTTTTCCTGTTCGTCCATCAAAGTATAATTTTGCCGCATTGAATTG
This sequence comes from Wujia sp., assembly GCA_045543915.1. Classification (GTDB taxonomy): domain Bacteria; phylum Bacillota; class Clostridia; order Lachnospirales; family Lachnospiraceae; genus Coprococcus_C. The sequence goes on from JAZPXZ010000028.1 coordinate 16,111, forward strand.
GGCAGAGGTAAATCCTTTCTTAGCTGCTTGTTCAAACCACTGTAATGCTTTCTTATAATCAACTTCAACCCCCCAGCCTTCTTCATAGCATCTTCCTAGCATAGTTTGTGCATGCTCATGACCTTGCTCTGCCAAATCATTATATATTTTAAAGGCTTCTTTATGGTTTTTAATTCCGGCTTGTCCTGTTAAATAACTATTAGCAATATTACATTGAGCTGCCTCATTTCCTTGTTCCGCTGCTTTTTTATACCATTCTAGAGCCTTACCAAAATCTCGTTCTACACCTATACCCTCATCATAAAAAAAACCTAGCTTATTTTGCGCTTTTTCATGTCCCTGCCTTGCAGCCTTTTCATATAACTCCAATGCCTTTTTATAATTTTTTTCTCCACAGGCTCCATTTTCGTATAAAATTGCCGCATTCCATTGAGCAGATGCATAACCTTTTGCCGCTGAGATTTCATAATAATTCATCGCTTTTGCAATATCCGGTTCTACACCTAAGCCTTTTTGATAATACACCCCCAGCATATTACAAGCTTGACTGTGTCCTTGGTTTGCCGCTTTATTAAACAATTCAAAAGCCTTTTTATAATTTTTTTCTCCACAGGCTCCATTATCATATAATAATGCTGCATTAACCTGAGCATATAAAAGTCCCTGATCCGCTGCATTTTCATACCATTCCAAGGCTTTCTTCTTATCTATCTCTACTCCCCAACCATTTTGATAACATCTTCCTAATATATTCTGCGCCTCAATATGTCCCTGTTCAGCTGCTTTCTTATACAAATAAAATGCTTTATTAATATTTTTTTCTACTACTTTCCCATCAAAATAAAAACCAGCCACTCTATATTGCGCCTTACAATATCCTTGTTGGGCTGATTTTTCATACCATTTTAGAGCCTGCTTCTCATTCTTTTCTAACTCTAAACCTATGCTATAATATTCACCCACAAAAAATTGTGCTTCCTTATGGCCTTGGTCTGCTGATTTTTTGTACCACTCAAAAGCTTTCTTTTCATCTTTTTCTACAACGCCCTTGCCAATTTGATACAACAATCCAAGCTTAAATTGCGATTCACAATGCCCCTGATCTGCTGCCTTTTTGTACCAGCTAAAGGCTTTCTTTAAGTTCTTCTCTCCTGCTACACCAGATTCATACAACCTTGCTGTATTATATTGAGCAGCGTCAAAGCCCTGCTCTGCCGCATCTTCATAACATTCCAAGGCCTTCTTATAATCTACTTCTACTCCCCATCCATTTTCATAGTATTGGCCTAGCCTGTTTTTTTCCTTAGCATCCCAGAACACTCTTAACTTGGCTGCCATTTCAAGCCACTTAAAAGCCTCACTAAAATTCTTTTCTACTATTTCCCCTCTCTCATATAATAATGCAATGTTCCAATGGGCGGATGCATAGTCCTGTTCAGCTGACTTTTTATACCATGCCAAAGCCTGCGTATTATCTGGTTCTACACCCCAGCCTTTTTGATAACATATACCTAATGCATTTTGAGCCTTAGCATGTCCCTTTTCCCCATATTTTTTATATAGAGAGAACGCTTTTCCTGTATCCTTTTCTATTCCTTTTCCATACAAATAAGACTCAGCTATATCCACAACCTTATCCTGTGCATCTTCATCCCCCTGTTCGGCTGCCTTTTCATACCATTCTAAAGCCATATCAATGTCTTCATCTATAAAGCTCCTGCCTTCTTCATACCATTTGCCCAATTCTATTTGCGCTTTAACATAACCCTGTTTTGCCGACTTTTCATACCAATAGAATGCATCCTCATCATCTACTTCTACTCCATCTCCATAGTAATAGCATTCTCCTAGCATATATTGGGCATCTGCATACCCCTTTTCAGCTGAAATCTCATATGCCATTAAGGCATTATCTAAGTTTTTTTCCACCCCTTCACCGTAATAATACATATTTCCTAGCTTGTACCATGCAGGTGCAAAGCCTTGGTTCGCCGACTTACTATATAACTCATATGCTCTCTCAAGATTCTTTTCTACTATCTCTCCGTTGTTGTAGAACAAGGCAACATTATACTGAGCATATTTGTTACCTAACCTTGCAGATTCTTCATACCACTCCAATGCCTTATGGTAGTTTTGCTGTACTCCAGCCCCTCTATGATAACATGTTCCAACAGTATTCATCGCTTCAGTATGACCCTGCTTAGCTGCTAACATATAATATTCAAAGGCTTCTTCCTGCTGATTTAATTCTCGATACAAACCTGCCACCTCAAACTGTGCATCCGTATCCCCTTGATGAGCCGACATTTTATACCAATCTAATGCCTCCCAAATATCTCTATTTACATATCTTCCTTCGTTATATATTTTACCTAATTCATACTGAGATTCTAAATGTCCATCTTCACCAAGACGCTTAAGCAAATCCAGCCCTTTAAGCCTAGTTTCTCTGCTATGTTCGCCCCCATATATCATTCCTTTGGCAGATTCATATTTTTTGTCACCGAATAACGGCTGTTTTCCCTTTTTCATATGTAACACCTTCCCGTATAAAACAATTTAACAACTGCAAATATTATAACTTATCCCACATTTTTCTTAAAGCTGTTTTTACTAACCTTGCATCACTAACATATCAATTCTCATTTCGCACTTTTTTGCACTAAAAAACAGGCCGGAGACATCCAGCCTGTTTCATTTTAATAATAGGTTTCTACCTTTTCTAATATTTCATAGGTTCCCGACTTAAGATCCACTCTTATGGGATAAGGAAAACCTACGCAAGAGCTCCACTCCGCTTCTTCCTTAAATGATTCTTCATCAGATACATCACAATAAAACAGCTGCATCTTAAGCAATGTACTATTCCCATCCCTATAGTATTCTGTAGAATTCTCAAAATCAAAAGGGGTTCGTAAAGCTACCAGAGCTACCTCCCTTTCTACAAAGGGGTGGTCCTCTAGGGTCTTTTCCCAGTAGCAATATCTAGACCTTAAAAAACCTCCGTCATCATCCATAGAATGAATTATGTAATCAAACAACTCATCTACATGCTTGGGGGATAGTATCTCTGCCACTCGTCTATAAAAATCGTATATTGTCATATATTCCTCCACATTAACAAATCAAGTCATCCACACTCTTTGCACTATAGGCAGTTCCGATTTTCTTCTTAGAATCAGCATACTGGCGAGCGTACTTAAGTACAATCTCTTCACTGCCTGAACCGCTCCAGTAATCGCTAAGTGCCTCTATAGCACGAGCCAGTTCTATGTCTTCCTTAATATCAGGCACCTCAACCTCTAAATATATAGGATTAATATGCTGGTAGCTCCACATACCATCATCAGTTAAAAATACAACTGTAATGGCCATATCAAAGTAACACATATCCTTCTCGTCGCCATATTTTTCTATGAAGTCATCCCACATCTCACTACCCTGTGCTATTATTCCATACTCTCCAGTTGTGACAAGTCTTACTGGTATTCCTCGCTGAAAGAATTCAGGAAACGGAATATTAATAAAGCTATTTTCAAAATGCTTCTGAGATGATTCGGATGTGAAATAATCCATTTGTTCATTACACCACAGGCTTTCCACATCACCCTTATCATCTATTACTAAACCTGCTACAGGCAACCATAGATAATCACCAACATCTTGGTCTTTTACCTCGCCAAAAATAGCCTTATTATACAAATCCTTATAATCAGATAAAGGTGGAAGCTGGTTGCCCTTAATAATTAACTGCTTAAGTATACTGCATTCCGCTCCTCTACCTGTTGCAAACTTAATTGCGGTACTGGCTTTTTCAAAGTATCCTATTTGCAGCTCATCCTTATCCTCCACAACATAGATAAACTCTCCATTATCATTCTCCTTAAACTTAGCAAGCAGCTTTTCCTCGTGCATTAATCGTTCTTCTATCTGTTCCTGAAGCCCAGTATCCCTTGTCGTATGTGCCAGCTCATTTAAAGCCATAAGTCTATCAATTCGACTACACTCCACCGCATGCCATATAAGAGTAGCTCTCTCAGAATCTGTAAATGTATGTCCTATCTCATCTAAATATTCGCTTACCTGCTTAGATGGTATTAAATTAATCATCCTCTCACTCCTTATCTAAGGTAAAATATTTCTTCATCATCTAATCTCATACAAGCCATATTTGCCGACTTTGCCTTATCCAAAAATCCTGCTCCACAATCTATGTTATAGATAACGGAATTAATCTCTGGACGCTCGGATCTAAATACCCTTCCGTCATTATAGAATGACGAGTTGGATATGGTTGGCGTATGACCGGCTACAATAGTTGTATCCCGTTTACCACCAACTATTAATGCTTCGTCTCTGGCAGTTGTGTAAAACACTTCCTTTGACAATGCCATAGTTCTTATCTGGCTGTCGGAAGAATTCTTACCCAAAGGAGAATTCCTGAGACTGTCCTCATCCATATATCCCGCATGAACTATAAGATAATTCTTTTCATTAATCTTAAGCTCCTTTAGGTAAGGAAAATCGTACATTATATCCGCCCATATAGACAGCTGCTCTAAAGTTACACTGTATCCATCAATAAGCTGGCTAATGGTGCCATAATAATCAAAATACTCATCCATCTCTTTAAGCTCATCATAGCATTCATGAAGTCCAAGATTAGGACACTTTTTGTGTATAGTGGTTAACAAATCAACATTATCTATAAATTCCTCATCATGGTTACCCTTTACAAACTCTACATTTGCAGGCTTACTCTCCATCCACTTAAGCACATCATAGTTTTCCTTGCCTCTGTCGCAAATATCTCCCGCTATAATAAGCTTATCCTCTGCTCCAAAATTAACCTTCTTAAGCAGTTCCTGAAGTTCTGTATATCTTCCGTGCAAATCAGCCATAACATATGTACTCATAACAAAACACCTCCCGTACAAGATATCCTAAATTTTATAATCTTTGTTCCTAGCATTATTGTATAATCCAGCAGAAATTCAAGCAAGCAACCGGTGGTTTAATATGGTTCTATGTGCTATGGCATATTGTCATATGAGTGGCAATCATATTTCATCATTAAGCAAGGAGTAGGGTTCTTTGGCAATTCGCATAATCACCTTTCTCTTATGCTCCTCAGACATAGTGTCTTTATCTGTATTTTGATCCTTACCCGATTTCATCATATTCCACCACACTGTTTTTTCTATACCACATTCGCCACAGGTACGCGGACTAACAATTCCAAATTTCCCCATCCTTGGCGGATAATCCCACCCCTTTATATGCGCTGCCTCAGCGGTGATAAATTCCTTCTTGCCACAGGCCTCGCAGATATGCCAAAAAGGCTTAAATTCCAACTCCTTTATAAGCCTTTGTCTTTCACTTATTTCTTCGTCGTTTTCTCTCTTGTTCTTATTTTCATTCCTTTGCCTTATCTCCTCTGCCTCTTTAGCCAGCTCCTCTTTAGCATTCTCAACAAGCACCACATCCTCTGACACTATACTCTCTCTAATTTCTCCGTCAGTGACACTATATATCTTGTCAAATCCCTCGGCAGGATTCGGATATTCTATCTGAGACATCTCATTTAAAAACCTGTCTAGTGATTCCTCCCCACCAAACTTGTACAATTTTAGATTCTCCAGCAATCTTTCTCTACTTGGCATCATCACATAGATATCTATAGGCTCATCCATAATCTCCTTAGCGGCTTCTACATAGACTATACGACGCTTCGCCTTGTACAAGGTGTGCTCTAAGATAACATTTTCACCAGCTAATAAGGCTTCCACCATATCATTTTTAGCCTTCTCATTGCACTCCGCAAGATAATCATAGTACTCAGAAAATGACATTTCATCAACTTCTTCAACTGTTTTTAATTCACGCTGAATTTGACCTATGGAAATATGTTTACAATCCATAAGAGCAAATTGCTCATCTATAAAATGAGTTTTGCCTGATGCTGCAGTTCCCATTACAATAATTAATTTTGCCATATGTAGTACCTCCATTTTTATTCTTAGAAGCTTGTTACCAACGCTACTTCCTTATTTCTTTCGACGAGCCTGATTCCTAATTTATCCCTATAATTCATCAATCTCCTCATACATAATCCTAACCGGTCCTTCCTGTGTGTCCACATGCCAGTGACCAGCCAACCAATGCTCATAGTCAAGCTTCTTTTCAATCTCATCAAGCCAGTCCTCTGTAGACTTATCTACTCTTGACTGATCGATGGATGGCAAATACGCCCAGGTTGGCTCGTAGCTTCTTGGAACTGTATGTGAAAATACATAGTCTACCCTCCAGCCTACCTTATCCAACTGTTTTTCCACAAAAGCTTTAATTTCCTCGCCTGGCTGTTCCGTATCAAACCAGCTCATATGATTGGCCAGACGGTAATACTTGTCCACGCTATAAGCTCCACCTATGGCTATTGCAGATTTACCATTAAGGTCATATATTTCACCGTCCTTGGCAAATAGTATGTTAGGATATTCTGGCTCCATATACACTATGCCACCATTCCACTCCATTTCTTCATAGGTGGCAATCTCATATGGTCGTTCCTCGTGATTGCCATGAATACAAAACAGGGTTATAGGTAGCTGGGTCAACTCTTCCTTTAAAATCTCATCTGAATCATTGAGATAGTAGTTGATTCCTGCATCTCCTAAGATAATCATAACATCCTCCTTAGAAGTGTCATATTCCTGACAGAACTCTTCTATTCTTGCGAAATCTCCGTGGGTGTCACCTGTTATGTAAAACATATGTCATTCCTCCTTTTACTTACTCAAACTGATCTGAAGTGATTAACTCCACTATATCCTCCATAATGCAGTGCCAATTCTCTATGTGCTGATCATCATGCATATGCCCGAAGTACCAGTCTCCGAATTCTAACTCATTTTGTAAATCCTCAAAGAAATTCATAAGAATTTCTCCTCCATCATAAACCTGATAGCCCATCTCTTCCAATATGTCAGTAGGACCGATATGGGTGAGAACATAGTCCACATGATAGTCTACATTTTCCAGATTTGACTTAGCCTCATATATTTCTTCCGGACTAGGAAGCTCCTCTGGCCACCAAGATATGCCCTCTACTCTCTCATCCTTGTCTATAGACATAGCTCCACCAAAGGTAAAGAAGGTCTCCCCACAAATCTCAAATACCTGTCCACGCATAAGATGAATTATTCCTTCATCTATCTCGTGAACCTTTCCACCGTGCCACTTGGTAATAGGATACTCCGCAAGGAGCTCGTGGTTGTCGTGGTTTCCGTCTATAAATAGGGTTGTGACAGGTAAGTCACGTAATATCTGCTTAAGCCGACTATCCTGAGGACCATCATCCCAACAAACCCCAGAATCTCCTAGAATAATAAGGTAGTCTTTCTTAGAGAGTTCCTTGTAAGAACTCTTCTGTTCAAAGAATCGAATTACCTTGTCAATGTCCTTTAAGCCATGTGTGTCGCTTGCTAAATATACCATACCAGTTCCTCCTTATATAATTTATTTCCCCCAAAAATCTACTTTAGAATTTTTTCTCTAAAGTAATCATTCATAATCCCACCCCTCTTCATTACTTCCAGTTTCTTTAACTCATTATACTATATCAAATAATTCATCAGGTATCTTCTTGGCCATAGTTATCTCTTCCTTTCTAAATTCAACAATCTCAGCATAGTATCCACATAACTTACTGTCTTGTGGACTTTGTTAATCTATATTATTAATATAAACTATGGAATCCTCATGCTCTGATCCAAGCTTACCCCATATTTTAGTCCTGTCCACCATATTATGCTCTATGATAAACACATCAAAGGTCTTTAACATACTATCTATCAGCTTATCTATCATATCTTCATTTAAAATAGGGGCCATTACGGAATCATGTATTCTAAATTGATAATCACCCTCTATAGCTGGGCTAATACCATATTCAATGAACACAGGGGTGTTAAGCCCATTGGCAATTTCACCTTCCGCTTCATATCTAGATACATTTTCCAAAATGTATGTGCTCATATTATCTGGGTCCTTTGCTGTACAGCATATCAACCACATCTCACTTGATATCAATTCTCTCATAAGTTCTCTAGAATCTTTGTCTCTCGATTTTATACATACCATAGTTTGCCTCCTTATCATCTGATTTTACTGATAAAAATCTATAATCATATCCAGCAAATATCCATTTAAAGGATCATCATATATAAAGTCCAGCATCTCTGTCAGCTGATCATAAACATCCTCCGACATATGCTTTGTATCATATGAATAAAAAATAACATCATCAACATTTGGCCAATAATCCTCTTCAACCACTTTCCTTTCCTCATCATCAAATGGTGTTATAGTTATAAGCAAATCCCATAATTGCTTTGCGTAATCTCTATCTTCTTCAGTAAAATTCTCGTCAGATATCTCTTCATAGTATTCTTCAAATGTAACACCTGGCATCATAGTATTCTCGCCTAATTCTATAGCTTTTTCTTTTCTTGCGTTTCTCACTATAGTTCTGCCCATCTTATATCCTCTTAGCCATACCCACCTCTTAGCATTATCAAAGAATTGGATAAATTGCTCCTTTGTCTCAGGTCTAGGACTATTTTCAAAGGTTTCAAAATGTCCATCCCAAAGTTCCTTTGGCATACCATACGCCCCAATACTTTCCTCCCAAGGAAGCTCATTCTCATGCTCTACAAAGGACTCCATGAAATTCTGCTTAACAAATTCATCCCAGGAATAATTGTCATTTTCGTCCTTGAAGTTATTTAGCCATTTCTCGCACATTGTCACTGCCGCCTCAGTCTTAACCACATCTATTAGCTCTAATGCATAGATTGGGCTCTTACCATTTTTATTACGGAACCAGTTGTAAATTGCAAGTAAGGTGAGATCCCAGTAATCATTTATCTTGTCATTATTGTAGCCTCTTGGACAGTTAAATTCCTCGTCCCTTCTGGCAAATGGTACTGGTGTCATATTGCCTATGGTGTGAACGAATCTTAAAAAATTCATAGCTATCTCCGGCAACTCATCACCAAACTTCCTCTTGTAAGCATTGATAGTTCCTATGTAGGAGTTCATAACATCTCCGCGGTACACAAATTCGTGGTCATTAACATTTCCAATCTGGTATTTCAGTTTTCCTTTATTGTACTCATAAGGGTCCTCTGTCTCCTGACAGGTTATAAGCTCTATGATTCTGCCATCATTATTCACATAAAGCATTACCTCTGAGAATATTGCCATAGTTCTTATGGCTGCGTCTGCCTCAAAGTGCATACCTAGCTTTGAGAAATCATCGCGATACTTTAGAACTCTCTCATATGGATTCCCAATATCATAGAGACTTTTTCCTGTTGCCTCATCCTTAAGGTCAAGCTTGATATCATAGCTTGCTATCTGCCCAGCGTTAAGTTTTTTAAAATCAATTTTGTTAGTATTCATAATTACTACCTCCGTGTTTTTATTTTATATTTGTGATTATACACACAACCGACTACAACACGGTGTAGACCAAAAATAATTACAAAGTTTTTTTATTGTTTTCCTTTTTTACTTCTTCTATTTCTTTACTATATCTGCCAATTAAGGTATATACCTTTTCGGCAACAAGCTTTCTCACATCATCATCTAGCACTTCAACAAAATCGCCCATTTGAACAGCCCATATAGCCATAGCATTTGGACTACATGTAACTGTAACCAAATCATATTCATCATCTAGATGTCTTATAAAGCTATAATACTCTCCAAAATAGTCATGTAGCATAGTATATCTGTTTCTATCAATCTTTAGCTTTATAGTCTTCGGTTTATCAAAAAACGCATACATATGCTGACTCATATATTCTGATGGTTTCCATTTCTCCACACCAGGCAAGCCTTTAATCTCAGAAATGGCTTTCCTTTTTTCTGGATACTTAGATTTGCCCATATATTTTGGTTCCACATTGGACATAAGATCCACCCTGTAATATGATACTTCATTGCTCCAATCCGCATTACACAGCAAATAATAATGTCCGTTAATAACCATTACATAATACGGATTCATAACATATTCTTTAGGTATTCCATCTGACTCTAGTCTAGGCTTTAGCTCCTTATTCTCATTGTAATAATTAAAGTTAAACCTTATCTTATGGCGTTTCTCTATAGCATCCCTTATTACTCTCAGATTTCTATGTAGCATAGTGTTGCCAAAATATCTATTCTCATATGTTCCCAGCACATTGAATTTTCTTTTTCCATCCTTAAAAAACGGACTCTCGTAATAGTCACTGGCTGTATTTACTATCTTAGATATAAGCGTAGTTTTATCCTCGTCAGAAAGCTTGTTAGTCAAATTCACCACATCTATCAGCTTGTCTAACTCCTCGTAGGTGAAATCATGTACATAATACAAATCCTTAATCTCTGGAGAACGGGAGTATGTTTCAAGTGCTTCTATCTCGTCATCATCTAATTCTCTCATATCCACATCACCGTATTGTTCATTATGTCTAAGCTTTCTCTTAGCAGAATCATAGATTTCCTTCTCCGATATCAAGTCCTTCTCATAGCCACGATACTTTATCTTATATTCGCCATCATTGTCTTCCTCGTAGACTACCGGGTTTATCTTGCAGAGTATTTGCAAAAGAGCACGGCTTAAGGTCTGAGCATTCTTTGTGGTTTCCATTTCATCCAATATAAACTTCTGTGACACTGGATGTCTTTCATCAGATAGTCTTTTTAATATGTCTAATATCTCCACCGTTCTCTGCTCTGGAATAAGCTGAGCATCTTTGTTGTTAACTTTTACTTTTTTCTTTTTTGTAATTGCTTCTTTATTTGTTATGTTTTTATTTGTTGCCATAGTTGACCTCCTGTATTGCTATGGTTATTTTCTGAAAAACTATTTTTATTTATATCAAAGCCAATCTACGATGTGTCGTGGTTGGTGTGATTATTAGTAATAAAAAAGCGGAATGGAAATTCCACTTTTTTGTTGATATTTTATGTAAAAATTGAGTCTATTGATTTTGACTCAATTTTTCTATTAATTTTTTTGAGCGTGCTTTAATCATATTTGAAATTTTCACAAATGCTTCATTAATTATTTCCACACTTGGCAATTCCGTTTTGTCCCAGCTATGGCCTTCCCAAAAAGGTATTACATCACCATATTTCTTATTATCCGTATCAACCTCTATGACCTTTACAAAGTCTTGAAACATCATAATATCAATAAATTTTTGCCAACCAGAATCTCCATATCCAAAAAAAGCTAACCAATCATTACATTTTTTTAGTACATCATCTTCCTCTCCATGTATGTGAAGCAAATCCATCAATATCTTTCTTTTATTAACATCATTATTTGCTTCATACCATTCTTTAATTTTCATTAAGGTCAAATCCCAAAAATCATACCTTCGTCCTCTTGATCTTTTTGTATTAACCCCCTCTGGAATAGGGCAATAATTTCCTATAGTATGATAAACTTCTAAAAAGGATTCTATATTACAAGCCACTTCATTTAAATCATTATAGAAATCTTTACCATGCTTTCCAGCCAACACAACTCCAACATTTGCCGACGCGAATATCTTCCCTTTTTCATAAATTTCTATATATTCTTTTTTATCTATGTTTCTAAGCACAGAGCTTACCAAAGTCGTAGCAGAAGTCATTGTATCTGATGCAATATGAAATCTATCTTCATTCATTTCAATTTTTACATACTTCTTTGTGTGCTGTTTAACAAACTCTTGTTTAACGATTTCCGGCCAAATATCGATATATATATTTTGCAACAACCCGCTATATCCATCTGGATCCTTAGTGCCATACCCTTTTGCTTTTTTTCTAAACTTATTTACCTTATTAATTGTTTCTTCTTTTGTTTCCACATTAAATAATCCACTATGCGTATTCGAATATTTATCTGCCATATAAATAAAATATTTTTCTACACCATCTAATTGTTTATATTCTTCAATTTTCTTGTCAGTTTTTAGTGTGTCAACAACAAAATCATAATGTATCAACGCATTCAGTCTCTCATTTTCCCCTATATCTCCATTTTCTATTTTCTCATAATTAATAACTTTAAACTTTTTCAAGCTTAGTTTTGTGTTATTATGTTCATCCATCCTTCTCATCCTCCACATAAAACTCTTCACCTGTATCCAAACATATACACCCAAGCCTACCACCATGGCCCCTACAGCTACTACCACAATCTATGGCAATATGGTTGTTTGCTCTGTATATCTTATCCTGGTGATTATTACCATCTATGCATCTGGTAAGCAAATGACCTGTCACCAGATACTTATCTGGGAAATATACCCTGCAATAATTAGGTGCTTTAAAAATCAGTTCGTAAGCCTGGTAATCCTCTAATGGTCTATCTGGTCTAAAATTACATAAGCCTGCGTGTACTAAAATATAGTCCTTACCATTTACCCTAAGCTCCTCATACAAACTAAATTCTTCTATATACTCTATAATGTCCTGCTTTTCCTCTAGAGAAAGCCTGTGGAATTCATCAATGGTGGTCTGACCTCCTACATTTTGCCATTCGGTAAGACCCCTAATAATATTTTCATCTAAATTTTTTATACTTTCCTCGGTAATCTCCTGACACAGGAATTTCATACAGTGAATAGCCATATACTCATGGTTTCCAAGAATAGGGATTACATTAAATCGCATCATCATATCCTGAAGTATCTTAATACCACCTCTACCACGGTCAATCACATCACCTAGTACATATAATGTGTCTTCCTCCTTTAGGTTGATTTTTTCCAAAAGCTCCATGTATCCCTCATAATTTCCATGAATGTCCGCTACACAATAAGTCATTTGGCAACACCTCCGATATTTAAAACACTTTTCTATCCCACAATATACTTATTCTACACAAATTTAAAAAAACCTTTATTTTTCTACAATTTCTGGTATCCACAAGGCTTAAAGCCTTGTGGAATCCTTCTTGTAATCTCTGGAAATCTGTCCTCTAAGCTTAACTGCTAGCTTTAAGGCCCTGTCATTAGCATTCTCTCCACACAGGATATATAAGAACTGATTACCTTGCTTATACTCCTTCGGAAGGCTCCTTACTAGTTCCTTGGAGTCACCATCAAAGTCAATATTTTCAACTTTGATATAGTGCTGTTCCTCCACAACTTCAAAGCCTGTGCTTCTCTTGTATATACTGCCAACTCTTAGCATTAGCTGTTCTTCACCATATATAAGCTGTTTTTTCCAAGGTTCAAACTTTTTTTCGTATGTAGTTGGTTGCTTCCCTAATATCCCTCTCTGCTTTTCTCGTTTTTTTCTCGCCTCTGCCAGCTTTATGTCCTCCTTGTCTGTTCCATGGTAGGTAGCTTCCACATTTGCAATAGTCTTTTCTATCGATTTAAGTTGCTTACCTGCTTCCTGATAAATCTCTTCACCATACTTGCTTTCAAAAAAGTCTATAGCCTCCTTCTTACTTTGAAACACCTGCTTGTCTGCTATCTTCTTAGTTACTAACACACTTACATATCCCATGGCATATACCCCTTTCTAATCCAAAATGCAATTTTCAAGTTTCATTCTTTCTATACTTGATTATACTGTCATTCCTCTACAGCACGCTGTAGACCGAAAACTTTTTTAAAATATTTTTTCCTTTATTGAATAATTTCTCATTATCTGAAGGCAGAAAACACCACAAAGCAATAGTTTTTATGGCTAAATCTGGATATGATACTAATAAAAAAGAAAAGTTCGAAACCTTTGTTTCGAACTTTTCTTTGATTTACCTATCTCATCTATTCTCTGGCCGTACTACAGGTCTTACAGTATTTATAATCAATCGGATTTTTTGAATCACATTTTGGGCAATCTTTTTCTTACCACCTTAAAGCATATCACATGGGTCATAAAGGTCAAGAACCATGACACCGAATATGTTACATATATCATCTCAATGGTATGGAACTGTGGCATCTGAAATACTGTGGCAATCCATATAAGTCTAAGACCGCAGGCACCAACAAGAGACACTATCATAGGCATTATGGCATAGCCTAACCCTCTTAAGGAGCCTACCATTACATCCATCATTCCGCACAGGAAATAAAGTGTCACTATATATTTAAGACGCACCATTCCTGCAGCCACTACCGCCGGGCTATTTGTATAAAGTCCTACAAGCGGTTCACCAAAGAACAGTACTGTCATACTAAGCCCAAGTCCCACTAGAAACACATAGGTTTGAGCAGTGTACAGTATCTTGTTGATTCTGTCATATTTTCCAGCCCCCATATTCTGACTGGTAAATGATATAGCTGCCTGATGAAATGCATTCATAGCCACATACACAAAGCCTTCAATGTTTGCTGCCGCAGAATTGCCAGCCACAACAGTTTCTCCAAATCCATTTACAGAGGACTGAATAACCACATTGGACAGGGAAAATAGCATTCCCTGAAATCCTGCCGGTAATCCTACCTGAAGTATCTTGAAGAAGTTTCCTCTATCTATACCCAGGCATCTCAGATCTAGATGAATTCCACCGGTTTCTTTTATTAGACATCTGATTACAAGTACCGCTGAGATACACTGTGATATAACTGTTGCCAATGCTACACCTGCCACATCCATGTCTAATTTTATTACAAACACCAGGTTAAGTACTACATTTACCACACCAGCAATTATTAGGTAATATAGTGGTCGCTTGGTATCTCCTACTGCACGGAGTATTGCAGCACCGAAGTTATATACCATATTTGCAACCATTCCTGTAAAATATATTCTTAAGTATGTAGTTGCAAGGTCTAACACCTTTCCCGGAGTGTCCATCCATATCAAAAATTGTCTGGCTCCCACAACGCCTATTACAGTCATAATAATTCCACTAATTATACTTATGGTTATTACTGTATGTACTGCCTTTTTAAGATCCTGCAGCTCCTTCGCCCCATAATAGTGGGCTATCAAAACATTTGCACCTACTGAAAGACCCACAAATAAATTAACCAGCAGATTAATAAGCGACGAGGTTGAACCAACCGCTGCCAGTGAGTTATCACCTGCAAATCTACCTACCACCACAATATCCGCAGCATTAAATAGAAGCTGCAGAACACTTGAAAACATAAGAGGAACTGCAAATAGAAGCATCTTCTTCATAATGGAGCCAGTACACATATCCATCTCATATTTAGTTTTCTTCTTAGTTAAATTAAACATACTAAACACCTCTTTAACATGTTTTACTCCTTTTATTTCAAAAATGCAATATGCGTTTTTTCATGCTGGGGTCTTTATTCTAGAATTCTCTCCAAATACCCACTAGCCTATTTATTCTTACACTGACTGGGTATTTCCCATAGGAATTCCTCTCTAATACCCGCAGGGGCTTCATATTTCACTTTCCGCGGGTATTTCCCCTAGGAAATTTTCTCTAGTACCCGCCGGGGCTTCATATTTCACTTTCCACGGGTATTTCCCTAGGAAATTTCCTCAAATACCCGCGGGGGCTTCATATTTCACTTTCCACGGGTATTTTCCATAGGAAATTTCCTCTCTAATACCCGCGGGCACATAAAAACCTCCGGCATATCATGACGACATACCAGAGGTTCATCATTCATAGTCTTAAATTAGTATACTATAGCGCTTTAGCTACCGGTCTCTTTCTAAATGCAATAAATGCCAACGCACTTACCACCATAAGCATTGGATAATACATGTAAGGTATAATATCAAAAGGATTAAGACCTGTTAGGCTTGCTGCAGATAGAAGCTGTGCTCCGTAAGGTATAAGTCCCTGGCCTACTGATGCAAATATATCAAGCAATGATGCTGAACGCTTAGGGTCAACTCCGTACTCGTTACTGATTTCCTTAGCTATTGGTCCTGCCATTACTATGGCTACAGTGTTATTAGCAGTACAGCAGTCAACTGCAAGAACAAGTCCTGCTATACCAACCTCAGCCCCCTTAGGTCCCTTGATGAATTTCTTGAATATTTTGAGGATAAATTCAATTCCACCATACTCTTTCATAAGAGCAACGATGCATGCTACTACAATAGAAATAACGGTTATGTCATACATACCTGTAACGCCACCACCTACTGCAGTAAACATATTCGCTGGGACTATGGCATCTGTTGCAATACCAACAATAAGAGATACTACAATTCCACCGATAAGCACTACAAACACATTGATACCAATAAGAGCGCCTATTAAAACCAACAGATACGGGATTACTCTTACTACACTATATTCAAGTTCACCTGTATCTATATTTCCACCATCCTTGGTGATTATGAAAAATATTATTATTGTAATAACTGCTGCAGGAAGAACAATAAAGAAATTCTCCTTGAACTTGTCCTTCATCTCACAACCCTGTGTCTTTACTGCCGCAATTGTTGTATCTGATATCATGGACAAATTATCGCCAAACATAGCTCCACATACAACGGCACCAATACAGATTGCCATAGAAAAGCCTGTCTTCTCACTGATTCCTACAGCAATTGGAGCAAGAGCTGCAATAGTTCCCATGGAGGTTCCCATAGAAACGGATATAAAGCATCCAATTACAAAAAGTCCAACAACTGCAACAGATGGTGGAAGTATTGAAAGTCCTAAATTAACTGTGCTCTCCACACCTCCGGCAGCACTTACCGCTCCTGAAAATCCTCCTGCAAGAAGGAAGATAAGGCACATGGTGATAATATTGTCGTCTCCTACACCTCGTGCTATAACCTTAATCTTATCATCGAATTTCAATTCCTTGTTCTGCACAAACGCCACGCAAAGTGCTATGAGAAATGCTACTATAGCTGGCATGGCATAAAAGTCTCCTGTTAAAATTCCAGAGCCTATAAATATAACCAAGAATACCAGTATAGGTAGCAGAGCTATGGCCCTTGGCTTTGGTGAGTTGATAGTGGTTTCGTACATATTTTTCATTACCTTTCTTTTGATATACATTCTCTATTTCTTTACTATCTAAAATCATTTAATATTAATATTTACATTTGAGAATCAAGTAAATATATCCTAGCATTGAAACATTAATTATCAGTTGTAACATTTTCCATATTATTAATTACATCAATAAGGTTATTTAATAATTTCTTTTCAAGCTCTCGTTCCACTTCAAGAAGCATACCCATATCTAAAACCTCTAGGCCTGCTAAAGCAGTTTGCTTTGCCATGATTGGATTTTTCATAACATAAAACTGATAATAAGACAGAATTCTACGTCCATTACTATCAACTTCATTTTCTAACTCTTCCCTAGCAATACTAAAATACTTCATAGCCTTTTGTTCATCTCGATTTACATATGAGTAATAGTACACTACATCTGCATAACCTGCTGCTTCATATTTTGCAAAATCTTTTTGAAAATTACTTTCATACCAAGTTACTATAGGTAGTAACTCATCATATGATTCAGTAACCAGCTTTTGCGTAAATCTAATGTGTTGGTAATTAAGCCTATGAATATTAGTACTCTCCAATTCAAGCTTATCTAATTCCGGCAAGTTGATATACTCCAATCTATATCCATTTTCGCAATCTCTAACCACCTTTTTCATAAAATAAATAAGTTGCTTATCCTTTGTGAATAGAAATTTTATATATACAAGCCATTTTTGCACAATTTGAATTGCTACACCTATTGCAATACCCATAACAAATGCATATGCATCATCTCTCATAGGTTTAAAATCATCTTTTGCCCAACTAAAACTAAACATAAATATTATTATTGAAATAATCGTTTGCAAAACCATATCTATAGCTGTTGCAACCATATCCTCTTTATCGGTCATGTTTATCTTCATAAACTGATGTTGACAAAACGGAGAAAAACTTCTACTTGTACACCTATATTTCCCATTTATGTTTGTCATATCCCAAACCAGAAACCTTAGATTTTTTATTCTAAAACCCATAGGTATATGTACACATAAACCTGTAATAAATTGAATATATGAAAACAAAATAAAAATGGCGGCAATTCCAAACACAAAATACATATAAAAACCCCCTTCGTTTTCACAAATTATAACATAGTAGTCCATTTAATTCAATCTAATCACATTAAGGCCTAAATTCATACGCTCTACTTTTAAATTGTCATCATCGCTTTAATATGATAAAATGTTAATGTGTCATCAATGTAATATTTTTCTACATATTAACACACTGGGGCTTATGGGGATATTGTTGCAATAGGTTTTTGATTTTGTATAAGAGGTTACATATGAAAAGAGCAAGAAAACATCTATTAGCCATAGTATTGGCATTTATTTTATTATCTACTTCACTAAACTCCACCCTCGCCTTCTGGGAGGAAAAGGAAACCACATTTGTTACAACTGTATATAATGACCAAAATGGTCTGCCCACAGGTGAGGCTAATACTATTTTACAAACCAGTGACGGCTACATCTGGATAGGAAGCTATGGTGGACTTATCAAATATGACGGAACCACATTTAGAAATTACAGCCTTGAGGGTGCTATTGATTCTTCCTCTATCCGTTCTCTTTATGAGGATAGTCAGGGAAGACTTTGGATAGGAACAAACGACAAAGGTGTAGTTGTTATAGAGAACAATGAGTTTAAGACCGTTGCAGGACCTGATGACTACTCCTTCTTATGTATTAGAAGCTTTTTAGAAGGCTCTGACGGAACAATATATGTAGCATCCAACTCAGGTGTTGCTGCCATAAAGGACTATACCTTGGTACCATTTATGGATGATATGATTTATGAGAATACAGTTTACACCCTGGGTGTGGACTGTTACGGAAGAATCTGGTGTGCGATGGATAATGGTGTATGTGGTGTTATAACTACAGATGGTTCCGTTACCCTGCTTGAATCAGGTACATTTTTCAATGACTATGATGTATATAGTCTTACCTGTTATGAGGATAAGCTGTACCTTGGTTCTAGCGAAAATATATACGCCGAGGTTACTCTTCTTGATGAAGAATTAGACAAAGGTTCATTTGACACTACATATCATTTTACTGACACTATTTCCACACACAACAACATTCGTGTCACACAGGATGGTCACCTGATTATAAGTGGACTTACCGGTCTTTATATAAAATATGCTGATGGAACAGTACTTCAATTTGATGAGACAAATCAGGCATACTCAGTCAACGATGCTATCATTGACTATGAGGGCGACATTTGGCTTGCATCATCTAGCACTGGTGTTACAAAGTACGCCAAGGGATATTTCTATAACAACAACGCCCATGCTGGTCTTGAAAATATTACTATCAATACTATTTCCAAGGCCCATGATATGTACTACATAGGCTCGGATGAGAGACTTTACATTTGTGATGCTGACTGGAATCAGGTGGATAACAGTCTTACTCAGGCTTTAAATGGTGTACGAATTAGACATATTATTACAGATAGCAAAGAGAATGTATGGTTGGCAACCTATGCCGGTGTTTACTGTTATAACCCAAAAACCGAAGATATTACAACCTTCACTACTGAAAATGGTTTGCTAAATGATAAGGTTAGAACCATATTTGAGTGTGCCGATGGTAATATTGCCGCTGGTACTCAGTCAGGTATCAACTTTATAGGAAATGGCAAGGTATTAGAAAATTATGGTCACGATGAGGGACTTACTGTTCCGTCCATTCTTTGCTTTATGCAAACTGAGGATGGCACCCTTTACGCAGGAAGTGACGGTGGCGGTATATACGCCATTAAGGAAAATAAAGTTACAAATTATAGCTTCGATGATGGTCTTGAAGAAGGAGTTGTCCTTCGTATGATAGAAAACACTGAGGACCCAGGCTTTTTCGTCAGTGCAGGAAGTAGCCTGTATTATTGGGATGCTTCAGGCTTTAGAAAGCTAACCAACTGGTCTAAGGGTGCAGGAAGTATTTTCGATATGTACGACAAGCAGGGATATCTCTGGGTATTCCAAAACAATGGAATTTTAGCCGTCAATAAGGAACAGCTTCTCCATGACATACCGGCAGAAACCATTACCTATAGCTTTCACCACGGACTTACAGGTTCACTTAATGCCAATACTTGGAATTACCTTGATAATGGTGAGGATCTTTATGTAGTTACCAGAAATGGTGTCTGCGTATTCTATTTTACAGAAATCAAAAACTCAGAGCCTAAGGGAATTATTAACAGCGTAACTGTAGATGATGTGATATACGACAATCCAGATAATATTACTATATCAAGTAACTCAAACCGTGTTACTATTACATTTTCCACATTATCCTTCTCTGGTACATCCACACTTAAGATGTCCTATATGCTAGAGGGCTTTGATACGCAAAAGACTGTACTTGATTCCACACATACAGAAAGTCTAAGCTATACTAATTTGCCTGGTGGTGATTATACCTTTATCCTTGATATTTATGATTCTCACAATCCAAATATGAAGGAGCGATACACCGTTACCATTCACAAAGAGAAAAAGCTAACAGAGGTGCCTGCATTTTGGGTATTTCTAGGATTCATGCTAGTGCTTGCCACTACCCTTGTTCTTTATCTAATATCAAGAAGCAAGATTAAAAAGATTGAAGCAAGACGTAAGGAGTATCAGGGTATTGTAGAGCAGTCCTTGCATACCTTTGCAAAGACCATCGACGCTAAGGACTCATACACAAATGGACATTCAATCAGAGTTGCCATGTATGCCAGAGAGATTGCCAAACGATATGGTATGTCTGATATTGAACAAGAAAGAATCTACTATATGGGATTACTTCATGATATAGGTAAAATTGGAGTACCAGATGACATTCTTACCAAGGAAGATAAGCTTACTGATACGGAAATGGATATTATCAAAACTCATCCAGCTATCGGCGGAGATATATTAGCTGATTTCAGCGCAATTCCTGGCATCTCAGATGGTGCAAGATACCATCACGAACGATATGATGGAACAGGCTACTGCGAGGGCAAGAAGGGAAATGAAATTCCTGTGGTGGCAAGAATTATTGGTGTAGCTGATACCTACGATGCCATGTCTAGTGACAGATGCTATAGAAAAGCCCTATCATTGGAGGTTATTATCTCTGAGTTGAAAAAGGCTTCAGGTACTCAGTTGGACCCGGATTTTGTAGCAATTATGTTGGAAATGATTGACGAGGGAAGCGTTCCTTATGGACTTAATTAGCGCATTTTCCTTGTATATGAAAATATAAACAAAAAATCTACAAAATTTTTATATATTTTCAGTAAAAAGTAAATTGTCAACACAAGAATTTTGTGTTAAATTATCTTTGGTAGCATTTTCACCAAACTTATTATTTTTATAAAAGGGAGAATAAAATAATGAAGAAAGTTTATGAAGGAAAGACTAAAGACGTTTATAGTCTTGACAATGGCAACGTAATGTTAAAGTTCAAGGACGACTGTACTGGTAAGGACGGCGTTTTTGATCCAGGCGAGAATTCAGTAGGACTTACTATCGAGGGTATCGGTAAGGCGAACCTTCAGACTTCAATCCACTACTTCGAGTTACTTAAGGCAGCAGGCATTAAGACTCATTACGTAAGTGCTAATCTTGACGAGGCAACTATGGAGGTTCTTCCAGCTACCGTATTTGGTCACGGTCTTGAGGTTATCTGCCGTCTTGTTGCTACAGGAAGCTTTATCCGTAGATACGGCGAGTATATCCAGGATGGTACTGTTTTAGAGGGTGGTTATGTAGAGTGTACATTTAAGAATGACGCTTTAGGAGATCCACTTGTAACAAGCGAAGGTCTTGCAGCTCTTGGTGTTATGACTGAGGATATGTTCAAGAGCATGAAGGAGCAGACTCTTAAGATTACTAAAATTGTTGCTGACGACTTAAAGACTCTTGGTCTTGATCTTTGGGATATTAAGTTTGAGTTTGGTTACAACAATGATGAGGTTATTCTTATCGACGAAATCGCATCAGGTAACATGAGAGTTTACAAGGATGGCAAGATTGTAGATCCTGTAGAGCTTACAAAGATTATTAATAATCGTTAATTATATTTATGAAAAATGGAGAGTGCATCAGCACTCTCCATTTTTCTGTGTCTAGACTAAGTTTGGGACTGTGCAATATTTACTTTACTGGCCGACCTGCCTAGGGATTGTGATTCGTTGACACTAAAAACGGTCAACTCATCACAACCCTGGCGCGGTCGGAATGAAGTTTATTGGCACAGCCCCTTTTTATATTAACCTCTCGTCGTAAACTGCACGCTCACCACCAATAAACTTGGCTCTTGTTCTGGCACACACGAGATGCGCCTCTCCTATGCGTCTTATACCGATTCTAAGTGGCACTGCCACATCCTTAAGATGCATTCCAATCAAGGTGTCTCCTATATCCATTCCCGCTTCAGCCTTTATATGCTCTACTGCCACAGGATTTACAAATGTATTATATGCAGTGGTTGCAAATGAACCACCAGCCTTAGGCTGTGGCACAACATTTACAATCTCCATGCGATCTCTAAGTGCCAGTTCCTTCTCTATGATTATGGCTCTATTTAGATGCTCACAGCATTGAGCGGCTAAGTATATTCCATTGGCCTTTAACACATCAT
Organism: Wujia sp.; assembly: GCA_045543915.1. GTDB lineage: Bacteria > Bacillota > Clostridia > Lachnospirales > Lachnospiraceae > Coprococcus_C. The sequence goes on from JAZPXZ010000028.1 coordinate 38,755, forward strand.
AGATACCTGCAAATACAGCTTGAGCTGCATCGATGCTAGAAGCATGTCCTATAGTTTCTCCAATTATCTCGCTAGATGAACAGCCTACCACCAAGATATCTCCCGCATTAAGCTTTGCTGCCTTTATCACTTCGTCAGCTGCCTGTTTGGCCTGATTATATATTTGCTTATTGAAGCTTTCTGTTGTTAGTGTACTTTTGTCCATATTTTATCTCCGATTATTTCTTAATGATTTCACATTATAACAATTCCCAGTTAATTCCACAATAGTCCTTAGGCGCTACGCCTTCATCAGCTTCACCAATCTGCTAGTTCCCAGTCTATCAGCTCCCAATTCCACAAACTTCTGGGCATCATCAAATGATGATATTCCACCTGCAGCCTTAATCTTTACCTCTGGACCTACATACTTCTTCATAAGGGCAACATCCTGGAAGGTTGCTCCTGATGTAGAAAATCCTGTTGAGGTTTTGATATACTCAGCACCGGACTTGGTCACTATCTCACACATCTTAATCTTCTCTTCTTCTGTAAGAAGGCAGGTTTCGATTATTACTTTAAGAAGCTTTCCCTGGCATGCTTCCTTAATTGCTTTTATCTCTGCAAGGACCTCATCGAAACCACCATCCTTTACCCAACCTATGTTAATTACCATATCGATTTCTGCTGCACCATTTGCCACTGCGTCTGCTGTTTCGGCTACCTTTACAGCTGTGGTGGAGTAACCATTTGGAAATCCTATTACTGTACAGATAGGTAGATTTCCTGCCACATAATCTGCTGCCTGCTTTACGTAGGATGCAGGGATGCAAGCTGATGCTGTATCATATTTCATAGCATCATCTAGGATTACTTTTATTTCTTCCCATGTTGCTGTCTGGGCTAAAAGTGTATGGTCAACTATATTTAATATTTCATTCTTATTCATGATCTTATCTCCTCTATAAATTCATAGTGGGAGATAGTCAAATATCTCCCACTGTAGTATTTTTATACCAGTTTATCTAATACTGAATATCCGATAGTTCCCTCTGGCATAGGTACACCGAAATTGTCTGTAATACTTGCTCCTAACACTGCAAATGTATCTGCGTCTCCCATCATTCCACCCTTCATAGACGGTGAGTATGCGATCAAGAATACATTTTCTCTAGTGTGGTCTGTACCTACATGAGTTGGGTCATTGCCATGGTCTGCTGTAAGAATAAGCAGGTCGTCATCATTAAGCTTTGCCATAAGCTCACCCAGTTTCACATCGAAGCGCTCTATCTCTTCACCATAGCCTATTGGATTTCTTCTATGTCCCCAGTTGGTGTCGAAGTCAACCAGATTAACGAAGCAAAGTCCGGTAAAGTCCTTGTCTGCAATCTCTATGGTTTGCTCCATACCGTGAACGCTGGTCTTAGAGCGATGGCTCTCAGTAATTCCCTCTTCTACGAATATGTCGCTTATCTTGCCAACAGATATTACATCATAGCCTGCATCCTTCATAGCATTTAAGGCTGTAACTCCAAATGGCTTAATAGCGTAATCATGACGGTTGCTGGTTCTGGTAAATGAGCCTGACTTGTCTCCAAGATATGGCCTGGCAATAACACGCCCTACCTTCCACTCATCCTTCATGGTTATGTCACGAGCGATTTCACAACAGCGATAAAGCTCATCTAAACCAAATACTTCTTCATGTCCACATATCTGAAGAACTGAGTCTGATGATGTGTACACAATCATGGAATCTGTGGCTAGCTGCTTCTCGCCTAGCTCGTCAAGTATGGCTGTACCACTGGCACTCTTATTACCTATAACCTTGTGACCAGTTCTCTCCTCTAGCTCTTTGATTAGCTCAGGTGGAAATCCAGTATCTGTAAAGGTCTTAAATGGCTTGGTAATATGTAAACCCATCATCTCCCAATGTCCTGTCATAGTATCCTTGCCTAAGCTCTTCTCCTTGAGCACCATACACCTTCCCAATGGATTGTCCACTGGTGGCACTTGTTTAAGCTTACATAAGTTTGTCATTCCCAGCTTCTGCAGGTTTGGCATATTAAAGTCATCCATTCTTTCGGAAATGTGGCCTAAGGTATTAGTACCCTCATCTCCATACTTTGCTGCATCCTCCGCAGCACCAATTCCTAGAGAGTCAATGACTACAAGGAATATTCTTTTATATTTTCCCATAAGCGTTCTCCTATTCTTCTATGAATTCTGCGCTGCCACCTCAAGTGCAATCTTCATCATGTCTGTAAATCCTGTCTGTCTATCCTCAACAGAAAGCTTCTTGCCACCGTAGATATCATCTGAAATAGTAAGCATACAAAGGGCCTTCTTACCTGCTCTAGCCGCATTCATATAAAGAGCTGCTGCCTCCATCTCAACTGCTAAAACTCCCATCTTCCTCCACTTATCAAATGCTTCTGTATCATCATCATAGAACACATCAGATGAAAGAATGTTACCACACACTGTTGGAATTCCCATCTTCTCCGCTGCCTCTACTGCAGCTCTTGCAAGACCAAAATCTGCAGTTGGTGCAAATGTACCCGGAAGGTTATACTGATGTGCAAAATTAGAGTCTGTACATGCTCCGATACCAATTGCCACATCTCTTAGATTAACCTTATCACTGATAGTTCCTGCTGTCCCGATTCTTATAATATTCTCCACTCCATAGAAGTTAAAAAGCTCATAGGAATATATTCCGATAGAAGGCATTCCCATTCCACTTCCGAATACCGAAACCTTCTTGCCCTTATATTCGCCTGTAAAACCAAGCATATTTCTAACTGTATTTACACATTCATAATTCTCTAAAAATGTCTCTGCTATAAACTTTGCTCTAAGTGGGTCACCAGGCATAAGAACTGTCTTTGCCACCTGATTAAGTTCAGCTTTTATATGTGGTGTTGGAATATTACTCATAGTTTGTACCTCCCATTTTTACTTTCGCTCAGCAAGGCTAACAAGTTCGCAAGACAAGCTTGCTCGCCGTTTGCCAATAGTAAAGCCTGCTAAAAATATTGTACGAAAAATTCAGTAAAAAGTAAAGGAAATTACTGTCATGTCCGCACCCATTTTTAGCAGGCTGGGGAAGCTTAAAATATTTTGTTTTTATGCACTTAAGCCCTCTCTTATTATGCTCTTTTCAACCCAAATATTTTGCTTATATCGAATTACTCCAACTGTTCCGGCAAGCAACCATGTAAGTCCTGTAGCAAGCCATACGGACCACTGTCCTGCACCAACTACGAACACCATAAGCACAGAGAAAAGTATTCTTCCTGTAACCTCAATACCTCCATTTATAAATGCATATGTGGAATCATTTGCCCCATTAAGAAGACCTCTGGTTACATATATAATTCCAAGAGGGAAGAACATGGTACTTATAATCATAAGGCCCTTAGTTCCTATCTTTACCACTGCCAAATCATCCACAAAGCAACGAACAATCACTTCTCCTGCACCGAAGCAAACCAACAGCATTACCATGCTAATGACACCTACTATAGCTATAGAACGGTGCAATGCTCTTCTCACGCGTTGTTCATTACCCGCACCCATATTCTGTCCTGTAAAAGTAGAAACTGCCATAGCAAGGGAGGAGTACGGCTGTTGAACGAACTGCTCAACTCTGCTGGTTACGGTAAATGCAGTAACAACATTTTCATCAAAGCTGTTAACAAATGCCTGCAAAATCACGCAGGATACCGCGATGGCAAAGCCCTGCATCCCAAGTGGAAGTCCTACCTTAAGACAAAGCTTAATAAGCTTAATATCAGGTACAAAATGTGTCACATTAAGCTTGAAGTATGGATTGATAATTGAAGCTGTAATAAGACTTCCAACTGCTGACACACCCTGAGCTATTATGGTTGCGTAGGCTGCGCCCTCAACCCCCATATCAAGCTCTATAATAAAATATAAATCTAAAACAATATTAAGTATGGTTGCCAGAAAAATAAAATATAGCGGTGTCTTGGCATCTCCCAAGGCTCTCATAACCTGAGATGCGTAGTTGTATATGGCAACCGCAATAGTTCCTGCACAGGTAATATGCATATATTTTACAGCATCATCCAACTGATTAATTGGTGTTCCCAAAAGCTCAAGCACCGGTTGGGTAAATATAACACCAAGTATACTGAGAAGTATTCCTGATATAGCCACTATGTAAAATGAATTAGTCAGGGTTTTCTTAAGTTTCTCCTCATTTCCTGCGCCAAAGTACTGGGCAACCATAATACCGGCTCCCATACCTATACCCTGACAAATAGAAAAGAATAAAAATGTTATGGATGCCGTACAGCCTATGGCTCCTAGTGAGTTTGCTCCCACATGCTGACCTACTATTATACTGTCTGCAATGTTATAAAGCTGCTGAAAAATATTTCCTACCAACATAGGTAGCATAAAATTAATCAGAAGCCTTGTTTCATTTCCTGTAGTCATATCTTTAACTACTGATGCCTTAGCCATAGCTTTTTCCTCCTTATTATAAGTCACTAGGTGAATTATTATTTACCCTGTATATTTCAAAAGTCATTTAACCACTTTTGCATATTATATGATATAATGTACCTATACAAAAATTGTACAAATCTCTTCGATATAGAATGCTGATATTTTTAAAATTAACGGAGGACTACTATGCACGCATTATTTGAGGTTAGTGATACACTTAATATGCCCTTTGAATGTTTCTATTCAAGGTCGGATACGGGTACATTTCCTATTAGACCACACTGGCACTATTTTTCAGAAATGATATATGTGCTTGAAGGCACAGCATTAATATACGACAACCACATAAGCTACAAGGTTCCTGCGGGAAGCTTTATATTTCTGCACCCAAAGACTATACACTCAATATATGGTGTAGATGACAAGCCTATAAAGTCTGCAGTTATTAAGTTTGACATTAACAAGCTGTCTGCCACACCGTCATACTCACCTAAGCTTACAAATATTATAAAAAGTGGCGCGGATAATCAGATGCAGATATATTTCCCGCCTGATTCTGAGGAAGCCAAAAATTGTAAGAAACTATTCCTTAATTGCATTGATGAATTGGAGAAAAAAAGCTATGGCTACGACCTTCTTATTCAGGCTAATCTGTACAATATTATGATGATTATAATTAGGAAATGGCAGGAAAATGGATTCTCATTCGAGAATGATATCTACAAAAAGGACACCTCCTACGATATAGATAATATTACAGAATACATCGATCAGCATATTAATGAACACCTGGAGGTGGCTGATATTGCTGGGCTTTGTGGAATCAGCTACTCCTGCTTCGCCAAGAAGTTCAAAAGGATGTATGGGTTTTCCTGTAAGGAATATATTGAAAGGTTTAAGATATTTAAGGTGGAAGATTATCTGCTATTTACGGATTTTGATCTTAATTATATTAGCCAGGAAACCGGATATGCTGATTGCAGCCATATGATTAAGCAATTTAAGAAGTATAGAGGGATTACGCCGAAGCAGTTTAGAACGAGGGGTGGAGGCAAAACATAAAATGAGCTGTGCAAAATTCACATACTGGCCGGCCTGCCTAGGGTGGATCCACGCTGACACGTAAAATGGTCAGCTTTGTCCCCACCACTGGCGCGGCCGGATTGTAGTTAACTGGCACAGCCCTTGTATTTTTCTAGTATATCTTAGCGTTTACTGCAATCTTCAAGATATTTGTTACATCTTCCGCTCTAAGCTCCATAAAGCCACCGCGAACACCATCTCCTATTCCAAGAGTTTCTACCAGGTAAGGTATGTCTTCTTCCTTGGCTCCCAGCTCGGCGAAGTTGATTGGCATTCCTATTGACTTTAAGAACTTACGGAAGCAATTTATTCCTTCCTTAGCTGTACTTGAAGGGTCTTCAAAGTTCATCTGACAGCCCCATACTCTTACAGCCATCTGAGCAAATCTCATAACATTATGATTCATAACATATTCCATCCAGGATGGCATTACCACTGCAAGTCCTGCACCATGAGCACAGTCATAAAGACCTGAAAGCTCATGCTCTATATTGTGGCTGTTCCAATCCTGTGAACGACCTACACCTACGATATCATTGTGAGCAACCATACCTGCCCACATAATATTAGCTCTTGCATCATAATTATTAGGATCCGCTATTACTCTAGGAGTTTCCTTCACCATAGTAAGCAATACCGCCTCACAAAGTCTATCAGTTATCTCAACCTCTGTTGTGTTAGTAAAATATCTCTCGAATACATGAGCCATAATATCTGTAGCACCACAGGCTGTCTGGTAGGCTGGAAGTGTACAGGTAAGAGCTGGATTAAGAATAGAGAATTTAGGTCTAATAAGATCTGAGCCCGCATCTCTCTTAAGCATGCCCTCCTCCTTAGTAATAACTGAGCCAGTTGAACCCTCGCTACCTGCAGCAGCTATGGTAAGAACTGTACCTACAGGAAGAGCTTCTTTAATCTCCGCTTTTCTAGTATAAAAATCCCAGAAATCTCCGTCATAAGGCACACCGATTGCTATGGCCTTTGAGCTATCGATACAAGAGCCACCACCTACTGAAAGTATGAAATCCACACCCTCCTTACGGCAAAGCTCTATACCTTCATATACCTTGGTGTCTCTAGGGTTTGGCTTAACACCACCAAGCTCCACATAAGGTATATTTGCTTCATCTAATAATTTCTTAACTCTGTCTAAAAGTCCCGAACGCACCACTGATCCCGAACCATAGTGAATTAGTACCTTAGTTCCACCGTGCTTCGCTATATAATCAGCTACCTCAAGCTCTCGGTCCTTACCAAATACAAACTCTGTAGGACTATAAAAATTAAAATTCTCCATATATAACCTCCTATACTTTTTCCGAATTACATAGCTTAATTATACACAATATCATAGCAAATAAAAAGATGCATATTTTTACAAATCCACCTTCTGATTTTCTACCACTATCAGGTCGTTTATAGGTACGCCAAACAACTGAGAAAGAATTATTAAATTGTCTATGCTTGGAAGATTCTTGCCTGCGAACCATTTGTAGCATGACTGCACGGACTCTAAGCCCAAAGCTACTCTAAGATGCTCTACGGATATCCCCTTATACATACATAATGCCTTTAATCGTCTTCCGGTTGCTTCTAAATCTATAATTGGTATTATCATAATCTATTCCTCCTAACAAATGTAAATCTATAAATTTCAATATTTTTCAATGATTGCCTATATTAAAATTATAGTATCTTCACTTGTTATGCCTTCACACAAAAAATGAATACACATTAACAACGCTCTACTTGAAACCTATGGTTGAAATAAGCAAATTCCTAATGTAAAATGTGTGATAGATAAATATCAAACATAACATTTTAAGAGGTTTAATTATGCGCAAATTATTCTACGAGGATATAAATATTACAGAATTTGAGGCAGTGGTTGTGTCCTGCGATTATGACAATGACAAAAAGCTATACAAGGTGCTTCTAGACTCAACTGCATTCTTTCCAGAGGAGGGCGGTCAGTCTGCGGATGTGGGAACACTCAATGGTCAGGATGTAAAGGATGTTCAGATTAAGGATGACTTGGTGTACCACTATGTGGAAAATGCTATGGAGGTTGGCCATAAGGCCTTAGGCTTTGTTGACTGGAATCAGCGTTTTGACTTTATGCAGCAGCATTCTGGAGAGCATATTTTATCTGGTCTTATACATAATAAGTTTGGATATAACAATGTAGGATTCCATCTCAGCACCAACGAGGTTACTATGGACTTTAATGGAACACTTAGCTGGGAACAAATTCATGTGTTGGAGTTTGAGGCAAACAAAGTAATATACAAGAATCTTCCAATTGAAATATCCTATCCATCGTCAGATGAATTGGCAAATATGGAATACCGTAGCAAGATTGAAATCGACGGTCAGGTACGAATCGTCACCATACCTGAAGTTGATGTTTGCGCCTGCTGTGCACCCCATGTAGCCTACACCGGACAGATTGGAATATTGAAGGTAGCAGGACTGCAGAGCTACAAGGGTGGTGTTAGACTTAACATATTGTGTGGTCAGCGTGCCCTTAAAGACTACAGCGCAAAGCTCGATAGTGTCAGCGCTATGGCTCAGGATATGTCCATTAAGCAGGATCAGGTTGTTGAAGGGTACCGGCGTTTGAAGGAGGAATGCCAGGCTCTCAAACTAAAGGTTAATGACATTCAGGCAAAATGCCTTAACATGAGCTTAAGTTCTCTGCCAAGTCCGGAAGAAAGTAAAAATGCAGTTTTATTTACGGATATCTCTGACAATGTAGCCATAAGAAATGCTGTGAATGAGCTGATGGAAAAGTACAGTGGATACTGTTCCGTATTCGCCGGAGAGAATGGTTCCTACAGATTTGTGGTTGGAAGCAAAGAGCTTGATTGTAATGAGCTGGCTACTAAGCTCCGCTCAGAACTAGGAGCAAAATGTGGTGGCAACAAGGTTATGATTCAGGGAAGTGTGGATGGCAACAAAGAACAAATAGAAAGTATATTTATGTAAATCAAAAAGGACGAGGAATTTACTTCTTAGCCGGCCTGACTAGGGTCCCTCGTCCTTTTTATATTTTCCTAACGCTTTACTTCAAGCACTCTCCGTTAGTTTCTATTACTTCCTTATACCAGTAGAAGGACTTCTTCCTGCTTCTGGCAAGGGTGCCTTCTCCAGCGTTATTCTTATCTACATACACAAATCCGTAGCGTTTGTCCATCTCGCCAGTTGATGCTGATACGATATCGATAGGGGCCCACATAGTGTAGCCCAAAAGGTCTATGCCCTCGTATTCCACCGCATCCATCATGGCTTTAATGTGGTTGCCCAGATACTCTATACGGTAGCTATCATCTACGGTTCCGTCTGCCTCCATCTTGTCGTAGGCGCCAAATCCATTTTCCACAATCATAAATGGCACATCAAAACGATCCGCAAACCAATTCATGGCGTAACGAAGTCCTGTTGCATCAATCTGCCATCCCCAATCGCTGGCCTTAAGGTAGGTATTTCTCACAAAATCCGCCTCACGATAATCGTAGTATGGGTTGTCCTCCTTTGCCTCTACGGCGTAGGACATATAGTAGGAAAATGCAAGGTAATCAACAGTGCCTTCATTCAAGATTTCAAGGTCATCTGGTGTAATATCCATCTTCCAACCCTTGCGGTCAAACTTCATAAATAGCCAGCTTGGATACTTACCCTTAACATGAACATCGGTATACCAATACTTGCCCTGCATAAAGCGGGTAGCTGCCAACACATCCTCTGGCTTACAGGTTGCAGGATATATCGGACACATTGCAATCATACAGCCTATCATAAAATCAGGATTAATCTCATGTCCCGCCTTAACAGCAAGTGCACTTGCCACAAGCTCATAGTGAGCAGACTGATACATTACCTGTTCTAAATCCTTCCCCTCTAGATACTGAGGAAGAATTCCGCCCTCCTGCACCAAATGATGCGGAATAGGGTCTGCCTGATTATTTATCTCATTGAAGGTCATCCAGTACTTAACCTTATCCTTATAACGCTTGAAGCATGCAGTTGCAAACTTCACGAAGAAGTCTATACATGCTCTATTTGTAAAACCACCGTACTCCTTAGCCATATAATATGGCATCTCAAAATGCGACAATGTAACGATTGGCTCTATACCATATTTGTGGCACTCATCGAATAGGTCATCATAAAACTTAAGGCCTTCTTCATTTGGCTCAGCCTCATCGCACTTAGGGAAGATTCTAGTCCACGCTATAGAGGTTCTAAAACACTTAAAGCCCATCTCCGCAAGAAGGGCGATATCCTCCTTATAATGATGGTAAAAATCAGATGCCTCATGGTTAGGATAATTCTCCCCTGGGAGAACTCCGTCAGTTATAATTCTAGGCTTCTTGGTAACATTGTCACCGGCAGTCATAACATCGGCTATACTTATGCCTTTGCCGCCCTCCTGCCAACCGCCTTCTATCTGATGGGCAGCTACTGCGCCACCCCATAGGAAATCTTTGCGTAAGCTCATAGTAATGTCTCCTTTCTGATTTGTGTAATTCACCCACAAACTTTATCTCCTACAGCTCCTTGTTGTACTTCTGCTTAAAGTTATATAGGGCTCCAATTAGATTGGAATCATTTAAGAATTTGCAGGTGTCTATCTTAATGTTTGTATATACATTGGACAGGCGTTTTAGCTGGTCAATGTACTTCTTGATACCCTTGATAAACTCCGGCTCTGCACTTATACCACCACCAATTAGTATAATCTGTGGGTCTAAAATAACGAACAGACTTAAACACATTTTCGCAATGCTAAAGTACACATCCTCCAGCATATTGGTAACCAGCTCATCACCTTCACTAACCCACTGATAAACCTTCTCACCGGTAACCGCTTCCCTTGGAAGCCCTTTGGCTCTGGCGATGTTCTGGCACATATTGATTGTGGAGCATTTTGTGGTCCAGGTGTACGGAATCTTATCCACAATATCCGGAACAGGCATGGACTCCATAAGGCAATCTCCAGGTGGAAGCTTGTCCAAATCACCACGCTCCATATCACCCATTATAAATGACATCTCACCTGCCAGTAAATGCTTTCCATGAATTACCTTCCTGCCTCGTATAATTCCGCCACCGATTCCAGTGCCAAACACCAGCACACAGGCGTCCTTCACATCCTTGGCGTTACCCTTCCAGATTTCAGCCAGAGCGGCACATTTGCCATCATTTTCCAGAGACACCGGAACGCCTTGGCAACGGTTCTGGATTAGCTCCTGAAGATGGACTTCATGTAGGTACTGAATACCTCCACCATTGTAGACGATACCTCGCTTCACATCTATTTGCCCAGGTAGACCCATGGCAATGCCTTGGATAGAGTAAGAGTCGTACTGGCTAGTAGTTTGTTCATATTCTGCCAGTTCTAGCTGGCTGGCGCCATCATACTTGTCGTAAATGCCCCCGATAGTTTCAACGAAATCATCTACTTTGTTACCCTTAGCTACTGGTGTGGGAGTTTTTCCTTTCTCTAGGATATCTCCATCGCCAGTCATAAGCGCATATTTAATTGTGGTTGCTCCAACATCAAACACTAGGTACATGTTACGGCTCCTTTGTAATATTATTCTATCTATGATTCTACATTATTTTGCAACTAGTAACAACACTCAATAAAAAGAAACATCCACCCTATCTGTTATAGGGTGGATGTGGTTGCTATGCCAACCTGGTTTTTAAATCTTCTACGCTAATTCCTAACTCTTCAGCTCCATCTTCTATGGTTAGTTTTCCTTTGATTACCAGGTTAATTATGGTTTGAAGATTACCTTTTTCCATTCCAAGCTCAACACCATCATTATATATATCATCTATAGCCTTACACATATCATTCCCCTCCTTGTGAATCTTAGTATTATCTAAAAAAAGCTTATCTGTCTCTAATAACGCTGTTACAGCATTACAGGTCTCATAGTCTAATGAACTAAAAAACTGTTTGTTAGTATGTATGTAATGCTGTAAACCCTTCTTATTGTTCCTATATTTTAACAAACCAAAGACAATTTGTAAATCGGTTACAAATTTATCAAGTTCGTTCTCCTTTAAAGGGTTGCTGAGGTTGTATTGTCTTATTATTCTGTGATTTTGACTTCTCCTGCTTTGTGTTCTTAACCATCCTGATTCACCCCAATACCAGCAATCTGTAGCATCTGGGACTTCTCAATCTCAAATACATTAGTGGGCTGGGACCACTCTATATCAATAAACAATGTTATGTTCTTGGTAGCTATAAAAATCACCTCCGTAATAATTATAGCTTGCATTGAAGAAATGAGCATTTAACTAGTGGTTTAAAAGCAAGCAAAAAAGAGGCTATGGTTAGCCTCTTTTTAATCACGGCAATATATTGTTCTAGTTATTCTTAGATATCCTTATTTACTTACTAAGATTTATTTCTCTTTCATATACATTGTAGGTTTTTTCATCAAAAGCCACCCATTGTACTAAGTCTATCTTACCAGGGTTATCCTCTAGGAATTTCTTTACAGTGGCCACTGCAATTATCGCAGCCTTGTCTAAAGGAAATCTATATACACCTGTAGATATAGAGGGAAAGGAAATGGTGCGGATTCCATTGTCCACTGCCAGTTGTAAAGAGTTGCGATAGCAGTTTGCTAGTAATTCCTCTTCGTTATCATTTCCTCCATACCAAATAGGTCCTACAGTGTGAATAACATAATCACAAGGTAGCTTATAGGCCTTGGTTATCTTGGCACAGCCTGTCTCACAGCCATGCAAGGTTCTGCACTCTGCCAAAAGCTCCGGACCTGCTGCACGATGAATAGCACCATCAACGCCTCCACCGCCTAGTAGGCTGGTATTGGCTGCATTGACGATGGCTTTGGTGTTTGTAATTTTAGTTATGTCTCCTTTTGTTACTGTTAGCATGGTTAGTCTCCTTCTATGTACTGGTAGGATTGTGGGGCACATTTTATGCCGTAGTCTTTTAAATCTTTTGGTTCACTGTATTTTACAACATTGGTAAGCTTGTATGCAACCGCTTCGTCTCGATCCTTGTAGTACGCATCAAAGAAGCATTTATCAATGCCTGACTTACTCTTGGTTATGTTCCAAACCTTGCTTGGCTTGTCTACCAATACCTGCTCCACATCAGCTTCACCAACAACCTTCATAACTGGAGTTGTGGAATAGATGATGATTTTATCTACCTTTCGCTTACAGGCTCTTTTTCTAAATTCATATTGTTTCTTCCCAGTTAGTATGTTGTTAACATGGACTGGGTTGATGGATAGTAGGATGGTGGACATGGGGGGGTATACTCCATTCGTAATTAATAATATATTGTCATTTTATTTTCTTTTCAATAACCTCTTTCAATTGGTTGTACGACAATATATCTATATCGTCATAATTTTGTTCCTTTTCCGTAGTGTAGTTTGTTGTTCTATATACTATACGTCCTTTAACACATGATACTTTTATCCCAAACTTTGTTTCGAAATACACCTTATTATTTTCAATATTTATTATGTTCTCTTTTAATATTCCTATAAATTCTTTTTCTTTTTTTACATCCGTTTTTATTCCTAACGGTGTAAATTTAAATGCAATGTCTTTACACTCAACTACATATAGTATTTCATCGCAATCGTCATAATAAATTACATCAATTTGCCTAGGTAAAACCACACCATTTTCCAATTTGTGTTGATTATACAATGTAACTTTATACAATAACTTCAATTTATTATATACCTCTTTTTCAAATTCATTTTTTATCTTCTTCTCTATTATTTTTGAATTTGATTTCTTACAGCCATCTATTAAATTGAATTTTAATTTTCTTGACAAAATTATATATGCAAATCCAATCATAATATATGAATATAAATATAAGTCATCTCCATATTGTATTATGCATTTTTCAAACACTCTATTACTGTCTTTTTCAGGCAACTGGTTGTCTTTTAATCGATTGTCGTACTCCTTCAGGCTTAAAAATTCAAAAAGATTATTAGCTTCATTTCTTTCACATTGAGCAACCATGCTAATTTCTTGTATTATGGTTTCATAATTAG
>JAZPXZ010000029.1:0-6512 GCA_045543915.1 Wujia sp.
CGACTTTACTCATCAATTTCATTAATAACAGTTACCTTGTACTTGTATTTGTCTCCAGAAATACATGCCATAATCCATTTTTCGTAATCCTTTTTATTCTCCTTGTAATCCTTATTGAGAACTAGTGCATATATTTTACCATTCTTAATTAACATTGAATGATAGAATCTAATACCCTCATACTGAGAAATGGTCATATCAAACAATAAACAACCATCCTTGTTCTTGTAGTTATTAGCTATTTTTGCATGCTGGTCAAATGTAAGTGAATTATATTTAGCAACTATAATATAGGCAATCATAAATTTTGCTAAGGGCAATGATAAAAGTATGGCAATAACAATGATTACTCTGGAAGTATCTCCATACATCAAAATTGTTCCTATAACAACCGCCGCAAGCATAATTGACAGTATTCCTACTATTATTAATTTTGATAGCTTATACGACCTTAAATAGCCATATTCTCCTTTGTTAACCTTATTCATCTTTTATCTCCATAATCTAGTAATTAATTAACAAACTTTAACATAAAATCATGTGGCAATAGCTTACTTAAAGCTCTGAATACCTTCATAGTTGGTCCATACACTGATACACCTCTACCATGAAACCCATCCTTTAGAGCAAGCTCTACAACATTTTCGGCCTTTGCCATCCCTAGCTTCTTGTAGAACTTAGCACTGCGATGCTTCTCTGCCACATCAAAAAACTCCGTTTTAACAGGACCTGGGCATACTGCTGTAACTGTAATATTTCTATGCTTAAGTTCCTTATTTAGCGCTCTAGATAGACTTAAAACATAGGACTTAGTTGCCGCATAGGTTGCAAAGGAAGGCTGAGGCATAAAGGCAGCAGAGGATGCAATATTCCATATATTCCCTCTATTACAGGTCATAAATGGTAAAACAAGCTCAATAATCTTGGTTAAACCTACACAATTCACCTTACACATTCCTGTGTTATCATCACCTATTTCCTCAAATGACCCAATAATTCCATAGCCTGCTGAATTAACCAGTACTCTAACCTGTGGTTTCTCCTGCATAAGAAGCATCTTGAATCGAATCATATCAGCTTGATCAGATACATCATATTTTAGTGGTCTGATTCTCACATTATCTATCTCATCACTTAGTTTTTCCAACATATCCACTCTTCTGGCTATAACCCAAATTTCGTCTATTGTTTTAAATTTTTTACTAATCTGATGTACAAATTCTCTTCCCATACCGGAAGATGCACCAGTAACGATTGCTATGCTCATGACATTAACCTCCAACCAGGTAAATATTTGTTCTTCAATATACCATTATTAAGCTTTCCCCAACCAAGAGGATATGAATCAACACAAACTAATACCCAGCCATTATTACCATCTGCCTCAATGGTTTCACCCTTAAGATACTTACTAACTCTATCATCATCTGAGCCTAAATCAACTACATTAGTAAAATCAGTAGCCTTTAAGCTCATGGCAAGTGATTGGCTTGGTTCAAATCTGTTCTTCTTAACCTCTCCAAGATACAAGCCACACCTAAGAATCCTAAGACCTCTAACTGCCGGAAAGGAATCCGGAATATAGTACAGCTTTCCTTGTGATTCTTCTATACGATTAAAATCAAATTCCTTATTAAAGGATTTAAAGAAATCAGTTGTCTCCTTAGTAAGCTTTGCCTTCTTAATAGGATAGCTGCCGGAATTACCTGAATTTACAGATACTCCTGCTTTCTCAACAAGGGCAACAAAATGTCCCTCACCCTCTATTCTATGCGGCCAAAGTCGTGCACATTTTGTAAGTTCTTCATTACCCGTATCAGACCATTCAGGATGACCGTCGTCAAAGTACTCATATTTATTAAAATCACAAATTTTCAAATCCTCATCTAAGCTAAGCAAATATTCTACGGATTTCTCGTTCTCTAATGGAGCAAAGGTACAGGTAGAATAAAGTATCTTGCCACCTGGCTTGAGCATCTTCACTACCTCTTTTAGAATACTTATCTGTAGGTCACTAAATAGCTGATTACCATTGTTTTCCCATGCAGTAATCATAGAATTAGACTTTCTAAACATACCTTCTCCTGAGCATGGTGCATCAATTAAAATCTTATCAAAGAAGCCTGCAAAACGCTCAGACAGCTTATATGGAGCCTCACTTATAATAAGTGCGTTAGTTGCTCCAAAAACCTCAAGATTTTTAAGTAAGGCCTTTGCTCTTGATGCACTAATATCGTTGGACACAAGTACACCTGTTCCGTCCAGTTTTGCTGCAAGCTCTGTAGACTTACCTCCCGGAGCAGCACATATATCCAAAACCCTATCACCCTTTTCAATAGGGATAACGGCAGCAGGAGTCATAGCACTTGGCTCCTGTATATAATAAAGACCGGCGTAGTAATAAGGATGCTTCGAAGGCTTATCAAGCTTCTCATCATAGTAAAAACCATTGTCGCACCAGGGAACAGGCTTTAAATGAAAAGGATTTATCTTAAGAAACTCCTCGACACTAATCTTCATGGTATTAATTCTTATACCATGATACATAGGTTTATCCAAGCAGGCTTTATAATCCTCAAATTCAGCCCCTAATAGTTTTATCATATTGTCTTCAAAAAGCTTTGGTAAATCCATAAATTAATTATTCCTATTAGTTATATATTGAAGCTTGCATCCACATAAGCCTTAATATATATTCCATCCTCTCTATATTCTTCTTCAAGCAAGGTTCCTGACTTTCTTATCTTATTTATTATTCCTGCGTCATTATAAGAGATAAGCTTCTCCACATACTTTCTACACTTATTAATCTCATCTGCCAGAGTCTCCATAAGCTTATCAAATCCAATTTCTTTCTTAGCAGCAATATTTACAATAGCATCTGCCTTAAAATCCTTAATAATAGGCATCTCTTCAACCTTATCAATCTTGTTAAAGGCAGTAACAATTATTTTATTCTCTACTCCAAGACTGTCCAAAGTCTCATATACAGTAATGATATGACTATCAGCCTGTGGATTAGAGACATCAACAACATGAAGTATAATATCTGCAAACTTTGCTTCCTCTAAGGTTGATCTAAATGCATTAATAAGATGATGCGGAAGTTTTCTTATAAATCCAACAGTATCAGTTATAATAATCTCCTGACCATTTAAAAGCTTAAGATTACGGGATGTAGGATCAAGTGTAGCAAACAGCTTATCTTCCTCTAAAACACCAGCATCAGTAAGATGATTAAGAAGTGTGGATTTTCCAGCATTTGTATAGCCAACTATAGACACAATAGGTAAATCACCAGACATTCTTTGCTTACGCATAACATCTCTATGATTCTTTACATCCTCCAGTTCTCTCTGCAACTGAGCTATTCTGTCCCTTATAATACGTCTATCAATCTCAAGTTTTTTCTCTCCTGGACCTCTGGTACCAATACCACCACCAAGTCTGGAAAGAGAGCTTCTCATACCAATAAGTCTTGAAGAACGATACTTTAGCTGAGCTAATTCGACCTGTATCTTACCTTCCCTGGTTGTGGCTCTACCTGCAAATATATCGAGTATAACCATAGTTCTATCCATAATCTTGGTATCAACAGCCTCCTCAAGATTCTTAAGCTGCATAGGACTAAGCTCATCGTCACACACAACACCTGTTGCACCAAGTTCCTCAACCATCTCTCTTAGCTCCTGAGTTTTTCCTGAGCCAATATATGTGGCCTTGTCTATTCCATCTTTTTTTTGAACAAGTCTTCCAACCACAGTTGCTCCGGCTGTTTTAACAAGCTCCTCAAGCTCATCTAAATTAACCTCAACATCTTCACCATTGTCAAGGTCAACGCAAAAAAGTATTACCTTCTCTTGTAACTCATTATTATCAAACATACAATCACCTTCTTGGTTAACATAACAATATTATGGTTGCTTATTGTGAAATTAATATCGAGTAGGCTACACCTACTCGATTATTGTTCACTGAAACAGCCATAATATTTAACTAACATAAATATAAATTTATACCTAGACTAATATGAGTCAGCATCGTCCCCATACAAATCATAAATATCATTTAAAGGCTCCTCAGATATATTTACTCTAGTATCAAGATACGCATATAAATCCTCTGCCTTAGTATCGTCAGGATATAACTCCTTATATTCCTTAGCCAAAGCAAATGCTTCATTAAATTGCCCCAGCTTCTCGTACCCAACAATTTGAGTATATCTAAGCTGCTTCTCATAAGTCTTATCATCTTGGCTAAGGCCTTGATTAACATAAGCAACAGCTGTATTATAATCCTCCTGCTGAATATAATACTGAGCAAATTTGTAGCACAAATAAGCATCCATGCCTACCTCTCTGCTATATATATCAAAGTATTCCTTCATCTTATCATAGTCATCTAAATGCTGATAGCATATTGCAGCATAAACAGACAGCTCCTTGTAGCCTTTATCAACAGCATCCACAAAAATCCCATGAGAACCAAAATACTCACCATTAGAAAACTTAATTAATCCATCTGTAATGGTCATAAGATATTCCACATCCTCTGGATTATAATGAGAATCTGAATATTCCTCTAAGATATATGCATAGGTATCATATGCCTCCCGGTACATCTCAAGCCTTAGATACGCATCAGCTTTGTAATAGCAGATATCAATATTAAGCTTATCAGCAAACCACTGATTATAGCTTAAAGCCTTATCAAAATGCTCTATTGCCACTTCATATTCACCTGCATTAAAGCTTTCTACACCCTTATTACGATACGCCTTTTTAGGGGTGAACAAATGAAACACTCCAATAAAAGTAATGACTACAACTAGTATAAATAGGGCTATATTAAGAATATGCAATGCTTTTCTCATCGCTCTTCTTCTCTGCTTTATTCTTTTCTTTTCTTCTCTCGGTGTCATAAACTATCCAACCTTAAATGTATTTTACTGAACAAGCTGCATAAATTCCTCTAAAGATAGATTATTCTCAGCCATAAATGCTGCGGCTTCTCTACCTACATATCTATACTGCCACTGCTCATCACTTACTCCTGTAACACTAACCTTATTAGCAGGATATCTGTTAATAAAACCATATTTGTAACAGTTATTCATAAGCCATTGATCTGTACCTCTTGTGGATTTGTAATCCTCTTCTCCTAAAACCTCAACATCAGTTAAATCCACAGCAAGTCCTGTTTCATGCTCACTGTAGCCAGGTCTGTCAACAGACTTACCAACCTGAGCTGCTGCTTCCTCCTCAAGCAAGCCCTGATCAACATAATGCTGTATTGCAGAATTATAAAGCTCGGTCTGTGTAGCATTATCAATATAAGCATTAATAATATTATACTCATAACCTGCCATATTACATGCATTAAGCATCTCAAGGAAGTCATTAAATATTCTCTTATCAATATCAAGACCACAGTTTAAAGTATGGTGTTCAAAAGTATATCCAGCTGGAAGAGGATTATTCTCATCTACAAGGAACAAGAAGTCCTTATTCCTACTATATATATCCCTAGCCTGCTGCTCTAAAGCCTGTTGCGCCGCAATTGCCGGATCCTCAGTTGAATCCATAGGGGTTGCTGCCTCTGTAGTAGTAAGCTCAAAAGACGATTTCTTTTTACCACCTAAGGAGAATATGTTAGCAAACATAACAACCATCAATATAATCACGACAAAAGCAGATATTGTATATATCAACAAGCTATAATCGCCCGCCTTTGTATGTCTAACAAGCTTTCTAATAAACTTTTTAATTGCTTTTCTCGCTTTTTTGTAGAATCGAATTGTTTTTTGCTTAATTATCTGCCACAATCCTTTAAAATCCATCTGAGTAACCCCCATTCGTAAAAGTATATATAAATCAATAGAAAATACATCATCAAGGATTAAAATATTAAAATCCTATAGATATTAATAAATTAACATAAATCGGCATAAAATACAACGATTAATCTAATTTATATGTATCTCTAAGTTGCTTCTTTGCAGCTTCTACTTCCATTTCAAAATCTAAAGAACTAACAACATTACAGTTACTTCCTGAGGTGAGCTGTCTAATCAAGCTATCAGAGGTAACAACAGTAATATTCAGCTTACCCTTGTTTGCATTTGCAAATCTTTCAATATATGCATCTGCAGTTTCACCTTCCTTAGTATGAACAACTGTAACATCCTCTTTCTCCTCCAGACTACCCGGATTATTCTTTACTTTATATCCATCAAACACAATTATAACTTTCTTATCTATAATTGCTCTATATTCTGACATAACTGATATCAGCTTGTCCTTTGCTGAATCGATATTAATGCTTGAGAGCTCCTTTAATTCCTTCCATGCAAATATAACATTATAGCCATCTACAATATAAAGCTTCTCCTTAATTATCGGAGTGGTCTTTGCTCTATTATAATCAAAATAGTCAGTTTGTCTTTTCTTCTTGTATCCATGCTTACCTGACTTAACATTGGAATTATAGGTTTTACCAAGAATTTCATCTAT
>JAZPXZ010000030.1:0-1526 GCA_045543915.1 Wujia sp.
TGAATATTATTTCCTAGATGAATATAAGAAGGAATTGTCATCAGGAAAGCAGATGCCAATGGGCTTTAATGTACCGGTTGCATTTGTAAGAAGAGGTAATGAGGCGGATTTTGACACCATAGAGATAGAGAGCTTCCAGCAGATTAGTGGCGACGATACAAAGGGATATTATATAGCTCCTGAGTATTATGGGATGGCGTTGAATAGCTTTGGTGGACAGTATTCTTTTGACAATAAGCTTGTGATGGATGACATATCAAAGTCTATGATAGGAGAAATAAAGCAGGAAGTAGCAAAGTATGGAGAAAAGGCTCAGGATACAGCTTCTATGATACAGGCTTTTGCTGATGGAGAGCTTACCTACTATGTAGCGTCTGCAGAGGAATTTATACATTTCAATGATGCGGCTGTTGGCTTGTACGAAATGCGTCCTATAAATACAAACAAAATATATGGTGAATTCACAGATATGTTTAGCATTGATGGAAACAGTGATGAAGCAGAAATTAAGGCAGCAGAGCTTCTTCTTAGCTATATGCTGGCTGAGGGTCCTCAGAAAACAATGCATATAGCAAATAAAAATTCTATACCGCTTAATGTGGCGGCATATAAGCAGTTTGTTAGCAATAATGGAAAATATGAAATAGTAGATTCGTATTTGGATAAGCTGACATTTACACCTGATGTTTGTCAGGAGCTAAAGGAAGAGTCTAAGAAGCTAAGTGATGATGTAATAATTGGTAATCAGGACTTAGAGGAATGGCTTAATAATTAGCCAATAGGGTGAGAATAAAAGGTTAGAGGTGTTATATATGGCAGAGCAATTATGTATGGGATGTATGAATACCTATAAGGACACTTATAAGGTATGTCCTCACTGTGGATATGTAGAGGGCACGGCTCCAAAGGAGGCGTACCACCTTTCTCCGGGAACAGTATTGCAGGGCAAGTACATTGTAGGAAAAGTTCTTGGATATGGTGGATTTGGAGTTACATATATTGGATATAATGCGATATTGGAGCAGAAGGTAGCTATCAAGGAGTACTTACCTGGTGAATTCGCTACAAGAACTAAAGACTCCACAGAGGTAACTATATTCTCAGGAGAAAGAGAAGAGCAGTTCGCAGGAGGAGTAGTTAAGTTTGTAGAGGAAGCAAAGCGATTAGCTAAGTTCAAGACTATTCCAGGAATTGTTGGTATATATGACAGCTTTGAGGAGAATAAGACCGCATACATAGTTATGGAATACTTAGAGGGCGAGACTCTTTCCGCTCGAATTGAAAGAGAAGGGAAGCTTAGCTTAGATGATTCCATCAAGATAATGATGCCGGTATTAGACGCCTTAAAGGAGGTACATAAAGAGGGAATACTTCACCGAGATATATCACCGGACAATATATTCCTGACTAATAGTGGAGAGGTTAAACTCCTAGACTTTGGTGCGGCAAGGTACGCTACATCAACCTCTCACAGTAAGAGCTTATCGGTAATTGTAAAACCGGGCTATGCTCCCCAGGAACAGTAT
>JAZPXZ010000031.1:0-18894 GCA_045543915.1 Wujia sp.
TGAAACAGGTGTTAATATTCAGGATGTTGTTCATGTTTTAGGAAATCCTGAGGTGAAAGAAAACTCTATGGTTACATACTATATTTTCGCCGTTGATGGGCAAGAATATTATATGTGTGATTTCTTGGTACATGATGACATTGGTGGATTTGAATGGTACACAACATATAAAAAATAATATGTATATACTAAATAAGGAGGATATTAAAATGGCACAAATAATAGATGGTAAGCTTATTTCACAGCAGATAAAGGATGAGCTTAAGGAAAAGGTTTCTGAATTAAGGGAAGAAGGAAAGGAAATCTGTCTTGCAGTTATTCAGGTTGGTAATGATCCTGCATCCACAGTTTATGTTGGAAATAAGAAAAAAGCATGTGAATATATCGGAATTAAGTCTCTTGCTTATGAAATTCCTGAAGAGACAACAGAAACAGAGCTTCTTGATATAATTGATAAGCTTAATAAGGATGATAGTGTACATGGTATTCTTGTTCAGTTGCCTGTACCTAAGCACATTGATGAAGAGAAAATAATTAATGCTATTAGTCCGTCTAAGGATGTAGATGGTTTTCATCCTGCAAGTGTTGGTGCTCTTAGTATTGGACAGAAGGGCTTTGTGTCATGTACTCCTGCAGGTGTTATTCAGCTTCTTAAACGTTCAAATATTGAGATTTCCGGTAAAGAATGTGTTGTAATAGGTAGAAGTAATATTGTAGGTAAGCCTATGAGTATGCTTCTTCTTAGAGAAAATGGAACAGTTACAATCTGTCATTCAAGAACTAAGGATTTAAAGGAAGTTTGTAAGAGGGCAGATATATTGGTTGTTGCAATTGGAAAACCTAGAATGATTGATGCATCATATGTAAAAGAAGGTGCTACAGTTATAGATGTAGGTATACATAGAGATGAGAATAATAAGCTTTGCGGAGATGTAGACTATGCATCTGTTGAGCCTGTTGCAGGAGCAATTACACCTGTGCCGGGTGGAGTTGGTCCTATGACAATAGCGATGCTTATGAATAATTGTGTGGAAGCAGGTTTAAATTAATCTATGAATATATTAATGGTATCACTTGGATGTGATAAAAACCTATGTGACAGCGAAGCAATGTTAGGCTTGCTTCGTGATAACAAATATAATATTACTAACGAAGAGTCGGAAGCAGATATTGTTATTGTAAATACATGTAGCTTTATTCATGATGCCATGGAGGAGAGTGTTAATACTGTTCTTGAAATGGCAGAGCTTAAGAAAGACCGTTTAAAATATCTTATAGTTACAGGATGTCTTGCGCAAAGATTTAAGGATGAAATCTTTGATGAAATTCCAGAGGTTGATGCATGCATTGGTACAACTAGCTTTGATAAAATTATTCAGGTTATTGATGAACTTGAAAAATCTGATACAAGCAAATCAAAGATATCTGTGTATGATGAGTTGGACAGATTGGCCACTGTTGAATCTGATAGAGTTATTACATCAGGAACATTTATGGGCTATCTTAAGATTGCCGAGGGCTGTAACAAATATTGTACTTACTGTGTAATTCCTCATATTAGAGGAAGATATAGAAGTGTACCTATGGAAAAGCTTATAAGTGAAGCGACTTATATGGCGTCGCAAGGGATAAAAGAGCTTATACTTGTTGCTCAGGAAACAACCTGTTATGGAATTGATTTATATGGTCAAAAATCCCTTCCTAAGCTTGTTGTTGAGCTTGCTAAGATTGAAGGCATAGATTGGATAAGACTTATGTATTGCTATCCTGAAGAGATAGATGATGAGCTTATTGATTTGTTTGCAACAGAGAATAAGCTTTGTAAATATATTGATATGCCACTTCAGCATTCTGAGGATAATATACTTCATAGGATGGGAAGAAAAACAGATAAGGAATCTATTAAAAATGTTATCTCCAAGCTGAGAAGCAAGGTGCCTGATATAGCAATTAGAACATCTCTTATAACAGGTTTTCCAGGAGAAACCGTAGATGATCACGAAAGACTTTTGGAATTTATTGATGAGATGGAATTAGATAGAATAGGAGTGTTTACCTATTCAAGAGAAGATGGTACTCCTGCAGCTGAATTTGCTGACCAAGTACCGGTTGATTTGGCAAATGCATGGAGAGATGAGATAATGGAACTTCAACAAGAGGTTTCTTATGATAAGAATCAAGAATTAGTTGGTTCTATAGTTGATGTTATTGTAGAAGGTTATTCACCTGACGATGATGTTTATGTTGGAAGAACCTACAGAGATGCACCAAATGTGGATGGACTTGTATTTCTTAACTGTGATTACGAGTTGATTTCTGGTACAATAGTCAAAGTAAAAATAGATGAGGCAGGACCTTATGATCTAATAGGAGGCGTAGTAGACTAATGAATTTACCTAATAAATTAACTATATTGAGAATGTGTTTAATTCCATTTTTCCTAGTTGCTCTTATGGTTGATGCAATTCCTTATGGAAAATGGATTGCTGTTGGAATATTTATAATAGCTAGTTTGACAGATATGCTTGATGGAAAGATTGCCAGAAAATATAATCTTATTACAAATTTTGGAAAATTTATGGATCCTCTTGCAGACAAGCTTTTGGTGTGCTCAGCCATGATTGCTTTGATTGAGCTTGATAGAATCCCTGCATGGGTAGTTATAGTTATTATTGCCAGAGAATTTATAATAAGCGGATTTAGACTTGTTGCATCAGACAATGGAATTGTTATTGCAGCAGGCTGGTGGGGAAAGATTAAGACTGTTGTTCAGATGGTAATGATAATATTTGTTATGTGTGATTTTGGTGGAAGAGTTGTAGGTATTGTTGAGAATGTTCTAATATATGCTGCGCTTGCGCTAACAATTATTTCTCTTATAGATTATCTTGTTAAGAATAAAGGAGTTCTTGCTGAGCAAAAGTAAGTATTCTATTATTAAATTGTTACCTTACGGGAGGGGATAAAATGAAGAAGAAATCGAGTGGTATTTTTACATTAGTTCTTTTATATATTCTAAGTATATTTATTATAGTAACATCTATAGATGATCTAAAATTTATTATAACTGGAGAAGCTAACGATATTAATGATATGATTGAAACTGGTGAAGAGCTTGAAAAGGGTAATCATGTATCGATAAAATTAGAATATGCAATAGATTGGTATGCTGAAACTAATAAAAGAACAAGACGTTCTAGCAATCACTCATATCATGCGTTAGGTGTATTAGATGATGGTAGAATAGTATCTATTAAAGTTAGTGTTGCTTCTAAAGAGTATTATAAATTAGACGATTTAATAAATGAAACATATGATTATTTAAATGGTGAAAGAACATTACCTCCAACACCAGTAATTCTTACGGGTGGATTACTTAAATTAGATCCTGAAGTTGAACAATATTTCAAATTAGCATTAAATTATATGGGATATAGTCAATCTGATGCATTATATTTGGAAATTGATGTTAATCAAAAGCAAATTTGGTCATTGCTAACATTTGCATTTGGTGTTGTGGTTTTTGTGTTAGGCACAATGTTAATTATTGTAAATAAGAAAGAAAAAAATTATAAAAAGATTGGTGCTAAGAGTTTTGTGGTTCAACAATCTGAAGATGAATTGAATTATTTTGATAATATCCCTGACACAACAATTAATAATGCTGATAAAGAGACAGATGGTAATGAGGAGAATTCGATTTCTGATAATGAAAATATATATGATACAGAAAAAAACAAAATAAGTTCAGAAGGTAAATTTTCTTTAAAAAATGATTAGTTGTATTTTAGAGTAGTCAGAGAAAAAAACTCTGACTACTCTTTATATTATTTTCAAAAAACATTTACGATTAAGAATTAAAATAATTATAAGATTAGCTTGAAATAATACTTGAAAAAGGTTATTATTATAATCGGATGAAATTGGTTTTATTTCCGAATAAAGCCTAAAATAAATTTTAACGGAGGACGTAAAATGAGTAACAAACTTACTATGTCAGCAAGCGATAGAATTAACGCTTTGCTTGATGACGCAAGCTTTGTTGAGGTTGGTGCATATGTTACATCCAGAAGCACAGACTTTAACATGCAGGAAAATGATACTCCTAAAGATGGTGTAATTACCGGCTACGGAGTAGTAGGTGACAAGATTGTCTATGTTTATAGTCAAGACGCATCTGTTCTTGGTGGTTCAGTTGGTGAAATGCACGCTAAGAAGATTGCAAAGATTTATGATATGGCTATGAAGGTAGGAGCGCCTGTCGTAGGCCTTATTGATTGTGCCGGTCTTAGACTTCAGGAGGCAACTGATGCTATGAATGCATTTGGAGAGCTTTACTTAAAGCAAACTCTTGCATCTGGTGTTATTCCTCAGATTACAGCTATTTTTGGAAATTGTGGCGGTGGTACTGCACTTATTCCAGCACTTACAGATTTTACTTTTATGACAGCTGATAATTCAAAGCTTTTTGTTAACAGTCCTAATGCATTAGAGGGTAATTATGCATCAAAGCTTGATACAGCCGGTGCTGATTATTTGAGTAAAAATACTTCACTTGTTGATGGTGTATGCGAGGATGATGCTACTGTTTTAGCTCAGATAAGAACACTTATTGGCATGCTTCCTTCAAATAATCAGGTAGATGCTTCTTCAGAGTGTAATGATGATTTGAATAGAATTATTCCTAACCTTGACGGATATGTTAAGGATGGAAGAGCTGTACTACAGAATATTGCTGATAATAATATTTTCTTTGAAGTAAACAAAAATTATGCAAAGGATGTAGTAGTTGGTTTTATTAAGCTTAATGGCGATACAGTAGGATGTGTTGTTAATCAGGTTGAAGGTGGATGTGATATGCTTTCTGCTGAAGGAGCTGATTTAGCCGCTGATTTTGTTAATTTCTGTGACTCATTTGAAATTCCGGTTATTACTTTAGTTAATACAAAAGGTTTTGTTGCAACAATTGAGAATGAGAAGAATATTGCAAAGGCTGTTGCTAAGCTTACATATGCTTTTGCTAATGCTACAGTTCCAAAGGTTACTGTAGTTATGGGCGATGCATTTGGAACTGCATATACTGTTATGAATTCTAAGTCTATTGGAGCTGACATGGTTTATGCATGGCCTACAGCTAAGATTGGAACTATGGATCCTGAGATGGCAGTTAAGATTATGTACGAGAAGGAAATTGCTACAGCAGATGATAAGGTTGCTTGTGTTGCTGAACTTAAGAAGCAATATACTGAGCTTCAGTCAAGTGCTATGGCTGCTGCTAAGAGAGGCTACATTGACGATATCATCGAGCCAGATGCAACTAGAAAGAGAATAATTGCTGCACTTGATATGCTTTATACTAAGAATGAGGATAGACCTTACAAGAAGCACGGAGCAGTATAAGGAGAGGTGACAACTAAATGAAATTTAAAAAATTATTAGCATTAGTTTCCATATTAGCTGTTATGTTCTCTTTTACAGGATGTGATGAAAAGTTTGACAAGCCTTTTGCTTATGATGATAATGAAATTGCAGTTGATGCAATGACATCATTTATAGAATATGAATCCATTTCCGACGAATATATTGATTACTATATGAGTAGTGGTAGTGAGTTCGAACAGTCAGCAGTAAAGGGTATTGTTCAAGCTAGGGAAACTGATAAAGTTGGCGAATTTGAAGATTTTTCAACTACTGCAACTTTTTTGAGTAGTAACACAATTTCACTTAAGGATGCTGGTGTTGAAATCATAAATAACAAGGATTATGTAACTGTTGTTATTATAAATAATGCTCAGAACAGGGATGTAGAGATTTCTGTTAAATATGTTGAAAATCCTAATTATTATATTGACTATAATAAGGCTCTTAAAGAGCAGGGGCTAGAATCCTTTGATGTATTTGCTTCAGGTATTCAGTATGCTGCTTCTATGAATGGGTTGACAATGGAGCAGATTTTTGTATATAACAATGTGACTAGTATGGAAGAATTATATCAGGTTGGTCTTCAGCAGGTTGAGGCTCAGCTTAATGCTCAAGGTATTCGTCCATATGTCAAGGAAGAAATGGTTGTAGCTGCTATCTATTCTAATAAAGAACTTGTTGGGCAGGCTGGTATGAATACCCTTATTGGTATGGGAACCGTATTTATTGTTCTTATATTTATATCGTTTGTTATTTCATTATTTAAGTATTTACCAGCACTTTTCGCTAAGAAGCCTAAGGTTGAGACAGAAAAGAAGGATAATACAACTAAGAAAGCTTCTGCAAAGACAAGTAATGTTGATAAAAAAGATGATGATTCAGAACTTCTGGCTGTTATTACTGCAGCAGCTAAAGCTAGTGCTAATGAAGATGCACAGTTAATGGCAGTAATTACTGCTGCTATTCATGAATATGAAGCACAGTCAGGTAATGGAGCAATAAGCAAGGATAGGCTTGTTGTTAGATCTATTAAGAAAGTAAGAAAATAATAATATATCAAGAAACATTTATTCTAGGAGGAAATTAAAATGAAGAATTATAGAATTACAGTTAATGGTACAGCATATGATGTTGTAGTTGAAGATTTAGGAGCAGTAGCAGCAGCTCCTGTAGCAGCAGCTCCTGTAGCAGCAGCTCCAGTAGTAGCAGCACCTGTAGCGGCGGCACCAGCAGCTCCAACTCCAGCTCCAGCACCAGCTCCAGCACCAGCAGCTAGTGGTTCAGCAGGTAGTGTGATTATATCATCACCAATGCCAGGAAAGATATTAAGTGTTAAGGCAAGTGTTGGACAGGCTGTTAAGAAGGGTGATGTTATCCTTGTTCTTGAGGCTATGAAGATGGAGAATGAAATTGTTGCGTCAGAAGATGGAACAATTGCAAGCATTAATGTTTCAGCTAATGATTCAGTTGAAGCTGGTGATACATTAGCAACTTTAAATTAATTACCGGTAGATAATTACCTAAAATAACAGGAGGTAACGCTAAATGAGCGGTTTTTCAGACGTATTAAAGAATCTTGCTCTTCAGACCGGTTTTGCAACTCTTACTTGGAAGCATTATGTTATGATTTTGGTAGCATGTTTCTTTATGTATCTTGCAATTGTAAAGGGCTTTGAACCATTGCTTTTGGTACCAATTTCATTTGGTATGTTCTTGGTTAATATGTTCCCTGGTATTATGGAAGAGGGCGGATTATTACATTTCTTCTACTTACTTGATGAGTGGAGTATTTTACCATCACTTATTTTCATGGGTGTTGGTGCAATGACAGATTTCGGACCACTTATTGCCAATCCAAAAAGCTTTATACTTGGAGCAGCGGCACAGTTTGGAATTTATTCAGCATATTTTTTAGCTTTCCTTATGGGCTTCAACGGCAAGGAAGCTGCTGCGATTTCAATTATCGGTGGAGCTGATGGTCCTACATCTATTTTCCTTGCAGGTAAGCTTGGAATGGGTGGTACTCTTATGGGTCCTATAGCTGTTGCTGCATATTCATATATGGCGCTTGTTCCAGTTATTCAGCCACCTATCATGAAGCTTCTTACAACTGATAAGGAGCGTCGCATTAAGATGGGACAGCTTCGTCCTGTAACAAAGCTTGAGAAGATTCTCTTCCCAATTATAGTTACTTTGGTAGTTGTTATGATTCTTCCTACAACAGCTCCACTTGTTGGTATGCTTATGTTAGGAAACTTATTTAGAGAGTGTGGAGTTGTTAAGCAGCTTACTGAAACAGCATCAAATGCCATGATGTACATTGTTGTTATCTTACTTGGTACTTCTGTTGGTGCAACAACAAGTGCAGATGCATTTCTTCAGATGAGTACACTTAAGATTGTTGCTCTTGGACTTGTTGCTTTTGCGTTTGGTACAGCAGCAGGTGTTATCTTTGGTAAGATTATGTGTTGGGCAACAAAGGGTAAGGTTAATCCTCTTATTGGTTCTGCAGGTGTTTCTGCAGTTCCTATGGCAGCTAGAGTTTCACAGAAGGTTGGAGCGGAGTACGATCCTACTAACTTCCTTCTTATGAACGCAATGGGTCCTAATGTTGCAGGTGTTATCGGTACTGCTGTTGCAGCAGGTACTTTCCTTGCTATATTTGGAATATCATAGAATTATTTTATATAAAATTTACAGGAGGTTAGATTAATGGCAGTAGAAAAGAAACCGGTAAAGATTACCGAAACCATATTACGTGATGCTCATCAGTCACTTATTGCTACAAGAATGACTACAGAGCAGATGCTCCCTATCATTGAGAAGATGGACAAGGTTGGATATCATTCAGTAGAGTGTTGGGGTGGAGCGACATTTGATGCGTCACTTCGTTTCCTTAAGGAAGATCCATGGGAGAGACTTAGAAAAATTAAGGATGGATTTAAGAATACAAAGCTTCAGATGCTTTTTAGAGGACAGAATATCTTAGGATATCGTCATTATGCTGATGATGTTGTTGAGTATTTTGTTCAGAAATCAATTGCTAATGGTATTGATATCATTCGAATTTTTGACTGTTTAAATGATATTAGAAACCTTGAGACAGCTGTTAAGGCTGCTAACAAGGAAAATGGACATGCACAGATAGCTCTTTCATATACATTAGGTGAGGCTTATACACTTGATTATTGGAAGAATATGGCTAAGCAGATAGAGGAAATGGGTGCAAATTCTATCTGTATCAAGGATATGGCAGGTCTTCTTGTTCCATATAAGGCTACAGAGCTTGTTACTGCACTTAAGGAGAGTACTTCACTTCCAATTCAGCTTCATACACATTATACATCAGGTGTTGCATCAATGACTTATATGAAGGCTGTTGAGGCAGGCTGTGATATTATAGATACAGCTATGTCGCCTATGGCTCTTGGTACTAGTCAGCCTGCAACTGAGGTTATGGCTAAGGCATTTGAGGGTACTGAGTATGATCCTGGATTTGATGAGAATCTTCTTGTTGAAATTGCAGATTACTTCAAGCCAATGAGAGAAGAGTGGTTAGCTAGCGGACTTCTTAATCCAAAGGTAATGGGTGTTGATATTAAGACACTTCTTTATCAGGTACCAGGTGGTATGCTTTCAAACCTTGTATCACAGCTTAAGGAAATGGGCGCTGAGGATAAGTTCCAAGAGGTTCTTGAGGAGGTTCCACGTGTTCGTAAGGATTATGGTGAGCCACCACTTGTTACGCCTTCATCACAGATAGTTGGAACTCAGGCAGTGCTTAATGTTGTTACTGGTGAGAGATATAAGATGTGTACTAAGGAGTCTAAGGCTCTTGTTGCTGGTGAGTATGGTCAGTCAGTACTTCCAGTTGACCCAGAGGTTAGAAAGAAGGTAATTGGTGATCAGGAGCCTATTACTTGTAGACCAGCAGATCTTATTGAGAATGAGTTGGATAAGCTTGAGAAGGAGATGGCTCAGTACAAGAAGCAGGATGAGGACGTGCTTACTTATGCATTATTCCCACAGGTTGCCATGGACTTCTTTAAGTATAGAGATGCTCAGGAAACTGGTGTTGATGCATCACTTGCAAATGCTGAGAATAAGACTTATCCGGTATAATAAGAAAATTTGATTACTAAAGAGACGGAGTAGGATTTACCTGTTCCGTCTCTTAAAAATATTATTGGAGAAATGTTATGAGTAAAGAAGCTGTTAGTGATAAAAATTATAGTTATGTTAAAAATAATATAATAAATGAAAAGAAGAAAAGTATATCTACTACTAAAAAGATTATACTTGGATTTTTACTTGTAATAGTTGTTGGAACTATTCTTTTATCTCTTCCTATATCAAATGTAGAAGGTAGGGTAGATATTTTGACTGCGCTATTTACAGCTACCACATCTGTTTGTGTAACTGGTTTAGTGGTTGTGGATACTTTTGCTTATTGGACCTTGTTTGGTAAGGTTGTTATTCTAATATTAATACAGATTGGTGGTATGGGAATCATTGCTATAATATGTGGGATGATGCTTATGCTACATAAAAAAGTTAATTTAAAGGAGCGAATGATTATTCAGGATGCATATAATCTTAATAATCTTCAGGGAGTTATTAAATTTGTAAAAAAGATTATAATAGGCACCTTTGTTGTTGAATTAATTGGTGCTTTGCTATATATGATTGTTTTTATTCCGGAATTTGGAATTGCAAAGGGAATATGGTACTCTATATTTAATTCCATATCTGCTTTTTGTAATGCAGGAATAGATATTATTGGACCAAGTAGTATGATTCCTTATCAAAGCTCGCCACTTGTATTAATTACCACTATGATGCTTATCTTTAATAGTGGTATAGGTTTTGTAGTATGGTGGGATGTTATAGATGTTGCAAAAAAAATGTTAAAAAAAGAGATAAGGCCAAGGGATTTTATATCTAAATTAACTATACATACCAGATTAGTTCTTTCGGTTACATTTAACTTGATTTTTGCGGGAGCAGCTTTAGTTCTTATGTTTGAGTGGAATAATAAAGGAACTATTGGTAATATGAACCTAATTGACAAGATTCTTAATAGTTTGTTTCAGTCTGTTACCTTAAGAACTGCGGGATTTGCGTCCTTTAGTCAGGGGGATATGGAAGGTGCATCAGTGCTTGTTTCTATTGTTCTTATGTTAATTGGTGGTTCACCTGTAGGTACTGCCGGAGGTGTAAAAACTGTTACAGTTGCTGTTTTATTTTTTGCTGTTGCAGCTGTTATTAAGGGTAGAAATGAAGCAGTTGTTTACAATAGAAGTATTAATCAGGATTTAATTAGAAAATCATTGGCTGTAGTACTTATAAGCTTGATTGCATTTGTTGTATTATCCATACTTCTTTTGATAACTAATGATTTTACTATGGAGGACTCCCTGTTTGAAGTTGCTAGTGCCATAGCTACTGTTGGTCTTTCACGTGGCATTACAGCTGATTTAAATACAGCAGGCCAATTAATTATAATTATAGGAATGTATTTGGGAAGAATAGGACCTATATCTATGTTTATAGCGTTTAGTAACAAATATAGTATAAAAAATTCTCTACATTATGCTGAGGCAGATTTGATTGTTGGATAATTAAGGAGGTAGTCATGAAGAAATCATTTGCAGTTATAGGACTTGGAAGATTTGGTAGAAGCATAGCTATGGAGCTTAGTAAGCTAGGAGCTGATGTTATGGTTATAGATAATGATGAAGAAAAAATCAATAGATTGTCTGATTATGTTACTTGTGCAATTAATGTTGATGTATGTGATACTGATGCATTAATAAGTACTGGAATAGCTAATATGGATGCTGTTATTGTTGCAATGGCTGATTATTTGGAGCCAAGTATTATGGGTGTTATAACAGCAAAGGATTTAGGTGTGCCTCTTGTTATAGCCAAGGCAAGAGATCATGTAACAGGAAGCATCTATGATAAGGTTGGAGCGGACAAGGTTGTTTTTCCGGAGAAAGAATCAGGTAAAAGAATATCAAAACAGCTTATGTGTGCAGACTTTTTAGAGTTTTTTGAGCTTTCTGATAGTGTTAGCTTAATAGAATTGATGCCTAAAAAAGAATGGATTGGAAAAACATTACGACAGCTTAGTCTTAGACGCGAATATAAGATCAATGTTATTGCAGTTAAGGAAAAAGATGATGTCAATGTGGCAATGGATCCGGATGAACCTTTAAAGGAAGATTGTCCGTTAATTGTTACAGTCAGAAAAGAAGATATGAAGAGGCTTATGTAATGAAAAATATTATAGTTGTTGGTGGCGGTGCTGCGGGAATGATGGCGGCAATTATTGCTTCTAAAAATGGGAAAAAAGTTACCTTGATAGAACAAAATGAAAAGTTGGGAAAAAAGCTTTTTATAACTGGTAAGGGAAGATGTAATATAACAAATGCATGTGATATTGAAGATTTATTTCAAAATGTTGTTACAAATCCCAAATTTTTATATAGTTCCTTTTATTCATTTTCCAATGATATGGTGATGGAATTCTTTGAAAATATTGGTTTACCCTATAAGGTAGAAAGGGGAAATCGAGTGTTCCCTGTATCAGATCATTCATCTGATGTGATTAAGGTATTAGAAAAAGAAATGAAGAATAATAGTGTTGATATATTACTTAACACTAAAGTTTCTTCCCTAATAATTGAAAATAACATCTGCATAGGTGTAAATATAAAGGGTGGAAAGGCTATCTGTGCAGATAGCGTAATTATTGCAACCGGTGGTATTTCATACCCAAGAACCGGTGCCTGTGGTGATGGATATAAATTTGCTAAAACAGCAGGGCATAGTATTGTTGAAACCAAACCTTCTTTGGTTCCATTTGAATTATCAGATTCTTGCTGTAAGGAATTGATGGGTATATCTTTGAAAAATGTTTCAGCAACAATTTATGCTGATGGAAAGAAAATATACTCTGATTTTGGTGAGATGCTGTTTACCCATTTTGGAGTTAGCGGTCCTATTATTATAAAAGCAAGTGCATATATTCATAACTATTTAGACAAGGATTTGTCATTAACAATTGATTTAAAGCCTGCACTTGATGAGAAACAATTAGATGAAAGGCTTATTAAAGATTTTAATTTGTTTATTAATAAGCAGTTAAAAAATGGTTTGGAGAAATTATTGCTTAGGTCTCTTATACCCGTTATAATAGACAAGAGTGGTTTAGACGGTGACAAGAAAATTAATGAGCTCACTAAAGAAGAGAGACATAAGCTTCTTATGACCATAAAAAATGTTCCATTTAAAATAACAGGATTAAGAGGATGGGATGAAGCTATAATTACTAAGGGCGGAATTAAAGTAAAGGAGATTGATCCTGGAACAATGGAATCAAAGCTTACATCAGGATTATATTTTGCTGGAGAGGTTTTGGATTTGGATGCATTAACAGGTGGGTTTAATCTTCAGATTGCTTGGTCTACAGGATATTTGGCAGGTTTAAATTGTTAAATAATAATGTGTAATATAAAGGAGAAAGAATTATGGCAAGTATAGCAATTGATGGTCCTGCAGGAGCAGGAAAAAGTACTATAGCTAAGCAGGTAGCTAAGAAATTAGGTTTTATTTATGTTGATACCGGAGCAATGTATAGAGCTATAGCTCATTATCTAGTACAAAACAATATAAATATTGAGAATAATGATGAGCTAAAAGCTGCTTGTGAAAGAATTAATATAGCAATTAAATACGAGAATGACGCACAGCAGGTTTATCTTAATGGAGAAAATGTTACTCCATTTTTGAGAACTGAAGAAACAGGTAATATGGCATCAAAGTCATCTGCAAAAGCACCTGTCCGTGAAGCTCTTCTTGGATTACAGAGAGATATGGCAAAAGAATATAATGTTGTAATGGATGGAAGAGATATAGGTACAAATGTTTTGCCTGATGCAGAGGTTAAGATTTATCTTACTGCTTCTTCAAAGGAAAGAGCTAATAGAAGATATAAGGAGCTTATAGAAAAAGGCGAAGTAGCTGATTTAGATAAAATAGAAGCAGATATTATTGAAAGAGATGAACGTGATATGAACCGTGATATTGCACCTCTGAAGCAGGCAGATGATGCGGTTTTAGTAGATAGTTCATTTATGACTATTGATGAAGTGGTTAATGCAATTATGTCAGAAGCTGAAAAAATAGCTTAAATAATATATAAATTAGGGGTTAATATGGAGATTGTATTGGCGAAAACAGCCGGATTTTGCTTTGGCGTTAAGAGAGCTGTAGATACTGTATATAACGAAATAACCGATGATAGAGATGTTGAAGTTTTCACTTATGGCCCAATAATTCATAATGAAGAGGTTGTTAATGATCTTGATAAAAAGGGAGTTGTTGTTATTGATGAAAATAAACCTCTTTCGGAATATTTTCAAAATAATAAGAAACATAAGGTTATTATAAGATCACATGGTGTTGGAAAACATGTATATGATAAACTAGAAAAATATGGTGCACAAATTATAGATGCAACCTGTCCTTTTGTTAAGAAAATTCATAAAATAGTTATGGAGGAAAGTGAAAAAGGAAAGGGTATTATTATCATTGGTGATGAACACCATCCTGAAGTTATTGGCATAAAGGGTTGGTCTAAGATTGAGCCAATAATATTAGATACCCCTGAAAAAGCTAAAAATATTAAGCTGGATGATAATAAAGAATATGTAATTGTATCTCAAACTACATTTAATAGCACAAAATTCAAAGATTTAGTTGAAATATTTACAAAAAAATATTATAATGTCTATGTTTATTCAACTATTTGCAATGCAACTGAGGAAAGACAAAAAGAAGCTAAAGATTTAGCTGCTAATGTTGATGTGATGATTGTTATTGGAGGAAAGAATAGTTCGAATACTCAAAAGCTTTATAATATAAGCAAAAAAGAATGCAAAAATACTTACTACATTCAGACACTCGTTGACTTGGATTTGACTGTTATTGAATCCGCTAAGAGGGTAGGTATTACAGCGGGGGCATCTACCCCAAATCATATTATTAAGGAGGTTCAAAACAGTATGTCAGAATTAAGTTTTGAAGAATTATTAAATCAATCAGAGGAGAATGGTAATGCTGTTAGACCTGGTAGCGTTATCGACGGTAAAGTTATAGGTGTAAAGCCTGACGTAATTTATGTTGATATTCAGTATAAGGCTGATGGTATTATTACAAGAGCAGAGTATTCTAATACTCCAAATTTAGACCTTACAACAGTTGTAAATGTTGGAGATCCTATTACAGTTAAGGTTATTAAAACTAATGATGGTGAGGGACAGGTTCTTCTCTCATATAAGAAGGTTGCAGCTGAGAAGTCATATGAGAAGCTTCAGGAAGCATTTGATAATGGTACTGTACTTACAGCTAAGGTTACAGAAATCCTTAAGGGTGGTATCGGTGTTATGGTTGAGGATTGTAAGGTGTTTATTCCTGCAAGTCTTGTATCTGA
Organism: Wujia sp.; assembly: GCA_045543915.1. Taxonomy (GTDB): domain Bacteria; phylum Bacillota; class Clostridia; order Lachnospirales; family Lachnospiraceae; genus Coprococcus_C. The sequence goes on from JAZPXZ010000031.1 coordinate 14,921, forward strand.
CACATTTGAGAAAGATCTTGATAAGTACTTAAATCAGGAAGTTGAATTTGTTTTAACTGAGTTCAACCCTAAGAAGAGAAGAGTAATCGGTGATAGAAAGCAGTTATTAGTTGCAACAAAGGCAGAGGCTGCTAAGAAGTTGTTCGATACAATCAATGTAGGAGATGTTGTTGAGGGTACAGTTAAGAATGTAACTCCATTCGGTGCATTTATTGATTTAGGAGGAGCTGATGGTCTTCTTCACATTTCAGAGATGTCATGGGGAAGAATAGATGACCCTAAGTCAGTTGTTAAGGTTGGAGAGTCAATCAAGACATTTATCAAGGAAATTAATGGTGAGAAGATTGCATTAAGCTTAAAGTTTGATGATAAAAACCCTTGGTTTAATGCTGCTGAGAAGTATGCAGTTGGTAACGAAGTAACAGGTAAGATTGCAAGAATGACAGATTTTGGTGCTTTCGTTGAATTAGAGCCAGGAGTAGATGCACTTCTTCATGTATCTCAGATTTCTTATGAGCATGTTGAAAAGCCTGAGGCTGTTTATTCAATTGGCCAGGAGGTTACTGCTAAGATTGTTGATTTTAAGGAAAATGAGAAGAAGATTAGTCTTAGTGTAAAGGCATTATTACCAGCTCCAGTTGCTGATGATTCTACAGAGGAGTAATATATGGCATACGGGTACGAGGAATTTAAAAAAGATGTTTATAAGTTAACAAACATTAATTTAAGCTTGTACAAGGAACGTCAGATGAAAAGAAGAATAGAGTCACTAGTAGCTCGTAAGGGTTATGATGGATTTGAAAGTTTTTTCAAAGGTATGAAGCAGGATGATGCCCTGCTTCGTACCTTTGTTGGTTATTTGACTATTAATGTTTCCCAGTTTTATAGAAATCCTATGCAATGGGAGCATTTTGAACAAATCATCATTCCGTATTTAAAGGAGCATTATGGTGATAATATTACCATCTGGAGCGCTGCTTGCTCTACAGGAGATGAACCTTATACAATTGCAATGATAATGTCAAAATATTTTTCTTTGGATAAGATAAAAATAACTGCTACAGATATAGATGATGATGTATTGGCTTTTGCTGATGCCGGTATTTATTCGGCAAAAAGTTTAGTTGATCTTCCAAAGGAGTATTTAAATGCACATTTTACAAAAATAGATGATAAAAGCTATGCTATATCAGAAAAGATAAAAAAGTGTGTAACATTCAAAAAACATAATTTGCTGGAAGATAAATACTTCAATAATATGTCTATGATTGTATGTCGTAATGTAGTTATATATTTCACGGATGAGGCTAAGGACCAGGTATATAAGAATTTTTATAACACCTTAAGAAATGACGGTATATTGTTTATTGGTAGTACTGAGCAGATATTAAGAGCTAAAGAATTAGGTTTTGAAACACTAAAAACATTTTTTTACAAAAAGAAATAATAAATACTTGATTTAATTAAAAGTTTGTGTTATATTTGTGAAGTTGTGAGAGTAGGGATGGTCCTCTGTGTATAATACATAAGAACATCTAAAATTAAGTAGGAGGTCACACATGAACGATATTATTAAGAGCATTGAAGCTGCTCAGATCAAAGAAGTAACTAATTTTAATGTTGGTGATACTATTAAGGTATATGCTAAGGTTAAAGAGGGTAACAAGGAAAGAATCCAGGCTTTTGAAGGTACTGTACTTAAGAAGCAGGGAGGAAGTAGCAGAGAGACATTTACAGTTAGAAAAACTTCTAATGGTGTAGGAGTAGAGAAAACATGGCCACTTCACAGCCCAACAATCGACAAGATTGAGGTTATTAGAAGAGGTAAGGTAAGAAGAGCAAAACTTAACTACTTACGTGATAGAGTTGGTAAGAAGGCTAAGGTTAAGGAGCTTATTAAATAAGATTTACTATTAATTAGATGACTGGAGATATTACCTTCTCCAGTCATTTTTATAGTAAGAATTTATTACGGAGAATGATATGGGAATAAGAAAAAGAAGAAATCATATTGACCCTGATGATTCTATAGTTAAAAACAATTTGTTTAAAAACAAAGAACATTTATTAAACGGTCTATTTCAATGGTTTATAATTGTGCTTTCAGCTGCTATACTTGGTTATGCATTAATCACATTTGTTTTTCAAACGGTAACAGTTATTGGTCCTTCAATGAATCCAACACTAGAGGATGGAGAAGTAGTTATTATTAACAAATTTGTTTATAACATATCAGATGTAAAAAGATATGATGTAATTGCCTATTCTCTTATAGAAGAAGATGGCTATTTTGATATTAAAAGAGTAATTGGTATGCCTGGTGAGACCGTTAAGATTAAAGATGGAATAGTTTATATTAATGATAAACAGCTTCAAAATCCACCATTTAATGTTAAAATAATAACAGCTGGACTTGCCATAGAGCCAATAGTATTAGGTGATGGAGAATACTTTGTTATGGGTGATAATGTTAACAACAGTGAAGATTCCAGATACTCAAATGTTGGAAATATCTCTGAAGTTGAGATATTAGGTAAGGTTAGCTATATTATCAAATCAGATGATGAAAAAGGTAAGGTAAAATAATATGAAAGATATTCAATGGTATCCTGGTCATATGACTAAAGCTAAACGTATGATGCAGGAGAACATTAAATTAATAGATATAGTAATAGAATTAGTTGATGCAAGAGTACCTTTTGGTAGCAAAAATCCAGATATTGATGAATTAGCAAAAAATAAATATCGTATGATATTACTTAACAAGGTTGATTTGGCTGATTCAACTATTACAACAAAATGGGAAAGCTATTATAAAAATAAGGGATTTTTTGTTCACTGCCTGGATTCTAGAAAGAACTCAGGTATGAAAACTATAACTGATATGATTCAGGAAGCCTGTAAAGAAAAAATTGAAAGAGATAGAAAAAGAGGAATTTTAAATCGACCTATAAGAGCTATGGTAGTAGGAATTCCTAATGTTGGTAAGTCTACATTTATTAATTCCTATGCGAAAAAGGCATGTACAAAGGTTGGAAATAAACCTGGTGTAACAAAGGGAAAGCAGTGGATCCGTATTGGTAAGAATGTTGAACTTTTAGATACTCCTGGTATATTATGGCCTAAATTTGAAGATCAGGAAATAGGAAAAAAACTGGCATACATTGGCTCTATCAATGATGAAATAATCGAAAAAACAGATTTAGCATACGAATTCATTGAATTTTTAAAAAATAATTATTGTAATGTTATATCTGAAAGGTATAATATTAATGAGGAACTTTCATGTTATGATATTCTATCACAGATTGCAATTATTAGAAAATGCTTGATTAAGGGTAATGAACCAGATATTAATAAAGCAGCTAATATGCTTTTTGATGATTTTAGAAGTGGTAAACTGGGAAATATAAGTCTGGAGGTTCCGGAATAATATAGGAGTACCATTATGAATAAGGATTTAAAGGATATTGGGGATTTCACAAGTGACGATAAATCAATTGTTGAAATTATTACTGAAAATGAAATAGAAAAGGATATTGCAAAGGAAGAGAAAAAAGCAAAGAAAAAGGCTGAAAAAGTCGCTAAAAAAGAAGCCAAGAAAAAATCCAAAGAAAAAGATAATACTGATGATGAAATGGCTATAACAGAAGTATCTTCCCAACCCCCAAAAAATATTAAGAAAAATAAGAAAAAAAAGAAAAAAAGAGAAGACATAAAACCAGAGGATATTAATATTGTTAAAGAACTGCTAAGCCTAATTGTTTACATTGGAATTGTTGTTATAGCATGCTTCTTAATTATTAATTTTGTTGGCTGTCGTTCTTTAGTAGATGGCTCGTCAATGGAACCAACTCTTCATGATGGTGACAATTTGTGGGTGGATAAATTATCATACACAATAGGAGATCCTGAAAGATTTGATGTTATCGTTTTCTATTATGATGATGAAACAACCTACATTAAAAGTCGGA
>JAZPXZ010000032.1:0-10463 GCA_045543915.1 Wujia sp.
CATAAACATATTCCCTTTCTTCAAATAAAGAATTTAAAACTATATATAATATACTACATAAATGCTCTATTTTATGGAAAGCTCTAATTATTTACATTTTTTCGACCATATTATTAAGCCATACTCCACTCTTTACCATAAAGAATCCGATTATAGCCTTAATGAATTCTAAGCTTTGTACTAGTAAAAACACTAGCGCTATCCCTAAGCTAGTGTACTTGGCAAGTAATGTAGCCACAGGGATTACAATTACCCATGTGTACACACTATCAAAAAGGAAGGTAATAATAGTCTTTCCTCCTGATCTTAGTGTAAAATAGCTACAGTGACAGAAGGCACAAACTGGCATTATTATAGCCGATATAGTTATAAATGTTCTTGCCAAATCCTTTATGCTTTCCTCGGTCTCATATATATCTGGAAAATATCCACCAACAATAATCATAATTACAGCCACAAAAGCACAGGCAACAACACTAAAGAACATCATCTTTCTAGCCACATCCTTGGCTTCGTCAATAAGACCTGCACCAAGTCTTTGACCAACCACTATGGCTATACAGGCACCAAGCTGAATATAAACTACATTGAATAGGTTGGTTATAGTAGATGAAATATTCTGAGCAGCCACAACCTCTAATCCTCTAACTGCATAGCATTGCACTATGGTTGCCATACCTGCTGCCCATAAGAACTCATTTACCATAAGTGGAGTTCCTGTAATAAGAATATCCTTAAGTATTCTCCTTGGTATGCTGAATCCCTTATATGCACCTTTAATGTATGGATTCTTCTCCTTATGAGTATGAGTCCATATAACAACTATAATAAATTCTGCAAATCTCGATATTACTGTTGCTATGGCTGCACCCTTCACACCCATGGCAGGCACAAAACCGTCTATACCAAATATTAAGATAATATCAAGTGCTAGGTTTGTAAGCATAGCCACAATTCCTGCAACCATAGGAATTACTGTGTGCCCCGTCTCCCTAATGGAATTTATGTAGGTCTGACTTAGGGCAAAAGGAACAAGTCCTATCATCATTATACCTAAGTAGTCTTCACCGTACTTCAATGCAAGACCTATATCTCCCACATCACCACTGTCTGTAAGATACAGATTTATAAGCTCTGTACCTGCATAATGGAATAAGAACAAAGCTATGGTTGTTATAAATATAGTAGCATACATTTTAAAACGAAATGCATACTTCTGACCTTCGTAATCTCCCTTGCCATAAAACTGAGTTCCAAATATTCCAGCTCCTGATACCGCACCAAATATAGCTATGTTAAATACAAATATAAGCTGGTTAACTATGGCAACACCAGACATCTGCTCTGTACCAATCTTACCAACCATAATATTATCCAGAAAGCTGACAAAGCTTGTTATGGCATTCTGAGCAATCATAGGAAGAGCTAGAAATATTATGTACTTATAGAATTCCTTGTCGCCTATAAACTTTCTCCTAAATTCCCTTAACATAGGTGTCACCTCGCATTTCAAGCAAAATCAATATCTTCAAGTAATAAATGCAAAGATAACACTTTTACAGAAGGATGTCAACTATACTGTAGGTATAAAAAGCGGTTGTGCGCCAAAATGCTATATTCTGGCCGCTTTTCTTTTATTCTACAGTTTTAAGCGCATCCTCCATAGGAATCTTTTTTACCTTCTGCATCTGAAGGAATGCGATAACTGCATAGGATACTATACCGGCAACCACTACAAGAACATATTGGCTCATCGGCACATAGTATGTCATCCACCCTGAATACATAAAGAACATATACTCTAAAAGCACAGCCATAACTGAATCTAGTAACGGCATTGTAATAATTAGAGATGCTATTACAACAATTGCAGTTGTTACAATATAAAGCTTATTTATCTCCTTATTGTCATAACCAAGTATCTTAACCATAGATATGCTTTGAGAGTTCTTTTCAATTACTATCTTTGATAACAGATAAATGATAAGCATAAACATCAAAATTCCCACTACAAAAAATAGTCCCATCATATTGCCCATGGAGTCCATAAGCTGTCTTGATAACTTATCCATATCATCCTTTGTTATAACTGTTGCAATCAGTTTATCATTAATGTCAGTAATTTCCTCATTAGAGAAATATCCATTAAAGTATCCCTCCTCATAACCAAACAAGGTATTTAACTCCTCCTGAGCCATAAATACAGCTATTCCTATGGAATAATCATATACACCTTTAACCTTAAATTCATACTCCTTATCCTCAAACTCTTCTTTCAAGGTTATGGTATCACCTGCCTGAACATCGTACTTCTCTGAGTAAGCACTTGATATAAACACTGTATTTTTTTCAAAATCTACATCAATATATTTACTATCATCAACTACACCGAATAAGCTTACCTGTTCAGTAAAGCCTCTAGTCTCTAAAGTTTTTAAGGAATACGCTGTAAATGCTTCTGCACTTTCATTATCTGTTTCAGATGGCATTTTCAATATGTACTGATACTGACTCAGCATATTATCAGATAGCTTCTCACTGTGATTTTTCAAAAGAGCAGGAAATGCTAATCCAAAAATCATTATTACATTTGCCAAAAGTACACCGAATACTATTGTGATATAGTTAGGCATATTTTGGAATATTATTCTAAGTCTAAAGCGCTTCATAATACCAATCTTAGTATTAAGCTTAAATGCCTTCTTATTCTTTTTCCTACTAAGATCGCGTCTAATAAATCTTAGTGGAGAAAACTTAAACTTTCTAACAAGTATAAGGAAATTAATCAAAAACATTATCACAAGTGGAATTACAGTTGTACTAACGAAAGCCTTAGCATTCCAAAGTATCTCATAGGTTGTAAGACAGTAGCTGTTATAGTACATGTCTGCCGCAAAATCTTCCATAAGTGTGTAACCTAATATATTACCTACCACTGCTGCTATTAGAGTAACTAACATAGGCATAGCAAGATAATGTCTTATAAGCTCTCCCTTAGAATATCCAGAAGCTCTAAGAGTTCCTATAACTGTTGATTCCTTTGTTATAGTATTGCTAGTTGTAATGGCAAATATAAAGGCTATAATTGCAACAACAAGATATAAGAACACTCCAAATATCAGCTTATCTCTACCCATATCGTTACCTGTAAACTGAATAGCCTGATTACTATAAGCAGGAATATAATTTTCAAGCATAGTACACTGTAACAAAGACTCCATTAAATTATCTGACATTTCTTTAGCTTCTACATCATCAACAGGTCTTTCCTCATATCTCCAGGAATAACTAAAGTGAAGTTTGTCATCGCCTATAGTCTCAAAGCCTTCCTCTGTCATTACGCCAACACCAAACATCTTAGTATCAAACATAGTATCTGTAGGACTTTGATATAATGCACTATAATCGGTAAGAGCTACCAATCCTGATATCTTAAGCTCTTTACCTGACACAGTAATAGTATCCCCTATCTCGAGCTCATTCTTGATAGCATGGATTCTGTCTATAGCAATTTCATCATCTGCTACCGGAAACTCTCCTGACATTAGACAGGCTCTATTTACCTCCTCACGATTCTTGAATATTCTAATTGTTGTGCCTAATGTAGTTTCCTCTTCTAAGTAAAAGTTCTCATAGATAGTCACATCATTTTCTTCAATCTTATCTATAAGCTCTTCATCTGCCTTAGCGGTAAGCTCAAAGTTACCATCTTCGATATTATACTTTTCAAAGCTTTCATCATATGCCTTAATCATGCTGTTTCCCGCAACCTGAAAGCCTGAAACTATAGCTATCATAGCTACTATAAATACAAACAGAACTATGTATCTTCCTAAATCACTTTTAAGCTCCCTAACAAATCGTTTATTAAGTGGATTCTTCATAATCTACACCTCCTACCAATCAAGATCCATAGCAGCAATCTTTTCATCGTTAAGGTAATTCTTACGAATAACACCATCTCTAAGCTTAACCACTCGATCAGCCATATTTTTTATGGCGTCATTGTGGGTTACCATTATAACTGTATTTCCATACTTCTTATTAACATCTTCTATAAGCTTAAGAATATCCTTTGAAGTGTTATAATCAAGAGCACCTGTAGGCTCATCACAAAGTAATATATCTGGGTTTTTAACTATAGCTCGACCAATAGCGCATCTCTGCTGCTGGCCACCTGATAACTGATTTGGAAGCTTGTGTCTATGCTCATACAAGCCAAGAGTTTTAAGAATTTCGTCTACATCTAAAGGATTGTCACTAAGATACGCGCCAACCTCGATGTTTTCTTTGATGTTTAGATTAGGAATAAGATTGTACATCTGGAAAATGTATCCAAGATGTTTTCTTCTATATCTAGTAAGAGATTTTTCATTCATATCTGCAGTCTTCTCGCCATTTATTGATATGTAGCCACTATCTGCATCATCGATTCCACCTATAATGTTAAGAAGTGTAGACTTTCCTGAGCCTGATGGACCAAGAAGAACGCAAATCTCTCCCTTTTCGATTTGAAGGTCGATACCCTTAAGCACATCTACTCTGCTATCACCCTCTCCAAAGTGCTTTTTAATTCCGCTGATTTCTAGAAACATAATTTTTTACCATCCTTTCTTATGTGTAGGAAATTCACTCCTCGCCGTGCTGACACATCGCAACACTTCGTGTCGCTCAGTGTCGCTCAGTATCACTCAGTATCACTCCTCGCCGTGCTGACACATCGCAACACTTCGTGTCGCTCAGTGTCGCGGCATTCGCCGCATTGTCTAATGGATTAATATGTTCTTATGTGTGCAAGCACCCAACGAACAATTAATCCATTATCCAGCACGGCTCATTGCAACGCGCAAAAAGACCGGGTACGCTAATTGCTATACCCGGTTAAAATCACAAAAAATAAGACACACGTATAGCTTTATTAGCAATACATGAGTCTCGCAAATTAAAATAAGCCAGACCTTTCGGTCAGGATGTTGACTTATTACGTCATAAACGTCTGCTACTCCCTCATAGGAATTTCTATGAGGGTATAATAGCATGCAAAAAACATAATGTCAAGAGTTATTTCGATAATTGTTCATATGTTTGTAGGTTTCCTTGGTGAACTATTTTTACATTAACATATTTCATACTGTAAAAATTCATATTTTAATCTACAACCTTCACTTATATTTTCAGGCAGCAATGCCCTTGCAACTAACTTGGGTTCACCACTTGGTTCCTCTTCTCTAACCAAATTTGCATAATCACCATCTATACTTTTTACTATGTAATATACTGCTTCCATAACTTCTTCCTCCAGCATTTTTATTAGCTTAATTAAATTGTGATATCTTTATATTTATATCTCATTAAAATCTTCCGAAAATATAATCTTCTCTACCAGTTCTGCCGCATCCTGAATACAACCAGCACATGAACGAAGCATCTGTCCTGACTCTATACCCTTAAGCCTCTTACAGGCTGAGCTACCATTCTTTATTCTAAAACTCTCTAATATCTCTCTTGATAACTTATATGTACTAACCTTGCTATTTGGCTCATTTATATTTCCAGTACTGTTTTTCATTCCTGCCAACACACATGCTCCAGTAAGAGCACCACAGGTTCCTTCCATACCGCCCATTCCAAGACCTAACCCTTCAGTCATTTTAAACATAGTAACTTCATCTATTCCAACTAAATCACAATATGCACAAGCCACCGACTGAGCACAATTATAGCCCTTATTATGTAATTCCATAGTTTTTTTAACTCTTGATTCCATAGCTAATCACTCCTATCATATATGATTCATTTCGTAATATCCAAATATTTATTATATTATATAATTTTTCCTTATACTTAGCAAGAAAACTAAAAAAGAGCTGCAATCAACTCACAGCTCTTCCAATTATATAATAATATTATTCAAATAACTTTATAGGATCCCAACCATAATCCTTATAATACTCAACATCAAGATTATTATCTGTAACATACATTCTAATATATTCTTTTCTTATCTCTTCATCTCTTTCAGGCTGATAATCAAAATACATATCATAAACCTCTGGATAATTACTAGTGAACTCTCTAATATCAGCCTCATAATATTCACCATCACCAGCATATTCTATGCTTATTACTTCAAAGCCATTATCAGTTCGCTTAAGATGAGCACATCCCGGCATTTCTCCACCACTTACAGACTCTAGTATATTTCCAGTTAGTATATATCCATTTATATAGAAATCACCAAATACAAGATATTCATCGCCTGCATCTACCTCTTGATATATAATATATGCTGGAATATAAATTTGACCTTCATCACCAAACATCTTCATATATTCAGGTCGCATATAATTATATATTGCTTCAACTGCCTTATTGTCACCCGTGTAAACATATTCTGTTAATACTACATTTTCAGTGTTTGTAGCAGATTCTGTTGTAGCTTCGGTCATAATCTTTGATAAATCTATATCCTGTGTAGTTACAGAACCATCCCCATTATTATAAGTGTATAATACATAAACCTCATCACCTTCAACAAGGAATGAATTGCAATTTTCCCCAGAAGAACCTACCCACGAAAAGCTTAATTCACCATATATGTGGTCAACATTAGCAACAGCTCTTAGCTCATCATTACCTTGTGCCATATCAAATGTATCAACATAGGATTCATATACGATTATCCATTTAGAATAAAAATCCTTAAGAAGCTCTGTATCATTTCCGGTTTCTACAGGCTCTAATTCACCACCATTAAGATTATCAAGACTGAAAATGTAATAATCAGCATAAGGCTTATCATTCTCAGAATTAAATATAACTAGTTTATCAGCATCCTTAACTATGTGTGTCTCCTTGGTATCACTGTCAAAATAGACACAGCCTATTTTCTGAGTATCTATTGTCCCCATTACCACATTATTATTAAGATCATAAATAATTAAGCCTCTAAGACCACCAAACACTAGCATTTCACCGTCCATATGATAGATATTAGGTGCATAAATATTATAGTGTTCATCTATGTCATCATCAATATTACCAACAATATCCTGTCTGCCCTGGTCAATATTAAGCAAATCCTTGATTGCTGCATATACATGTCCACCGGTTACCTTATCTATACCAAATGCTAAAAATATCACTATGATTGCCGCTGCAACTCTAGTTAATATCTTGCCTATTCTCTTTGGCTTTTTCTTACTTTCAAAAGAATCAAAGGAAACAACTTTTGAGTTTTTGTCATCAGATACAGTGGTTTTGTTGTTTCTGACATTATCTGTGGCATTATCCGATACATTTGAAGCTTCTCTTTCGGCTATGGTTTTTTTCAGTCTTTCCCACATGGCCATTGACTGTTCCTTGGTAGGATTTAGCTTATCTAAACTATTCTTAATTTCATTATCATATCCGTCCTTATGCATAAACATTTCCCTCCTTCTCTAATATTTTTTTCAGCTTCTCCCTTGCAGTTGAAAGCTGAGTTTGGATAGTACTTTCTTTTCTATCCAACATCTTTGAGATTTCCCTAACAGAGTATTCTTCGTAATAATACAGGTAAATCACATCCCGATACTTGTCCGGTAGCTTGCGTATGTGTGATAGAAGTTCCCCTTCTTCCTCACCATCTTCCACAGGAGTATCAGGAATATCCCCAAAATCCACCTGCTTCTTCCAATAGCTTCTAAGGACATCAGTACAATAATTCCTAGTTACTGTAATAAACCATGCGTTCTCATGTTCACCATCAGTAAACTCTATCCCCTTTTCATAATACTTTATGAAAATATTCTGCACTGCATCCTCAGCGTCTACTTCATTGTTTAACATCAGCATAGCTATACGATATATTCGCTTATGCTGACGCTCAAATACATCTCTTAAGTTCATCTCTCATTCCTCCTTCACTTAATACACGAATGAATATCTAAAAATATCCTAAATCCCCAAAAATTTTTTACTTTTCTTCGCCATACCGACAGGTTCGCAAGCAAGCTTGCTCACTGTCACGGCTTCGCCATATACATTTTAGCATAAAAATATTTTCTTATGAGCAAGCTCATAACAAACATTTTTAGCTCATATGTGCATGGCTCATTAAAACAAAAACGCCGGAATTTATTCCGGCGCATTCCTATTCATAATAATATGTATCTGGTTTTTTCTCAAATAGATAGAATACCTTCTCATCCTCAAGTCTTATACACGCCAGATTAGCCCCAGGTATCTTACCATTAAACACACAACCACAATCTATGTCATATATCACACTGTTCTTTTCCTTATTTTCATACTTAAATACAGTACCACCGGTGAAGAACACACTGTCTGCAATAGTTGGTGTGTGACCTGCTATAATAGTAGTATTTTCCTTACCTCCAACAACCAAAGCTTCTTCCCTGGCCCACAGGTAAAAGTACTTTTGCTCACTTAGCGGTTTTTCCATGCTAGCTATAATAGGACTTAAATCTATATCTGTATCCTTTAAATCCCCTTCCTCCATATAGCCTGCATGAACTACTATATAATCTCTACCATTAATATTTAAATCTATAGTGTAAGGAAAGTTCTTAATTATCTTCGCCCACTTAATTAGGGTTGCTAATCCAACACCATGATCTCTAATTAAATCCCTAATGGTTTTGTATCTGTCAAAATTAGGATCATACATCTTAACTTCCTTATATGCTTCCTTAACATTTGCAGTTACCTTTGAAAAATCTGCCAGCTTAGCTACTGATTCAACAAACATTCTATCATGATTCCCCATCACGAAGTCTACATTGTCAAACTTTTTCTCCATCCACTGGAGCATAGCATAGCTTTCTCTTCCCCTGTCAATAATATCCCCCGCTACAATAAGTCTGTCATTTTCAGAGAATCTAACCTTTCTAAGAAGCTCGATAAACTCTGAATAACAACCATGAACATCTGCTATAACATAAGTACTCAAATTATTCTACCTCACAGGATCTTATCCTTTGTTACATATCATGTGCACCAATTATCATTATAACATTTATCATAGATAATTTGAATAGTAACTTGTCTAAAACAACATATTTTTGTCAAATCTTTAATTGTTTTTCATATATTTTCCTGACGTATACTCATTCTTCTCCAATTAAAGAAGCCATACATATCATTAATTAAAAACATAACAAAGCAAAGTATCATAGGAAGATATGACCTATCCTCTAATGTAGCCATAGTCCAAAGAACAATAAGCACAACATCATTTGCCGAATATGCAACTGCATAGTATGGACTTCTAAGAAATGTAAGGTAAGATGCCAAAAAGCTTGTAGTTATAGATATGGTACTAAACAGTAGATTAGCATTATTCATAGCCTTTAATATAAAGTAAAATATTATGGTTGTAACAATAGCTAATGTAGCCATTACTAATACCTGTCTCTTGGTCACATGGCTAACCTTTACCTCCTTAGTTCCCTCATATGGATTTTTAATCCAGGATATAACCGCCATTATGGCTATAGGAGCTGTCATACAAAGATAGGTTATCATCTCCCCATAGTATCTGAAAAAGAATGATATTATTCCATAGAATACTGCAAATACTACTGTGAGAACTTGACCTATAACATAACCTTTGGCTACAAATATAAGAGCAGTTACTCCTATAAGGGATGCTATAATTGTAAGCACATCATCTCCACCTGATACCGCAAAGGATACTACAATTACAATTATCGATGTTAACCATAAGCTTAGTTCAAATTTTGTTAGGTCTTTAAATGGATTTTTTAGTCTCATATATTTACTCCTTTATTTACTAATCAATTTTACTATTCAAACAAAAAAGCATTCATCAACACATCTTCTAAGACCTAACGATGTGCAAACGAATGCTTTTTGCATTACACTACCCGGTGGCAGTTTACTGAATTATTGAGTTCTCGTAAAATATATATCATAGTTGGGAATTTGTCAATCATTTTATAAATTAAACAACATAGTTGAAAACCTATTTGACAAACATATTATTCTATGATAGTCTTCATATATGAAAACTTTGAGTCTCTTTTAAGACCGTCCTTTAGGATGGACTGAGTAACTCAAAGTTTTTTATTTCATCAATGTTATGAATCCAAAAATGATTTGCGGAAACTTTTTTCCTTATAGCAATACGAATACCATACTTCACCCCATCAATAATTATCATATTTCCTATGTATGCATAATGATATCCATTTTCATCATGTGAATTTGCAACATCTTCTTCTATTACATTTCCTGTTTTTATTAATTCAGGTAAATATTTTAATGTCGCAACCTTATAAGTTTTGAATACTTTGGGCAAAATTTTAAAGCGATTACCACTACCTAAAGTCTCCCTTATCCCTTTTGGAGTTATTTTAATCAACATTCCTGAATCAACATTTACTATTTCATTTTCTTCAAAATACTTATCATCTCTTAAAACTCTAAGTACTTCTTTC
>JAZPXZ010000033.1:0-49278 GCA_045543915.1 Wujia sp.
ACCACCAGCTAAGCTGGTGGTGTTATTTGTTGTTAAACTAAGAAAACACTTCTAAAAATATAGGCAATCTATCTACTTTTTTGTAGCCAAACAGGCAAACTCTTCAATGGCCTTATGAATATCGTAATCCTTACAAAGCCTAAATGCTCCTCCTATACCATCATCCAATAGAAAGTCACCCATCCTGCTTTTTCCATAATTAAAGCTTGGATTATATTCCTCAGGAAAATTAAGTATAGTATCCAGGGCCCCAACATTTATTCTGGCAAAATCCTTTGAAGCTATATGACCATTTAGCCCAGCCTCCCGTATGTTGTTGCCTATATTTCTATTAGCCCTACCACATATGTCTGGTAGCTGAAACTCGCTAAGTAGTCCTTCCATAAGCTTCGTATCTATATGTTTATCCAAATGGTCTGACATACAGCAAAAGTCTCTAAGCTTTATCTGTCTTAAGCCCTTATCAATTTCTGGACCAGATAAATCTATAAGATCTTTGTAGGATATTATCACCCCCATAAATAAATAGTTATCAATTAACTCATCATTATCCTTCTTGGTGTAGCCACTGCAAAGCAGAAGTTCATATAGGGTTACATCGCCCATAGCTTCCACACAGGCTCTAATTTTCTCTTCATCCCTGATACTCTCCTTCCTGGCATCTGCTAAAACATCATTTAAGCTTCGTCTCATATTAATCTCCTTTCCACTCTCATTTTTAAGGTTGCTTGTATCTGTAGTGACAGTATAACAGTGGGACTAACATCTTTCGTAATTTGTACGGATAAAACTAAAAAGCCGCCAGCTCATAAGGCTGACAGCTTTTTTGATATTGGTTATTTTATTGTAATCATATTAATCCACTCAGTCCCTAGCAAAATATTGTGCATAGACCTCTCCAAGCTCAGCTAATAATTCTTCACTAGCTTTGCCATTTGCATCACAATATATTTCACTGGTATACTTTCTATTTCTACCAAATTCCTTTATTACATCATCTAAGTCATAGCAGACATTAACTATGATAGCAGGCATAAGACTATTCCCACCTAAATAAGGTGTATTATCCACAAAACAATAATATGCTTTATTGCTTTCATAGACCTTTTTTTGAACCCTTTTTTCAGTTTCTGTTAATTCTTCTGCCCCGTCTATTCTGTCTATTCCTTCACTCCAATCTTCTTTGATAATATTCTGTCTTCCCATAATAAATATGCCTATATTTCCCTCTTGATATATTGGAAGTACTATATTATCCTTTTTACTACCCAAAACTATATTATATACTCTTTCGGCTTCTTCTTTAAATTTCTCCGAACCAATATCCTTTTGGTTGGAACATACTGCTTTATCAATATGTAGCTTCGCAGTATCGTCAAACTCTATTTTTACGCCCTGCTCTTCAAAAACCTTATCTATAATATCAAGGGTATTATCCGTTTTCCTGCCATGGTCAATATTATATATGTATTCTTTAATAGCCTTATCTATTCTGGCGTCTAGAACCATATTAGCTAACTCTACCACCTCATCAGCAGTCATGTCACCTTCACAAATTCCCTTGAAGGGATTAAAGCTTCTAAAAGCTTTAATCCCATGTTCATCTGGCATTTCTTTAACTATCTGAAGCTTTGACTTACTATACATCTCCTTGGCTTTATGAAAGACCAATTCCTTTGAAGTCTTTCCCGCCATCAAGCCGTCTGCAAGCTTTTTCAATTCATTATAAGCTGCCCCCATATCATAATACTCTTTGTAGTATCTGGCTAAAAAGGATTTTGCATTTCCCTGTAGCTCTTGGTTGTATGCAAAATCATACTTTATCCAATCATAGAAGTTTTTCTTAAACATACTATCACCCCCGCTCTACGCACGGTCAGACATTTTTTTTGCTCTGGCAAGGGTTACATAAAGCTCATCAACCTTATCTGTATTATCAAGCTTACCCTTACCCTGCTTATTAAGAAAACGAACAAAGGTCTCCTCAAGCTCCTTTCTGTTAATACCTACCACAAAGTAAAGCTTTCTAAAATCTCTGCATGCCTGAAGAAATCTGGCTGGATCTTTTATGCTCTCCTTCCACTCTGCCAAGGCTGAAGCCTCATTTTTCTCCACCTCTGCCACATATTCAGCATCAAATCGCTTCAGTGCTCTCTCTAAAAATGTAGGCGATAATTTATTCCATACAGACACATAGCTTAATTCGCCTGTTTCAGGATTTATTTCTTGTATATAATCACATGGCACTGCATCCTCGTAGCCTATCATCTCTTCATAAGTAGCCACTCGGCGATATATAGGATCTATACCTCTGTCCGAATACTCTGCACATATAGACTCCTGTTGCTGTCTATATTTCTCGGATGTATTTTGTACATCAAGCTCACCATCTATAATAACCTTGTCAGCCTCCTCCATATCCTCTAGAATGGTATGTCCTGAAAGCTCCACATAATTTTCATGTAGCTTCCCAAAGAAACCTCTAGGACCGTTTCTATGCTCATCTATTTCATCCTCATAAAGTTCAAATAAGTTAGAATAATTATCATCATCCAACAAGGATAAAATATTTCTAAAGGTTCTTACATTGTCCCCATATCTATGTGACATAATAGCCAAATACAAGAACTGTTCTAAGCACACCTTCTTAGCTCCTGACATTCCATTATCAAACTGATAATACCAGTGGTTGTACATTATCCCTATTAGCTCACCTATAAGTTCATCCACCTTTGCCTCGGATAGCTTTCCCTCCTCATCACTTACATACTCACTAACAAATGTGTCTAAGCCTGTAAAATGATCCATAAGTCCTCTGAGCTTTAGCTCCAAATCTGCCTTATTCTCCAAAATTTCTTCTCTCATAGTTTTACCTCCAAATTATTATTAATTATACAAGGAAATGTGCAGTACCACCCACACATTACCTTGCTTGTACATATACTAAATCACCTATCATTTTTCTCCGTAATACTTACGAATTTTGTGTATACTCAAATTATACTCAGCGCCTAAATAAACCTCAACACCTTTTTATATTAACACCAAATTCTCATTACCCAAGATATTATTCTGTTTTATTTATTACAAAGCCTATAGTCCTTTTTTTCTCTGGGCTAATTCCCTTAAGCTTAGATGCTGCAGTTTTCACATCTGATATCAGTACTCTTCTGTCTTTTCTTCCACCACGATAATTCCTAAGACTAATCTCACTTATTATAGCATCTGTTAGGTTTCGCATGGCTCTGGCATTGCCAAAGTTCTCCGGTTCTAAGGATTTCGCTTCCTCTATGTAAGCTTTAATGACAGCCTTAGCTCCTTCCTTAATCGTATATCCATTATCTAAAAGCATCTTGGCTACTATCTCCATAAGCTCCTCTCTAGAATAATCCTCAAACTCCACCTGTCTTGTAATTCTTGAACGAAGGCCCTCGTCTAGCTCAAAGAATTCCTTAGCTTCTCTAGGATACATAGCAAATATCACTATTACATCATCATACTCCTCCATGTATCTGACAAATTCCTTAACTGTCTCCTCCACATAGCCACCGGAATTAGTATGTAGAAGAAATCCAGCCTCATCCACAAAAAGAACTCCTCCTCTAGCATTCTCAAAACACTTAGCCACCTGATGAGCAGTGTGTCCTACATATTTTCCAACCAAATCCTTTCTTGTAGCAACAACAAAGCTACCATTTCCAACTCCCTTTTCGTCAAATACTTCCGCCATTATTTGGGCTGTAGTCGTCTTACCCGTTCCTGGGTTGCCATAGAATACCATATGGCATTTTCCCCTTTTAAGCAAAGGATTGTTCAGCTGCTCTGTAAAAAGAGCGGCACTCTCCTCAACAACCGACTTAATATTACTAAGACCAACCATGTTATTAAGTCTGTCCCAAGCACTAAGCTTGTTTAGTGTAAGGGTCTTAGAAAAATCTTCCACCTTAAGCTCTCTTCTATTTCCATCTTTTCTAGCAGACTCAATACCTAAAGCTAAAAATACAGCTACATCACCTTCACAAAAACGATTGCCTCTCTTTCTCATAAGTCCTCGAAGAAGCATTTCCTTATTACAATCAGCAGCAAGGGTATAGCCTGTACCATCCAGAAGAAATGTAAACTCATCTAAATAATAATCCTTTGAAAACTCCGGCAGGATTAGTAGTTCAAAGTCAAGCTCATATATAAGTCTTTGTACCTCAGGACTATTAAGCTGCTTAGGAGATATCTGAATATACTGACAAGGTGTATAGCAAATAGACATACAACTAATTAGCTCCTCCCAATCCCCGTATGCTGCAGCATTATTAAAAAATATACTATGCGGATGGGCCATATTTGCATTTGAAAGCATAACCCTAAGGTTCATATCCTTACATTCTCTGTCCCCGTATCTTGCCAAATCAACCTTTAACACCGGTGATCCACAGCAAGCCATCTCCTCATCATACTCAGGATACTGCTCTCCCCATTCAAACTCATCAAAGCTATAATAATCTGAACCATATCCCGCCATAACTGCCACTGTTTTAAGTGCCATATTATTATCATCCGTCACCAATATTATTTTTCTGAATTCTTCCATTTCCTTATCTGCTATGTAATCCTTAACCACATCTATATAGGGGGCCTTTATGGCTTCTACCTGTTGCATGTTATTCCAGCAAAATGTGGGAACAGGAGCACTGTTCTTTACATAGCATACTCTGTTAACTAGGGTTACAAAATTTTGCTCAAAAATGTGTTTAATATTATTCATGATTCGTCCTCCTTAAAATATTCTTACCCATATTCTATATCTGGCACAATTTGATTCCGTATTTTCTACGAAATTCAGTGAAATGCTCCTACTCTAAGACATGGACTCTTGCTTACCATGCTCAGTGATGGACATTCGCCAAATGGATTTTCATGCAAGCATGAATCCACTTGGCTCATTGTTAACACAAAAAAGGAACCTGCTTTAACAGGTTCCCTTTTGGCATATTTCACACACTATAATATATGGTTTTATTTCACTATAAATATAATCTTGTCACTTGAATAAAAGTTTACATCATACTCAAGAGTAATCTCTGCAGCTTCTGCAGGTATCTCATAGTAGAGAGCTCCCTTTACCTTCTTACCCGCTGAAAGGGTTGCATCAAGACCGTCATCTCCTATCCAGGTCTGATCCACTGCATCTTTTACCAGCCACACCTTTGTGCTTATTGCTTTAGCTCTTGCTATGGGTCTTACTCTGGAAGAAACACAGCGCGGACTTTCCATAGCTAAGGAAGGAACTCTTTACTCTAAGGATAAGCGTGACTCTATACTCATTTACTCTATAAACAAAAAGCAGACTGTTCTTGATACCAACAATCTGCTCTTTGAGATGGGTGCGGAGCTGTTATAATGCTCTCACATACTCTGCTAATGCATATAGTGGAACATTTGTCATCCAGTCCTGCTCTCTGTAATTTGACATAGAACTTCTTACGCCTTTTTCCATATCATATTTGTTGCAGAAGCAACGCAGGCTTTTTGCCTGTAAATTTTCTTCTGCTTTTACTTCTATTGGCACCACATTCGTTCCCTTTTGAAGTACAAAATCTATCTCACCTGAAGAATTCTCCGCTGAATAATAGTACAATTCTTCTCCATAAGCACTTAACTCCTGTGCTACAAACTGCTCTGTTAGCGCTCCCTTAAATTCTTCAAATACCTTATTTTTCTCTAACAATACCCTGGCATCTAGATTTGTTAACGCAGCTAATAATCCCACGTCAATAAAATACATTTTGAAAGCCGGCATATCCATATATGATTTAAGTGGTATAACTGGTTTTTTTATTCGCTGACATTTATGAATTAATCCACAATCCTTCAACCACTGTATAGCCAGCTCAAAATCCTTTGCTCTAGCACCTTCTCTAACTGAGCCATACAAGAATTTCTTATTTTCCTTAGCCAGCTGCATAGGAATAGAGTCCCATACCATCTGTATTCTAGGAACCACCTCCTTAGGTGCATGCTTGGAAAAATCATTTGCATAATAATCTAGTAGATTTGACTGCACATTCCTAACCTCTATGAAATCATCTGTGTCCAAATATGTCTGTACCGCTTCCGGCATTCCACCAATATAATAATATTTTCTAAGCAAATCCGAATACTTTGAGGAGAATGCATTAATAAGCTCATAATCTCTCTGCTCCAGAAGCTGTGCCAGATCATTCTCACCGCAAGCTATCAAAAATTCCTTATAGCTTAATGGGTATAAATACAGAAAATCTACCTTCCCTACTGGAAATGATGTTCCCTGATGCAATGCTACTCCAAGCAATGAACCAGCTGCAACTATGGCATACTCGGGAGCATTTTCATAGAAATATTTTAAAGCGGACAAGGCCTTAGGAACCTCCTGCACCTCATCAAATATTAAAAGTGTATTATCAGCCTGAATTTTACAACCAGCTTCAATCTGCAATGCAGATACTATTCTTTTAATATCATAATCCATCTCGAAAATATTTTTCATATTTTCATTATTATCAAAATTGATGTACACAACATTTTCAAAATGCACTCTTCCAAATTCCTTCATAATCCAAGTCTTACCAACCTGTCTGGCACCTCGAATTATAAGAGGCTTTCGATTTTTTTTATTCTTCCATTTTAACAGCTGTGGCATAATTGCTCTTTCCATAGAAATCACCTCCAAAGGTAATGATTTTACTAGATATTATATGCATATTAACATTTTTTAGTTGCAGTTTCAACGATATAATACATTTTTTAGTCGCACTTTTTTCAGTGTACTACATTTTTCAGGAGTAGTTTTATGGGTGGAGCCGTAATAACCAATACTCTTTCTAAAACAAAACCATCTCACCCACACGGGTGAAATGGTTTTTACTATTACAACTTTACCAACTAAAAAATATTAAGCAAATCCGGTCCCACAATCATCATCATCCAGAAACCAAATATTGCAACCACCGCTATAAAATGTCCTATAAGCTTCTTCACAATACTCTTCCCTGTAAGCCAGCTGTATTTGTCTCTTACTCCCATATAATTAGAAAACCATGCCGGGTATGAAAACATAAGTCCGAATACACATAGCTTTTCATACAGTGACCAAAATCCACCGGCATCAACATCTATAGCTCCGGCTATTATAAACATAAATACATATGCAACAGAAGCTAATCCCATCTTCCACAGTTTTCCTGTTCTAAAGCCCGGTAGCATATAGCTTTTTTTCTTCGGCTTTTCTGTCCTAGGTGATCTCTTACCAATAAGTCTTCCAAGATCTGCTATCATCTGGCGATCTGTGGTATATTTTACAGGACCATTTTCAGCTATGTCCTTAAGTCCTTCCCAAAGAGAGCCATCAAACTCTGTTATACTCTTAAGCACCAGAGTATCCATACAGTCTCTTAAGGTTTTACAGCAAGCCTTCATATCCTGACTTATATCCGCCCTAAGCAGATGCTTTGCACCTCTATTAAAATCCACCAGATAAACCTTCTGGTCCTTTGTCTTACCTCGTACAGCATCCATATCCACCAATATATTACTAGCAGCAATAGCTCCGTGAGTAATTGGATTTGCAGACTTGTGAAGCTTTTCTAATATAATACAAACCTCTCTAAATATAGCAGTAAGCTCCTCAGCTGTAACAGCCTGAGACTCCATAACCATATTAAGAGTTGGACAGTTAATAAATTCCTCTATGGTGTAAACCGTACTTCTATCATCAGTAATGGTTAGAATCCTTGGCACCCCCGCCAGCTTCTTCCCATTTTTTTCCTCGTACCTAAGTAGCTCCTGGAACACTGACTTATCTCCGTTTTTTATCTCCTTCTTTATGTACAGCTTGCCATCTCTTGTATCCTTCACATAGCTTACTGTGGTTTCCAAATCCCCTTCATTCTCAGGAATCTCTGAAACCTCCTCATAAAAGGATAATTCCAGCTCTGATATACTATCTAATTCTTTATAAGCTTTATACGCCTGCATCTTATTCTCCTCTTAATCCAACTATCCTTTTACCTGAAGTCTTAAGCTCAAATATTTTGTCCACTGCAGCAGCGGTAATCTCCTCACCTGCTGCCACTATGTAGCTTCCCGGTGGATATACATACACATTATTTGTTGCCACGGTTCCAACCAGTCTATATAACTCCTCTCTGGAAAATGCATTCTCTTCCTGAACAAGATTCTCCTCCTGGTCCAATTCCTCATCCAACTTCATTAGCGCTTTTTCAAGCTGCTGAAAATCCCATGAATCATCTACATATGTAGAGATTAATACCACATAATTTGTACCACTCATCTCTACCTCTATGTTTGCCTGCTCTTTAAGTCTCTTGGCCAAAGTTTCCCCAGCCACCTTAGAGCAAAGCACTATTCTGGTATCATCATAGCCAAAATATTCACCTTCCTCTGATGACTTTCTCTCACCAAGCAGCTTTATATTCTTTAATGAAGCCATATTCTCCCTAAAGCCCTTAAGGCTATTTAGGTACTCATTAAAGCCCGCATCTCTATTTTTTATCTCCTGAGCCTGTGCCACCGCTAGCTCCATAGAGCAAAGCATCACATAGGATGGTGAGGAGCTCATAAATACTGATAAATATTTCTTAACAGCCTCATTAAGCTCTGGATTATTCACATGCAAAATTGCGGTTTGGGTCATAGATGGCAAGGTTTTATGAAGACTTTGAACCACTATATCAGCACCTAGGCTAATTGCCGAAGCAGGCAGCTCCTTAATAAATGGCAAATGTGCCCCGTGAGCCTCGTCCACTATAAGTGGTATATTATATGGCTGAAGCACCGTCTTAATTCCTGCCACATCAGACACCACACCCTCGTAGGTTGGGCTGGTTATTACAACTGCTGCCACATTAGAATTAGACTCCACTAGTTCCTTTATCTGCTGTGGCTTAATATCTCCGAAAATATACGAATTTTCATACTCCAGCTCAAGGTATCTTGGCTGGGCATATATTGGCTCTAGCCCAAATAATTCGCAAGCATTGTACACAGATTTATGGCAATTTCTAGCTATGATAATGCTCTTTTTTCCACAGGACTTCCTGCTGTCACTAACATTATCAGTTGCTCTAGCCACAGCTCCTATGGCTGATAGAATTCCACCTGTAGAGCCATTTACCATATAGTAGCTAGAGTGAGTTCCGTAGACCTTGGCAAGCTCTTGTTGAGACTTTAATATCATCTCCTCCGGATGGTGCAAGTCGTCTGTGCCAGGAAGCTCTGTAACATCCATAGATGCAACTAGCTGCAACACCGTCTCTATATAATCATACCACTCCTTGGCATCATCCACTGATTTAGACGATGCCGAAAAGGCTGCCATATCTATGTCAGCCTCATCACTTAAATCATCTATATAATTCTTTCTTTTATGCCCAGGCATATGCCAAGGCGTTTGCTCTTGGGCTAGATAGCTAGCCAATCCCTCACATATATATTTTCTCATACTCTGCATCTCGAAATTATAACATTATCTACTACGCAAGCACCAAATTCGCTACATCCTCAACCTTTATAGTTGTAAGCTCCTCTATATCCAGACTTGGACTGCTAACCAATCTGTTGGCCTGATTACTAATAGCATTGTCCAAGTAATTTCTCACAGAACGGGCATTACCAAAATTCTTTGGTGGCACCATAAGAAACTGCTTAAATTTAGCTCTTATGTATTCTAAGGTTTCCGGTTCAATTTGATAATCAAGCTTCTTCGCTCTGTTAGACATAATCTCAATTAGATCATCTGCGCTATAGTTAGGAAACTCTATGGTTCTATTGAATCTTGAGCGAAGACCAGGGTTTGCATCAAGGAAATCCTGCATCTCATTGTGATAGCCTGCTGCAATAACTATAAGGTCATCACGGTTGTCCTCCATGGCCTTGTTAAGGATATCTATAGCCTCCTGACCAAAGTCACCCTCCTGCTTTCCTGAAGAAAGTGCATATGCCTCATCTATAAATAGAATTCCACCTTTAGCCTTCTCGATAACCTCTGTAACCTTCTCCGCTGTCTGACCCATATAGCCTGCCACAAGACCAGATCTATCCACCTCAACTAAGTGACCCTTAGAAAGTATTCCAAGACCGTGGTATATCTGAGACAATATTCTTGCAACGGTAGTCTTACCAGTTCCCGGATTACCCAAGAATACCAAATGGTTATTAGTAGGTGGAACCTGAAGTCCCTTAGCCTTACGAATCTGACATATCTTAAGAAGGTTCACCAGGTTATTAACCTCATGCTTAACGCTTTCCATACCTGTAAGGTCATTAAGCTGCTGCATAAGCTTTTCCATGCTGTCTTCATCTGATAAAACATCTGCTGTGTTTTGGTCTGCTATCTCGTCAGTTCCATTTGCAAGTCTAAACTTTTTATCCTCCTTCATGGACTTTTCGTATCTCTTGTCATCATCAGTAGAGAACTTAAAGTTATCATGGCTGGAAATATCTCTGGATACATTGTCATTATTATTAACAACTCTGTCAGTACCTAAAACATCATTATCCTCTCTTAATGAATATCTGGCACTTCTTCCAGTGTTCATTACTCTGTCATCTCCGTTATATAAATCCTCCGCCTCAAAGGACACATAATCCGGCTTCTCCTCCTGAGAAATCTTGCTACCAGGCTTATAGGCAATGGTAGGCTTAAACTCCTTCATCTTACCTTGATACTCATCTATGTAATCCGCCAGCATCATAGTATAAGAAGAGAGTGCTTCTATCTCATTCTGACTAATCTCCTTATTGCAGGCAATAAAATCATTTCCAATATAATTAAAGGTGGTAACATAAAGATCCACCAAATCATAGTAGCTGTTACTTATCTCCCCGGTCTCCGGACCAATATTTGACCTGACAAATGGCTCAAGAGAAAGTGGTGGTCTATCTAGGAAGCTTATCTCCTTTAGATTCCACCTATCTGCATACTCTGATATAATATCCGGATACATCTGCAGATCCATTAGCTCATTAAGGTATTTTACCTCCTCCTTGCTCACCCCTCCATCTGCATATCCCAAATATATAAGAAAATTCTTCATATCAATTCGGTAAGCCTCCCCTAAGGAAACCTTACCATCAGACTTTATATACTCATGTAAGCCTATGCTCTCGGCTCTCTTGATACAAAGGTGGAACAAGCTCTTGCTTTGCTCCTTGACCCTTACTGCATTAAAACCCCATTCCATAATACTACCTCTCTATTCTCATATCGCTGAATAAGCTATACCTAATAATTATCAGCCTTCTCTTTAGAATTTACAACATAATATACTTTACATCATTGACTTCAATTCCTGATAAAGTCTCGCTATAGGAAGACCAACTACATTATTGTAGTCACCCTTTAGCTCCTTAACAAATTTAGCTCCAACCGTGCCCTGAATGCCATAGGCCCCTGCCTTATCTGTCCACTCATCACCAGCACCAAGATACTCATTTATCTCTTCGTCTGTTATTTCATAAAATGTTACATCGGTACATTCGTGAAAGGTGTATATGTATGGATTACTATCACCTTCTTGTGAAGTAGTTACCACACTCACTCCCGTATATACCTGATGAGTCTTCCCAGAGAGAAGCTTCATCATTTCACAAGCATCTACCCTGTCCTTTGGCTTACCGAGAATCCTATCCTCTATAGCCACAATGGTATCTGCACCAATAACCAGACAGTCCTCAGCCCAATCGGCTCCATATTTCTCTATAACCTTGCTAAACACATCCTCTGCCTTCTGACAGGCCAAGCCCTCTGCAATATGGCTCGGCTTTGTATGAGTAATTCTTTCATCCACATCAGATGTAATTATCTCAAATTCAAATCCCGCCTGAGCTAAAAGCTCCTTCCTTCTAGGGGACTGGGATGCTAAAATAATATTTTTCATGGTTACCTCTGTTACATTATTTTTTTCTTACTACAATACATATTTCTTTTGCATGGGCATCTAGTGGAGCTAATGACTCATCAAAGTGTCCCGCACGAACATATCTTTTTTCTATTACCTCAAATCCAAATTTCTCTAGTAGCATTTCAAGCTGACTCATAGTATATCTTCTATCTCTTATTACATATTCTGCTGAAAGACCACTATCATTAACAAACTGCTCTTTTCTATATACAAGATTAGTGCTTGTATCTATAGCCAAGTACTCTGGATTAAATATATCTCCAGTTGTTTGCATAATCTGACTAGGTTTTAACTTAAGAAGAATGTCTGGGTTTTCCTTCAAATCAGCTTTTTGCTCCTCTGGAACTATATGGCTTGTAAGCTCCATATTCATAACCGAAAATATAAAAATGCCATTGTCCTTTAACTGATTGTAAGCTGTCTTAATTATACTTTCATTATCCTGATCCTCTGGAAAAGAACCTATAACATCATACATACAAATTACATTGTCATATTTCTTATCTTCTCTATAGTAGCGAACATCCCCACATACAAATTTGCAACTATCTACAAGTTCTAATTTGCCTATTTCCTTATTTGCAAAACTAATATGTTTATTAGAAAAATCAACTCCACAAACCTCATAACCTGCTTCAGCCAACTTTATGCTGTGACGTCCTACACCACATCCTAAATCTAAGATACTTCCCTGATTGCAAAATTTAGTAATAAATGATACCTCATTATCAGTGCCCTTTGTCCATGGATGACTCATAATATCCATCCTACTATAAGCTTCTTTTAAAATATTTTCAGAAAAGCTCACTAAGTCTTCAAAATGCTTTTTATACTTATCTATCTGTATATTTTGACTTTGAAATGTGAATGCCAACCACTCATATCCTGACTTCAGTTTTCCCAAATATTTATCACAAGTATCATCGTTAATTTCAAACTCTGAATTGTCCACAAAAAAACCTGTATTAACCTGTGAATACTCATCAAATACAGCATAACTATCAGGACTAACAAAGCCAGTGTCCTCTCCAATTGTTTTTACTGCATTCAAATTGCTCCTTATCACGCTAGGCTCGCACTTTCTAAATGTAGCACTCTCTAATGTTTTTACTGTACATGGATTAGCGGTAGCTAATCCCCAAGCAAAATCATCTGAAAATCCCCATATTGATCTTAAAAGAGTACTAGCTATACCTTTCCTTCTATAATTCACATCCACAACCAACTGCAAAACCCAAGTCATAACACCATAATTTTCATAATGTTTGCGAATATAAAATGCTTGACCCACAAGCTTATGGCCAATTCGAGCAAGAGAAACAAAAAAACCAGGTTTACAATACATTCTCTTATAATAGCTTGATGATAGCTTAACCTGTTCACCAGGTCTTCTGGTAGATTCTGAACTATATTTACCATAAAATGTACTAAATAACTCTGAACACTCTTCCAGTTCAAAATCACTTAGCTCTATGGTGCTTTTAGTATAAAATTTTATTTCTTCTATCATATTATTGTTCATACTCCACCTGTTTTTTCATTAAGCATTACTCTACCATAATTACTACCAATTATTATATAACAAATATATTTGTACAACAAGAAAAATAAAGTGGGAGTAACAAAATTACTCCCACCATTACTATCAGCTACTTTATTCCAAAACACATTTTTGATGAATATGTTATATCATCCTTTTCTATGCCAAGCTGCCCCTCATACTTCTCCACAATTTCCCTTACATTCTGAAGTCCGATACCGTGAACATCTCCGTTAGTTTTGTTTGGCTTATTACTTGAATTATCATCAAAAGGATTATCTAGCTGAATATAAAGCAGCTTATTGACAATCCTTACAGATAGCTCAATATACCTCATCAACCTAGCAACATTCATATTCGCCTCTATAGCATTATCCAACAAATTGGAAAACAGTATACAGACATCCACATCCTCCATAAAATCAAGGGTTGACAGATTACCCTCCATGGAGAATTTGATGTGATTCTCCTCCATAATTCCCGCCTTTGATTTAAGTATCATATCAAGAATTTCATTACCGGTAACAAAGGCTTTTTTAAGGGAACCTGTTGCATCTGTCAGCTTTTTGATGTACTCATTTGCCCTATCGTACTGACCCTTTTCATACATGCCATTGATAACCAACATATGATTATTAAAGTCGTGACGGAATTTTATCAGATCCTTGTTACTTTTCTTGTATTCCTTAAAATAATCATACTCCGCCTGGAACTGTTCCTTCTGCTGCCCTGCCACCTGCTTGTAATATCCAGCCTTCTTCCTGTGAATTACTGCATAGATTACCGCCACATTTATAAGAATCATAGCTATAAGCCAAAATGGTGTAAAAAGCACATGGTTAATCTGTCCATCCAGATAATCGAAGAATGCCACAACCACCGGATAGATAATACATACTATAGTAATTACTACACCCTCGCCCTTAGTAAGCTTGGTGGCCATTATTCCTTTGTTTGCCTTATTCATTATTAATATCATAAGTGCTAACAGGATAAAATCTGGCAAAATAGTTGATATTCTCACATCCATTTCCGGATAGTGGTATACAAGTCTATCCAAGCCCACTAATCTCTCAAGTAGCTTAAACACACTACTCCACTGCACATACATAAGAGCCGCAGGGATAGCCAAAAAGCAATTTCTTATACGCCTTTCCTGCGAAAGAGCAAATATGGAAATCACCATAAACAGGAACACTACCACAAATGTATAATTTGTCATTCCCGGTACAAAGCCTATACCCACATTCACCAGTAGATATAACACTCCAACAGAAAAAAGCGCTCTGTTAGTCAGCTTAAGAGCTGATCCAAAGAACACTTTTAGAATCAATAAAACATTCAGCACCGCTGAAACATTTACCAGCATTATTAGTATTGTTAAAATGAAATTAATCATAGCAAATCCTTCTCCAACATCTTAAGTAGTTTCTCTCTATACTGAACTTCCTTTCGTCGGCTGATAGGCAAAACTATGTCATTGCTTAGAGTAACAAAGCCCTTGCTTAAGCTCTTGTGGTGATACATATTGATAATGTATTTTCTATGAATACGATAAAATCCGTAATCTGCAAGAAGGCTTTCGTAATCATTTAGACTCTTATAGTCAAAGAAGCGATTACCATCCGTATAAAGCACAGTATATTTATCCTCTGCACTAATATACATTATATCCTTAACATAAATCAAGAGTTCCTTTTCCTTATCCTTAAGGATTAGGCGCTTAACCTTGGTCTGCTCCTTAGAGAAATCATTAACCAGACTCTCTATATCTTCAAGCTTTATAGGCTTAAGCAAATACCTGTCAGCCTTAGCCTCATAGCCCTTTACTGCGTACTCCACATAAGAGGTTATAAACACAAGACATAGCTCTGGGTAAAGCTCCTTTATCTTCTTGCCAAGCTCTATACCATCTATATCAGGAAGCTCTATATCAACTAAAACAAAATTAGGCAAAGCCTCTTTACAAGACTTTGCTTTCTCTAAGCTTTCTAAAAGCTCACTGGCGGTGGTATAGGAATCCACCTTAATATTATGATTACCAGAAAGCTGATGAATGGTATTATTAATTTCCGCTATGTGCTCTAAATTATCATCACATATTGAAAAGCTAAGGTTCATATTTCTTCTCCGTAGGTAGAATTTCGCTCTTATAATAATACTACATTTAACCGTTAAAATAAAAGCCATTCATCGGATATTTCGTACCACTTGTCGAATTGTTTTGTGAGTGGAGAAATACATAGAAAAGGAGCTGTGCATAAATAACCTTACTAGCCGACCTGCCTAGGGTCGGATTGTAGTTTCTTGGCACAGCTCCGTCTATTTACATTTATTCTTCTACAAATGGATTGTTTCGTAAATCAATAAAATCAATTACATCCTCACATTCACCGTAATGCTCAAGGAGCTCCAAATATAAAGTAGAATCATCTCTTACTTTTACACTATATAAGCATATGTATGGGGCTGTTCCCATTCCATTTCTGGCATCCTGCTCGGTTCCAGTGGTCCAAATAAAATCACCATAGTACTCTGCGTATGAACCACCCCATGCTGCATAAGCATTTCTTATATTTCTTCCAAGACCAATATCCTTGGTAATATAAAACTCCGTGTTAAAATTACGAATATATGTGCCTGCTTCAGGATCGAAAATGTCAACACTTCCAGCATCTATACTAATTTGAAATTCTACAACCTGTATATTAGGATCTTCTATGTCTACATATGAAGCTGTGTCTGCGCTGTTAATAACCTCTATATCAAACCACTCAAGCTCCTCCTGACCCTCTACAGCTCGAACAAATTCTATTTTAGCTGTCTTATAATCTCCATTATAACCTTTTTTTACACCATCCTCTGATATCTCCCAGCCCATAGCTGTTACCTTTTCGTAGAACTCGCTATATGCCATAGGAAGTACAAACTCTACCCCCTGCATATAAAAGCCCACATTATCAGGGCCAAAGTTTGCCTCTGCAGGACCCTCTGGAACTGCGTCCACTATTTCCACAATCTCTGCCTCTGTGGTGGCCTCAGTTGTATCCTCTACTACCTCTTCTGTAGCTTCAGTATCCTTGTCACTTTCCTTTTTATCCTCCACTGTAGCCTCGGTTGTTACCTTTTCCTTCTTGTCTTCCTTAGTCTTGTCACTATCATTATTATCCTTGCCACAAGCCACTAAGCCAAGTGCTAAGCACATACCAAGAAGTATTAAGCTTAATTTCTTCTTCATATTAATTCTCCTTTTCAAATCATAATGGAAAATTATAACACAAAGAAAACTCTTGGTGGATTTAAACCGATAAGTGGTAGAGAAAAAGCGATAAATGGAGTTTTTGTTACTTTGAGCCATGCCGACAACCTCATCTCAGAGTAACGCGTACAAAAAAAGCTCGAGAATCTAATCTCGAGCATTTAAGAGGCGCGAGCCGGATTTGAACCGGCGATAACGGTGTTGCAGACCGGGGCCTTACCACTTGGCGATCGCGCCTTAAGCTCCCCCTGTTGGACTTGAACCAACGACGCCCTGATTAACAGTCAGGTGCTCTACCGACTGAGCTAAGGAGGAATATATATACTGACTACCAGCCAGCAAAGTAGATTATATGTGAAACTGGTTCATAAGTCAACCATTATTTTCCACTTAAAATCTACAACAAACGGAGATGGAGGGATTTGAACCCTCGCGCCGCGCAAACGACCTACACCCTTAGCAGGGGCGCCTCTTCAGCCACTTGAGTACATCTCCAAATGCCTAAACAACCTACCAATGTATCTGGTGATATTTAGTTTTGCGCTAACACGCCTTAACATATTATCAAATATAATCCTATTTGTCAATGGGTATCTCCACATTTATAATATGCTGATAGTATAATTTTTATTCACACCTATACATAAAAAATGTCCTATCAAGTTAATGATAGGACATCTTATTTTTATTTATTCATAGGACACAAGCTCATTGATTCCTGACTCGGTCTCGTTGTAATAAACCTTTATTTTCATCTCTGGTTCTATGAAAATCAGACTTTCGTTCTCTGCAAAATTCTGCTTGTAAACCGAACCATCCTTTGCAGTGATGTATACCAAGGTTTCACCCTCCACATTTATATATCTGATTTCCTTAACGGTAATCTCCTTACTAGGTGTCTCGTCAGATATAACTACCTCGTTAGAAAGAATTCCATTTTCCACCATAAGCTTACGATAGCTTGCAAGGGCCTCTCGCTGAGTTGTGCCTGTGGCAACAATGTTGTACTTTTCAACATTTACCATAGCATACATCTTAACTAAACCTGCATTATCCTTAAGCACCATAATGTAGGTTGGTACTCCATCGATATTAATAAGAGATGGGAAGGATGCCTCATAGCCCAGGTTCTGAACCTGACCCTCTGCAGACTCCATAGCTGAGTGTTCCTCTGCTCCAGCGATAGAATAATACTTACTCTCTCCAGTTCTTGAATTCATCATAACAAATCCGATATTTGACTGGTCACCATTTACACTTGTTACACCAGTATAAACCCAAACATCACCATTCATAACTTTGTAGCCATAGTCATCAGTTGTCACCTTACAGCCCTTATTACCGATGATACTGTTAAGGAAGCCACCTGACAAATTACCGTACCAGTTATACTTTTGACAGGCTAAATCTCCATCGTATACTCTGTCTACCCACACAGGAATCTGACCTATCTCAAGGTACTCACTGTCTCCTGTACATGGATCAAATATAACAACACCCTTTACATCCTTAGCACCAAAAAGACCTGCATTTGGCTGTAAAACAGGACAGATATAATATGGATTTCCTTCGTTATCTAATTCCAGATAGAATCCGTTAAACTCGTAGGTTGGATAAGACATCTGAACCTTTCTCTGCAAATTATCCCCGAAGCAGCCTGATGATGTATACTTAATAGGCTTCTCCAGCTTAACATACTTTGCCTCGTTCTTAACCGGATCTACAAGAACATATCCCGGAATACCTGCGTCCCTGTTATTAACCCACTTGAAAAATCCAGCATACTCAAGAGTTGCAACCTTCATAGGCTTACCGTTATAGTCGAAGGTTGTATAACTGTCACTTACTTCATATTGACTGACAACATCTGAAAGTGAACCGATGGCTCTCTCTCCGATAATTCTTGCACTGTCAGTGTCCATAAGTGCTATATCGTTAATATTTTCACTTGGTACAATATCAGTGGCAAAATCCCCATCTTCAATTTCAATAATAGAGGCATATGTAGATGCTCTAAATATAGCTGATGACGCAATACCACCGATTATTGGAACAACGATACATAATCCAAGGGCAATGACAAACCACTTTGTAGCCTTTGTTGTTCCCTCAGATTTATTCTTTACATGACTAACCTTTAAATTAGGTGCCTTAAAATCTAAGGTGCATATCAGTAGTCCACCTACCGTCATGGCCAACCACACCCAAAATCCTGTTGTGTGGATATTTATAGCCGGTGTAATGAAGTAATAGAATAGCGCCTCTAGCACAACTAGGATAACAAGAGCTATTACATTATATGTGCTAAGTCCTGATTCTCCACTTTTCTTTTTCTTCTTCATCTTTCCGTCTACATCGTAGACAACCTTTACCTTTTTCTGTTTTTTTGGTTTTTCTTTCTTTTCTTCATCCATAATAATATCTCCTTCATGTCATAATCGCATTGTCTGCAAGTTAATCTAATATTACTGCTTTATAAAAACCATTTAAATTCCTTATGCTCTATATTAAGGAAATAATACTCATTTATCGTGGGACTTTTGAACTATTGTATTCCTCCACTGCAGTTTCGTAGAGATTATTTCCCATACTATCTATAACAACAATAACGGGGAAATCCTCCACCTCCATCCTTCTGATGGCCTCAGTTCCCAAATCATCATACGCTATAACCTCTGACTTTTTGATGCACTTTGAAAGAAGGGCTCCAGCTCCTCCCACTGCAGCAAAGTACACTGCCTTGTTGGCAACTATAGCATCTATAACCTCCTTGCTTCTCTTGCCCTTGCCTATCATACCTGCTAAACCCTTGCTAAGAAGAAGGGGGGTATATTTATCCATTCTAGAGCTGGTAGTAGGTCCTGCAGAGCCTATAACCTGACCATCCCTGGCAGGTGTAGGTCCCAAATAGTAGAAAATGTTATCTGTTATATCAAGGGGAAGAATGTCCTTATCAAAAAGCTCCTTACCACTCATATTATCATTTCCAGCTTGTATAATACTGTCGAAAATTCGCTTGTGGGCTGCATCTCTGGCACTATAAAGTGTTCCTGTAAGATACACATAGTCTCCACTTTTAAGCTCTCTTACCTGTTCCCTTTTAAATGGAACATTTATCACTCTTTTACTGTCCATTATGTCCTCCCTCATTAGTAAGAATGTAACCTTTAAAGCTAAGGTTAGTAATCTCTTTATTATATGAGTTGTATTTAAAATCTACACTTTCTATAATCACACAGCAGTTATTACTTAGCTTAATGTATTGATACTCCATATCGCGATAATCTACATCCTTATTTTCATATTTTTCTATAGTAGTATACACTATACCTGATATATCTACATTTGCCACCTCAATTTCGCCATATGTTCCAGAGCTGATAGTAATTGCTTTAAGCTCTTCATCAGAATAAACTTTATCATATCCGCCATTAAAATAAAATGTGTAAAAATGAGTGTAGCCTGCTATTTCAAGACCATCACCTGTTTTTTCGTAAGGAACATATGCACTAATATATTTTTCATAATTATACTCTTCATCCTCTTTTACATAATCGTAAAATTTAAGCTCTAAGGCATCTAACTCTTCCTTAGTGTATTCTGAATCTAAGTACAACCAACCATAGTCATCAAACTTTAAGTAGGTGTATATTCCTTTTGCAGTGATATAATCCTCATCCTCAAGTGCCTCCTCAAATCTACCTATCTGAATTTGGGCAGGTAACTTATTCATATTAAGTCCTGGACAAAGCAGTGTAAACACAAATATTCCAAGGGCAGCTATAAGAAGACCTTCATCCTTAAGCTCTCTTTTAGCAAGCTTTCCAATCAGATCCCAAAATACATAAACAATCTGGAAAGTAATTGCCACCATAGCAAGATATCTCTGTGTGGTAAGACCATAACTGGCAATTCTAATTCCTATGGAAATAATCTCCAGAATAATAAGTGGTATGTAGGCATATTTCATATTCTTTACAAGCTTACCGTAAAGACTAAGCTCTTCACCTCTGCTTGAAGCCTTCTCCCTAATGAAGCCGTAGCTCATAAACCACACTGGTCCACCTAATACAAATACATTTAAGCAAATATCAAATACCTCATTTGAAGGCATATCCCAGCTAACAAGAATCTTAATTATGTACAAGTAAACAATTAAAAATGCAATTATAGTGGCAGGCATCAAGGCAACATTAATTAGTCCCTTAGTGAATTTTGAGTTTTCTTCCTTGGTATCAGTAATCATAAGAAGACTATATGGGAAACAGACAAAGCCTACTAAAAGTACTGTTATATTATCTAATATATCCCAATAATCAATATCCATAATTAAGGCTTCAAATATAGAAAGCAGCATACATATGGCAAGGTAAAGTACAAAGAAAAGTCCCCACATCTTAAGCAGTCCAAAGATTGCTCTGGCAAAATATGTATCCAGCTTTAAACCGCTTAGCTTTACCAGCTTGTATAATGTGACTACTAGTAATCCTGCTATATACACAGCGAAAATCTTTGCAATATTTAAATAAACCAGGTCTTGATTATTAAATACATCTGCAATATCATCTGTATAATAAGCTACTATGGTCCAAAGTACAGCAAGTATAGCATTTACAATATAATAAACTATCAGTCTTCCCCAATTTTTTTCCTGATTTTTATCTATAAAGAAGGTCTCTATGAAAAATGCTCCCGCTGCAAACACAGCTAAACAAAACTCTATGTTTTGGATATAATCTGTTTGTTTATCTATCTCAAAGTCTATGCATAATACTATAGATAGTATAGCTATTGCAATTATCGTAAATGTATAATTGTATAGCAATGTTCGTAAATCAGTCTTTTGTTCCTCAATAAAATTCTTAATTTTTCCCATGTGAATTCCCCCTTTGTATCTTTTACCTATATATGGCAAAAACTATATATCCCTAGTTACATGTCTATTTACATGACAGCACATATTTACCGCAAGAGGCATACCTGCTATATGTGTTGCATAGGTTTCTATATTAACTGCAAGAGCTGTAGTCTTACCTCCCAGACCTCCTGGTCCGATGCCTGTGGCATTTACCTTATCCAGTAGCTCTCTTTCAATTCTTGCAATGTGCTCCTTGTCTGAATGTGAATTTACATCTCTGGTAAGAGCCTTCTTGGCAAGCTTGGCAGCCAGCTCGAAATCTCCTCCAAGTCCCACTCCAACTACCATAGGCGGACAGGCATTAGGTCCCGCATCCCTTACTGCCTCTAAAACTGCTGCCTTTACACCTTCCTCACCATCTGACGGCTTAAGCATAAATACTCTACTCATATTCTCACTTCCAAAG
Organism: Wujia sp.; assembly: GCA_045543915.1. Lineage (GTDB taxonomy): Bacteria > Bacillota > Clostridia > Lachnospirales > Lachnospiraceae > Coprococcus_C. The sequence goes on from JAZPXZ010000033.1 coordinate 22,078, forward strand.
CCCTTAGGAGCTATGGTAATGGTAAGCTTATCTCCAGGTACTATATCATAGTGAATAATAGCCGGTGTATTATCCTTGGTATTCTCACGAATAAGAGGATCTGCCACTACTGACTTCCTAAGATAGCCCTCTGTATATCCCTGCCTCACACCCTCATTGATAGCATCAGTAAGGTTCATTCCCTCTATGTGTAAATCCTGTCCCACATTGACGAAGAAAACTGCCATGCCTGTGTCTTGGCATATAGGAATCTTATCCTCTGCAGCAATTTCCATATTTTCTATAAGCTGATTCATAATCTGCTTTCCAAGGACACCATCCTCTTCTTCAGCTGCATGTCTTAATCTCTCTTCCATATCAGGAGCAAGATAAAGATTTGCAGATATGCACATTTCCTTAACTGTTTCTATTATAATATCTGTATGTATTACTCTCATTTTATCAACCAAAATTATAGCCTTGCTAATTACCTTTCCTAATATATTATACCTATTGTATCTAAACATTCATGGTTCTATTATGCAACTTATCCGTTGGAAAAACAAGTATCTAATGGGTGCTTATATTACAAAAAGGCTACAGTTACCTGCAGCCTTCATACAATTATCTCTATTTTACCGTCTCTTCATACTTAGTAATGATAATATTATTATTAAGAACCTTTTGTTCCCTGCTATGCTTCGCATTATAAAGGGGAAATGTTGTCATTTTGTTGTTCAATTGTTTCTGAGATGTTAATATTTCAATAGCTTATGTTTTTTATATACACTAATTATATTATTATTTACACTTGTATTTAGAACATATGTTTGTTATAATTTATTTAGGCTCATAGCCTAGGGTGCTACCACACATTGGCGTGTGTTTGGCGGTTTGCTTTTTGCAGAGAGTTCATAGCTCTGATTACATAGATTATCTCTTGGGGGATTTCCTATGGAAAGGGGTGATTGCTTATGCTAACTATAAGTGACCTTATAGCTGTAACTGCACTTTGTGCAACCTTTTACAGTCTTGGTTACATGCATGGGCAGCATGATTCTAAGACAAAGAAATAACTAGCCAAAACCTGCGAATATTGGCTAGTTATTTTAACTACAAATTTTAATCAGGCAAACCTTCAACGGTAACGCCCTTTATATTATTATACTAACATCTCTTTTGTTATATGTCAAACATATATTCCTATTTTCAATGTAATTACATAATCCATTAAATTCATCCACATCTCCTAAAATTTATGACTACTTACCATAGACTATAATCGCCGAAGGCGATGTGAAGGTTGACCCGATGCATAAGTTTATGTGCCTAATATATAAATTATAAGTTTGGATAAGGGTATAGCGCACACAAAGTCAAATACGGCCGCGACAGGGTAAAGTGGAGCTGACCGTCTTAAGTGTCAGCGAAACTTTATCCCTAGGCAGGCCGGCGATAAACCTTGAACGCTCCCCTTATCCAAACGCAAACAAAAAATTCCCAGCACATAAACTTATGCACCGGGAATCCAACCTTCACCATCTAGTCATCTAAGTAGTCATCATCTTTTTCACCAAGGGTTCCATTCTTCGCCTTGTTCACAAATATACTTAGTGACACAAAAAAGTAAGCTACAACAAGAATGACAAATATTACTGCCAGCCAATATATAGCATCAAAAAGTACATCTGATAATCCTTCAATTTTACTTAGTCCCTCAAGACCGTCTATTAATGTATCTCCCATATTAATTACCTCATTTATTTATGTCTCGGAGCTTATATTATAAGCCCCGAAGCATAAAATGTAAAATGTTAATTAAATGTTTTTTAGTCTTCCTTAGAATCTGTATCTTCTGTTGTATCAGCTTCACCCTCTACAACATCCTCTACATCTCCCTCTTCATTGTCCTGAGCCTCCATCTCCTGCTCTAGGGCAGTAAGTGACTCTGACTCATCTGCAGACTTCTGTCTTACCTTAGCGATACTTGCAACTGTAATATCATTTGCAATATCCATATTGATAAGCTTAACGCCGGTAGTGATTCTGCCAAGAGTTGATATATCCTTACAGAGAAGTCTGATTACAATTCCCTGATTAGTAATAATCATTATCTCATTATCATCATTTACAGCCTTAAAGCCAATTACAGGACCAGACTTATCAGTAATCTTGTAACACTTAACTCCCTTGCCACCACGTCTCTGTGGAGTAAATTCATCGATAAGTGTTCTCTTACCTAAACCATTCTCAGATACTATAAGCACTGAATCACCCTGAGTATCCATCTGCATACCAACGATTTCATCACCATCAGCAACATTCATACCGATAACACCCATAGATGTTCTACCTGTGCATCTTACATCCTTCTCGTTGAAGCGGATACACATACCCTGCTTAGTAATAAGAATAATATCCTTCTTATTGTTAGTTGACTTAACCTCGATAAGCTCATCATTTTCCTTAAGAGTAATAGCTGCAAGACCAGACTTTCTAACATTTGCATATTCTGTAATCTTAGTCTTCTTAACAATACCGTTCTTAGTAGCCATGAAGAGATATCTACCCTCATTGTACTTTAAGATTGGTATAACAGCTGTAATCTTCTCATCAGGCATAAGCTGAAGAAGGTTAACAATAGCTGTACCTCTTGCAGTTCTGCTTGACTCTGGAATCTCATAAGCCTTAAGTCTGTATACTCTACCCTGGTTAGTAAAGAACATAATGTAATGGTGGGTAGTAGTCATGAAGAGATCCTCTATGAAATCATCCTCTATGGTCTGCATACCCTTTATGCCCTTACCACCTCTGTGCTGGCTCTTAAAGTTATTGATAGACATACGCTTAACATAACCAAGCTTAGTCATAGCAATAACGATATTCTCCTTCTTAATAAGATCCTCAACAGAGATATCATCATCCATATCTATACCAATAGAAGTTCTTCTGTCATCGCCAAACTTAGTGGCAATAATAAGAATCTCCTCCTTGATAACTCCAAGAAGCTTCTTTCTATCAGCAAGAATTGCGCGTAACTCAGCAATCTTAACCATAAGCTCCTTATACTCATTCTCAAGCTTTTCTCTCTCCAAGCCTGTGAGAGCTCTAAGCTTCATATCTACGATAGCTTCAGCCTGAGCATCTGTAAGACCAAATGTCTCCATCAGCTTAAGCTTAGCATCTGCAACAGACTTTGAAGCTCTGATTATCTTAATAACCTCGTCAATGTGGTCAAGAGCTATAAGTAATCCCTCTAAGATATGAGCTCTCTTCTCTGCCTTATCAAGCTCATACTTAGTTCTTCTAGTAACTACCTCCTCCTGATGCTTCAAATAATGTGTAAGCATCTCAAGAAGGTTAAGTACCTTTGGCTCCTGATTAACAAGTGCAAGCATAATTACACCAAATGTATCCTGCATCTGAGTATGCTTGTAGAGCTGATTCAAAATGATATTTGCATTGCAATCCTTTCTAAGCTCGATTACAATTCTCATACCCTCACGAGATGACTCATCTCTAAGGTCTGTAATACCATCAATCTTCTTCTCCTTAACAAGCTCAGCAATCTTCTGAATAAGTCTAGCCTTATTAACCATGTATGGAAGCTCTGTTACAACGATTCTCTGCTTTCCACCACTCATAGGCTCAATCTCAGATATAGCTCTTACCTTAATCTTACCTCTACCTGTTCTATATGCCTCATTAATACCTGAAGTACCAAGTATCTGAGCACCTGTAGGGAAGTCAGGACCCTGGATAATCTCCATAAGCTCCTCTATATCAGTTTCTCTGTCTTCCTCTATCTGATTATCAATAATCTTAACAACACCATTTATAACCTCTCTAAGGTTATGAGGTGGAATATTTGTAGCCATACCAACGGCTATACCTGAAGTACCATTTACAAGCAGGTTAGGATATCTACTTGGGAGTACGATAGGCTCCTTCTCTGTCTCATCAAAGTTAGGTACAAAATCTACAGTATCCTTGTTAATATCAGCAATCATTTCCAGAGAAATCTTGGAAAGTCTTGCTTCTGTGTATCGCATAGCCGCAGCTCCATCACCGTCCACAGAACCAAAGTTTCCATGTCCATCGATAAGCTGATATCTTGTATTCCACTCCTGAGCAAGCTTTACCATAGCCTCATAGATTGAACTATCTCCATGTGGATGGTATTTACCCATTGTATCACCGACGATACGGGCACACTTTCTGTGTGGCTTGTCTGGATAATTTGAAAGCTCCACCATAGCGTGAAGTATTCTTCTTTGTACCGGCTTAAGGCCGTCTCTTACATCAGGGAGAGCACGAGCCGCGATAACACTCATGGCATAGTCAATATATGACTCTTCCATGGTCTTTTTCAAATCCACTTCCTGGATTTTATCAAAAATATTATTATCGTCCATCATTTACCTCCCATTAAATGTCAAGATTCTTAACGAACTTGGCATTTGCCTCTATAAATTCACGTCTTGGCTCAACCTTTTCACCCATAAGAGTATCAAAGGTAATATCTAACTCTGACTCGCTTTCCTCATCTATACATACTCTAAGAAGAACTCTCTTCTCAGGATCCATAGTTGTATCCCAAAGCTGCTCAGCATCCATCTCTCCAAGACCCTTATAACGCTGAATCTTATTGTTTTGGTCTCTACCAACCTCATCTAATATCTTAGAAAGCTCTGCATCACTATAAGCATACCAAATCTTTTTATTCTTCTCAAGCTTATAAAGTGGTGGCTGTGCAAGATATACATGACCCTGTCTTATAAGGTCAGGCATAAATCTAAAGAAGAAGGTAAGCATAAGTGTAGCGATGTGAGCACCATCTACATCCGCATCTGTCATAATAATTATCTTATCATATCTACGCTTCTCTATATCAAAGTTTTCTCTAATACCTGTACCAAAGGCAGTTATCATCGCCTTAATTTCTTCATTTCCAAGAATTTTATCAACACGAGCCTTCTCTACATTAAGGATTTTACCTCTAAGAGGAAGTATAGCCTGTGTAGCTCTATCTCTGGCTGTTTTAGCTGAACCACCCGCAGAATCTCCCTCTACGATATATATTTCAGACTTTAATGGATCCTTGTTAGAACAATCAGCAAGCTTTCCCGGAAGTGCCCAGCTAGACTCTAAGGATGTCTTTCTTGCCACATCTCTCGCCTTACGGGCTGCCATACGGGCTCTTTGTGCAAGTACTGCCTTGTTAATAACTGCCTTAGCAACCTGAGGATTCTGCTCTAGGAAATAAGTAAGCTTTTCAAAAACAATACCCTCAACTGCAGTTCTAGCCTCTGCATTACCAAGCTTCTGCTTAGTCTGACCCTCAAACTGTGGATCAGGAATCTTAATACTTACTATACATGCAAGACCCTCTCTTAGGTCATCACCGGAAAGATTTTCTTCCTTGTCCTTAAGAAGCTTATTAGCTCTTGCATAATCATTACAAACCTTTGTAAGAGCAGACCTAAAGCCTGTAAGATGCATACCACCCTCAGGAGTAGTAATATTATTAACAAAGCTCTGGGTATTCTCATTAAATGAATCATTATGCTGAAGTGCTACCTCAACATAGATATCATCCTTATATCCATCGCAATATATAACCTTATCATAGAGAGTATTTTTGTGCTTATTAAGATATTCGATAAATTCCTTAATACCACCCTCATAGTGGAAGGTTGCACTCTTTTCCTTACCCTCTCTCTTATCTTCAATATTGATTTTAAGACCCTTAGTAAGGAATGCCATCTCTCTAAATCTTCTTCTAAGTGTATCATAATCAAAGATTACATCATCGAAGATTGTATCATCTGGCATAAATGTTACCTTGGTACCTGTCTTATCAGTCTTACCAACCTCTTTAAGCTTATAGATAACATTTCCTCTCTCATAACGCTGTCTATATACCTTTCCATCTCTTGAGATTTCTACCTCAAGCCAATTAGAAAGTGCGTTAACAACAGAAGCACCAACACCGTGGAGACCACCGGAAACCTTGTATCCCCCGCCGCCGAACTTACCACCTGCATGAAGTATTGTAAATACAACCTCAACAGCTGGAATTCCAGCCTTCTCATGAATACCTGTAGGAATACCTCTACCGTTATCCACAACTGTTACTGAATTATCTGCATTAATAGTAATATCAATGTTATCACAGAATCCAGCCAACGCCTCATCTACTGCATTATCAACAATTTCGTATACCAGGTGATGTAAGCCTCTGGTAGATGTACTACCTATATACATACCCGGTCTCTTTCGTACCGCCTCTAATCCCTCAAGGATTTGGATTTGGTCGGCACCATAGTTTGATTGTTCATTACTGCCCATTTATATCCTCCTTTAGGCTACAGCAATCCTGCTGTACTGTCCCCTTACTAACCTGATAAACTCTATCTATAGTTAGTCTTTCTTTTATAAAATCATCATATCCTGTACATGTAATGATAGTCTGGATATCATTAATGGATGATAGTAATGCATCTCTTCTTGAAGTATCAAGCTCTGACATTACATCATCTAACAGTAATATGGGATTATCACCTACAATTTCCTTCACCAGCTCTATCTCTGAAAGCTTAAGTGAAAGTGCAGCTGTTCGCTGCTGTCCCTGAGATCCATAGGTCTTTACATCCATATCATTAATAAAAAATGATACATCGTCCCTGTGAGGTCCAACCTGAGTACTTTGGTATCTAAGGTCTATTTCCCTCTTAAGAATAAGCTCCTTAGCAAAATCCTCCTCAGTTACATTCATGTCATATACAACCTTTATAAGCTCCTTATCAGAAGTAAGCCTTTTATGTATATCAAGGATAATCTCATTAATCTTATTAATAAAATTATTCCTGTCTTTTATAATTTTTATACCATAATCTACCAGCTGTGCATCCCAAACATCCAACATATCCATCTGAGATTTATCATAATAAATATTCTTAAGAAGATTATTTCTCTGATTAAGAATCTTATTATAGCTACTAAGATTACTGTAATATATTTTATTAAGCTGACATAGCTCCATATCTACAAATCTTCTTCTCTCTGAAGGACCATCCTTAATAATATCCAAGTCCTCTGGGGAGAATAATATTACATTAACCATTCCCATAAGCTGAGAGGTTTTCTTTACTGGAACTCTATCTATAGCTACACCCTTTGATTTATTTCTTTTAAGGTGCATATCTATTCTATAATTAATTTCTCTTTTATTAATTTGTGCCTTTATATGACCCTCATCACAATTAAAATTAATTATCTCTTTATCCTTGCTGGTTCTATGTGATTTTGTAGTGGCAAGCATATATATGGCTTCTAATATATTGGTTTTACCCTGAGCATTGTCTCCATATAAAATGTTTATACCATCTGAAAAGCTAATTTCTTCACTTAAATAATTTCTATAATTATTAAGTGCTAAAGAATTAATAATCATAATTTAACCCTGAATACTTATGGACTCACCATCAAATTCAACATGAGCTCCATCGTAAAGCTTTCTTCCTCTTCTGGTTTCAACTTCACCATCTACTAGAACAAGTCCCTGCTGTATAAATTCCTTGGCATCTATACCTGAATCAGCAAGACCACAAGCCTTTAGTGCCTGACCAAGCTTTATAAATTCTTCTCCATCACGAAGCTTCAAAATATGCATAATAAGCCTCCTAATTAATATGCGCTGGCATTAATATTTACTGGAAGAATTACATATACATAGGATTCTGTCTCGTCCTTAATTATACAAGGTGATTTAGCATCTCTCATATACATATAAATTTCTTCATCATCTACAACTCTTAAAACATCCATTAAAAATCTAGGGTTAAAACCGATAATTATATCATCACCCTTCTTATCTATCTCTAAGGTTTCATCCATATTACCATTCTGGCTGTTAACCTTAAAATACATATTATTATCATCCTTAATGCTAATAACAATAGGCTTCTTATCAGATTCTCTGATAAATATAGATGCTCTATCAAGTGTACTTAATAATTCCTTGTTATTAACCTTAACGCTTATCTTATGATCTATAGAAAGCATCTGGATAATCTTAAAATACTCACCCTCAAGTAATCTTGAAACCACAACTGTATCATCAAACTCAAACAATATATTTCTATCAGTGAAGTAAATATTTACCATATCATCAACTCCACCGGATAATATTCTTGAAACATCATTTAAGGTTTTTCCAGGAACTACAACCTTAACATTATCAGGATTACCTGAAAGCTCTATATTTCTCATAGAAATTCTGTGACCATCAAGAGATACTACAGTAAGCTTTCCATCCTTAACCTCGAAAAGCTCACCTGTCATAAGCTTATTATTCTCATTATCTGATATAGAGAAAATAGTCTGATTAATAACCTGCTTAAGAGTAAACTGTGATACTGTTATACTCTTAACTCTCTCTATCTCAGGAAGCTCTGTAAATTCATCTCCTGGCTTACAAGCCTTAAATTCAAGAGCTGATCTTTCACATTTTATATTAAGCTTTGTATCTGGTGTAGATTCAAGTAATATTTCACTATCTGGAAGCTTCTTTATATATTCAGTAAAATCCTTAGCCTCAACTGCTATTTTACCTATCTCTAAAACATCTCCCTCAAGAGTTGTCTCAATACCCAATTCCAAATTATTAGCTACAAGCTTAATACGGTCAGCATATACATCTATAAGTATACATTCAAGTATAGGCATAGTTGTTTTAGTAGAAACTGCCTTAGATACAATATTAAGTGATTTAAGTAAGCTTGATCTTGAACATTTTATTTTCATGATGTTAATAACTCCTTTCCACAGTGAAAATAGATCATTTTAAATAATAAATATAAATAATTAATTAGTAGTAATAGTAATAGGGGGTGTGGATTTTAAGTTAAGTGCCTCAACCCCTTTAAATATAAAGGTTTGATAAGCTGATAACCTTGTCTTTAACTTAAGGTTTGGATGTGGTAAAAATATGGATAACTTAAAGTATAAAAATGCTTTAAAAATTAAAGTTTTAAATTATCAACATATAAATCAACATCTAACCACAGCTTAAAGACATTTAATCAACAATTTATGAAGGATTAAGCTTTTTGATAATGGTATCTATTGTGTTCTTAAAGCTTTCTTCATTATTATATTTTTCTTCGACTCTCTTACAGCCGTTCATAACTGTTGTGTGGTCTCGCCCACCAACTGTATTTCCTACTGATTTCAGAGATAGAAGAGTATATTTTCTAAGTAAATACATAATAATCTGTCTTGCAGTGGCAATATCCTGACTTCTCTTCTTGGACTTAATGTCGTTCTCAGAGATATTCATATGCTCACAGACAACAGCAACAATTCTTTCAGGAGTAATCTTAATATTAGCATCCTTATTAATAAGGTCCTTAAGTGAATCCTTTGCTGTCTCTAAGGTAACCTTTTCATTCATAAGCTTAGAATATAAGGATATCTTATTAAGGGCACCTTCAAGCTCTCTAATATTGTTAGTAACATTCTCTGCTATATAGATGTAGACATCCTCGGGAATATCCTTAAGATTTTCTCGCTTAGCTTTATTCTTAAGAATTGCCATACGGGTTTCGTAATCCGGTTCATGGATATCTATAGGTAAACCACTGGCAAATCTGGATATAATTCTGGCATCAAGATTCTTAATATCCTTAGGAGGTCTATCTGATGAAAGAATTATCTGTTTTTTATTATCATATAGAGTGTTAAAGGTATTAAAGAACTCCATCTGAGTACTTTCTTTTTTCTCTATAAATTGAACATCATCTATAAGTAGAACATCTACATTACGATACTTTTCTCTAAACTCGTTAGTAGTATGATTATAAATTGCATCAATAATTTCGTTAGTAAATTTTTCAGAGGTAACAAAAACTACATTAGCCTTGTCATCATTCTGTAAAATATAATGAGCTATAGACTGCATAAGATGAGTCTTGCCAAGTCCTGAATTACCGTATAGGAAAAGAGGATTAAAATTATCCTGAGCAGGCATGTCCGCAACTGCAAGGCAGGTTGCATGAGCATGTCTATTACTATCTCCAACTATGAAATTCTCAAAAGTGTATTTCGGATTAAGATTACTTCTTATAATTGCATTCTGGTATGATTCAGACTGCTTAACAGCATTAGCCTCATCCTCTTCCTTTGAGAAGTTTTTCTTTTCATCAATAACTATATCCAAATCAATAATATTTAAGGCTTCTCTAATAGAGGACAACAAAAATAAGTCAATTTCCTTCTTATGAATAAATTTGACAGCATTCTCTCCCTGTTTTTCATTAACATAAAAATATACTGTATTATCCTTAACCTCAAAGATTTCAAGAGGTCTTATAAAGGTGGTAATAAGTACATTAGAAATATCATATTGAGCTTCAAGAAGTGAAAGAATCTCATCCCACTTGCTTTCAATTAATTTTTTCATTATAAATGCCTCCAAATCGCTTTAAAAAATACAAGCGCATACCTAAGAGTAATTATATTATAAAAATGAATTTTTTTCAATAAAAATAGGTTAATTAATGTATCTATTTATATAGAAGAAACAGAATTTTTTTAAGGGTAATATAGGTTAACTTAAGATAAAGATTTAATAAAATTTTATGTTAATTAAAATGATAAAAAGAAATTTTTATCAACATTTTTTTTATATGTGGAAAACCTTGAAAATTGGTTATTTTATGTGGATAACAACATCAAAAACACAACTTATCCACAAGTTAATAACATTTTGTGGATAACATTATGTTAATTCATTATGGTAAATTATTAAAAAATGTGGATAATTATACCCAAAAAAGGGCATAAATAGCTTGACTTATAAGGGTTTTTTAAATATAATGTGTGCTGGTGTCCTTAAAATTAAGGACATTAATATTAAGAGAAGGAGGATGCCTATTATGAAGATGACATTCCAGCCAAAGAAGAGACAGAGATCTAAGGTTCATGGTTTCAGAAAGAGAATGAGCACTGCTAACGGCAGAAAGGTTTTAGCTGCAAGAAGAGCTAAGGGTAGAAAGAAATTATCAGCGTAGGTCACATCTAGCTTGTGACCTTTTGTTTTCCAGTGTTTGAGGAAAGCAAAGATTTAAGTGGAGAATAGTATGAGAAACATTGTTACACTTAAAAATAACAGAGAGTTCGGCAAGGTGTATAACCAAAAAGAATCGTTTGCCAATAGATATTTAGTGATGTACTTAAGTGCCAACAACTTGGGTTGCAGTAGAATTGGAATCTCTGTTAGTAAAAAAGTTGGTAATAGCGTGGTCAGGCATCGTATAACAAGACTTATTAGAGAAAGCTATAGACTTAACAAACACAAAATTATGTCAGGCTATGATATGGTTATAGTTGCTAGAGTAAGTGCAAAGGATAAGTCCTATAAGGAGATTGAGAGTGCATTTTTACATTTAGCTAAGCTTCATCATATCCTTGAGAATGAGTAGAATTTATTTAAAGAATAATATGAAAAAGGTTTGTATTGGATTAATTAAGTTTTATAGAAGATATATTTCGCCATTAAAGAGACATGGAGTGTGTAAGTTTTATCCAACCTGTTCTCAGTATGCTTTAGAGGCCTACGAAAAGTATGGATTTTTTAAGGGTACTGCACTAACAGTGTGGAGAATACTTAGATGTAATCCATTTTCTGAGGGTGGTTATGATCCTGTACCATAATTATTTTGGAGGAAAATATGTTTTTAACTCAAGAAAGTGGACTAATTATGGGTCCCATTTCTAAACTGCTTGGATTATTGCTTAATGCTATCTATGAGTTATCAAGCAATCTGGGAATAGTAAGTATTGGTTTATCTATTATAGTATTTACTGTTGCAGTTCGTTTGTGTATGATACCATCAATGTTCAAGCAAAGAAGATCATCTAAGGTTATGAATTATATCCAGCCGGAGATGAACAAAATTAACAAGAAATATAGAAACAAGAAGGATCAGGAATCTATGCTGAAGCAGCAGGCTGAGGTTAGAGAGCTTCAGGACAAGTATGGTGTAAGCCTTACAGGTGGATGTCTTTCAGCAATTATTCAGATGCCAATCTTTTTTGCACTCTATAATGTTATTCAGAACATACCTGCATATGTTAATAAGGTTAAGGATTTATATTTACCTATAGCAAATGCAATTAAAAGTGATAGTAAAGCTTACGAGGAGCTTGCAAAGTACAAGGAAGAGGTTGGAGCATTACAGGTTATTAATATGAATAATAGTAATACCAACACTATAATTGATGTACTTGCAAAGTTTGATAATAGTTCTTGGGATGCTTATAAGGATTTATTAGGTAATAATGGTGCAGTTGTAGATGCTATCAATGCTAATTTAAATCAAATTAATGATGTATATAGCTTTATTGGAGGCATTAATCTTGCTACAGCACCAGGCTTTGCTTTAACAGCAGCATTTATTATTCCTATATTATCACTTGTATTCCAGTACTTAAGTATGCATGCAACTCCTATGCAGAGTAATGGAGATCCACAGACAGAGGCAACTATGAAGTCAATGAAGACTATGATGAACTTTATGCCAATTATGTCATTCTTCGTTACTGTTAATGTTCCAGCCGGTGTTGGTTTATACTGGGCAACTGGTTCATTACTTAGCTTTATAACTTCTAAAACAATTTATTTCTACTATGAGCATGCTGATATAGAAAAGATTGTTGAGAAATCTAAGGAGAAAGCAGCTAAGAAGCTTGAGAAGCGTAAAGCTTCAGGTAAGAAGTCTTGGGCAGAAAAAATGCAGGAGGCAGCTTACGGTCAGCAGTCACAGGAAAGCAATACTTCAAGAACAAATATTTCAAATTCTAATTTGAAGAATTATTCTTCATCAACTATGAAGACACAGAGTAGTGGAGTTAAATACAGAGAAGGCAGTCTTGCTGCAAAGGCAAATGCACTTCAAAAATTTAACGATAATAACGGAGGAAAGAACTAGTGGAATTTAAAGAGTTCAAAGCTAAAACAGTTGAAGAGGCTCTTACAAATGCTTCTATGGAGTTAGGAGTAGCTAGTGCTGAATTAGATTATGAGGTTGTAGATAAGGGTACATCAGGATTCTTAGGAATCGGTGCAAAGCCAGCTATAATTAAGGCTAAGAAGAAGGATTCCTTCCTTGATGAAATTAAGACTTATCTTGATAATCTTTTCAAGGCTATGGAGGTTGAGTCAACAGTTACTATAGATTACGATAAGGATGAGGCAGTAATGAATATTGATGTTTCTGGTCCTGATATGGGAATCTTAATTGGTAAGCGTGGACAGACCTTAGATGCTCTTCAGTATCTTATCAGCTTGTTTGTTAACAAGAAGAGTGAATCTTATATTAGAGTAAAGCTTGATACTGAGAATTATCGCCAGAGAAGAAAGGATACTCTTGAAAATCTTGCAAGAAATATTGCATTTAAGGTTAAGAGAACTAGAAGATCCTTTACATTAGAGCCAATGAATCCATATGAGAGAAGAATTATTCATTCATCTCTTCAGAATGATAAGTATGTAGCAACAAGAAGTGAGGGCGAGGAGCCATATCGTAAGGTTGTTGTATATCTTAAGAAGAACTAGGCGAGTGAAAGTTGTCAAACCGGTACATAAATTATGTGCCGGTTTTTTTTTCCTAGTTATAACAAAATACCTCATCTAACACGCACTCTTCGGATTGATTTTCTAAGGTCTGAGTAAAGTTTTTTAAGACGGACGGGGGCCGCTTTCAATCGCACATCCATGTACGTGAAAGCTACGCTGGCACCCATGCCAGCGTGCCCCCTGTGTATTAAAGTCAGACCTAGAAAATCTAATCCTTGATGCTATCGTTAGCTGAGGTATCTTGTTATAAATTATAATTAATTTATCCCGGCACATAATTTTTGATATGTACCGGGACATCTTTCACTATGGCCTGCGGCCATTTTATTATTAAGAGTATACAATTGGTCTTGTGGCACGAATTGCGCTTGACAATATGTTACTTACCCATACAAAATTCAGCGAAGATTTTGTTTACTAAGTCATCCTCAAGCTCTTCGCCGATGATTTTACCAAGGGAAGCGTAGGCTGCCATCAGGTCTATGGTAAGGAAGTCTTCTCCCATCATAAGTTGGATGCTTTCAAGGACTTTGGTAAGGCTTTCTTTAGCTTCCAGTAAAAGGGACTTGTGTCGCATATTTGTGATGTATATTTCGTCGTTGTAGTTTAGTTCGTTGTTGAAAAACATCTCTTTAAGGAGGGTGTGAAGGTTTTCTTTGCCGGTTCCCTCTTTTGCTGATATTTCAAGGATTTTGGTGTTAATGGCGTTAGTTATCAACACTTTATCCACAATAGTTTCTAAATCATTTTTATTGATTAAGGTTATAGATTTTTTGTCCTTAATTTTGTTCATTATATTGAAATCGTTTTCATCTAAGTTTGTGGTTCCATCAACGATATAAAGGATAAGGTCCGCATCATCGATAGAGGCTATTGCCTTGTCTACTCCAATTTTTTCTACAGTATCAGATGTAGTACGGATTCCAGCTGTATCTACTATATTTAGTGTAATACCATCTATATTGATATATTCTTCAAGGGTGTCTCTGGTGGTACCCTCAATGTCTGTAACTATGGCTCTTTCTTCACCCAAAAGCATGTTTAATACAGAGGATTTTCCGGCATTTGGACGGCCTACTATGGCAGTTCTTATACCCTCCTTGATAAGACGGCCGTTAGAGCTTGATTTTACTAGCTTTTCCACAGTTATCAACATGTTATCCACAGTAGTCTCCAATTGCTGTGGAAAGTCATCCAAAGAGTAATTTTCAGGGTCATCAAGAGCTGATTCAATGTAGGCAATGTTATATAAAAGCTTTTCTCTCATGTCTCTTATAATCTTAGTTAATTCACCGGAAAGCTGTTTAAGTGAGGACTTGGCAGCCATGTCATTCTTTGCATGAATTAGGTCCATAACTGACTCTGCCTGAGACATATCTATACGACCATTTAAGAAGGCACGCTTAGTAAATTCTCCTGGTTCAGCAGGCCTTGCGCCAAGTTTTACAATCAAATCAAAGATTCTTTTAAGTACAGTTATTCCACCATGACAGTCAAGCTCCACCACATCCTCAGCAGTGTAGGTTCCTGGAGCACGCATAACTAAAGCTATGGCTTCGTCGTAGATTTCTCCCTCATAGCTTATTACACCATAGGCTGCGGTGTAGGTTTCCATAGAAGCTATGGATTTAGATTTATTCTTAGGGATGAAAAGCTTGTCTGCTATAGCAAGTGCTTCATCTCCACTTATTCTAATTATTCCAATGCCAGAATTGCCCATACCTGTGGCAATGGCTGCGATTGTGTCTTTCATAATGGCTCCTTTAAAAATACCTAAAATATAATATTAAAAATATGATTTTTATAAATAAAAAACCGTATTTTTTATTATAACATTTATTATTTTTGTTGCAACTAGTAGATTATTTGATAAAATAGAGTTTAGTGATTTTAAGAAAGGAACATGGCTATGGCAGTTAATTCATACATTCAGGAAGAATATGATATCGTGGTTGTTGGTGCAGGACATGCTGGCTGTGAGGCGGCACTTGCTGCAGCAAGACTTGGATTTAAGACAATTTTATTTACTATTAGTATGGACAGTGTTGCCCTCATGCCTTGTAATCCAAATATCGGTGGTAGCTCCAAGGGTCACTTAGTTAGAGAGATTGACGCCTTAGGTGGTGAGATGGGTAAGAATATTGATAAGACTTATATACAGTCTAAGATGCTAAATGTATCTAAGGGACCTGCAGTTCATTCTCTTCGTGCCCAGGCGGACAAGGTGGAGTATACCAAGCACATGAGACTTACTCTTCAGAATACTGATAACCTTACTCTAAGACAGGCTGAGGTTACTGAGCTTTTGTATGAAGAGGTTGTAGTTGATTTATCTAATGATAAAGATGATAATTCCCAGACTACTTCCGAAACTAAGAAAATAATCAAAGGTGTAAAAACCTTCTCCGGAGCAACCTACCTTGCTAAGGCAGTTGTTCTTTGTACAGGAACCTACCTTAAGGCTAGATGTATCTATGGAGATGTGGTTAATCACACAGGACCTAATGGTCTTCAGGCGGCAAATGGTTTGTCTGACTCTATGAGTGATGCAGGAATATTTATTAGAAGATTTAAGACAGGAACTCCAGCTAGACTTGATAAGAAGACTATAGATTTCTCCAAGATGGAGGAGCAAAAGGGAGATGAGAGAATTGTTCCATTCTCATTTACCAATACTGAAGAAGATATTAAGAGGGACCAGATATCCTGTTGGCTTACTTATACCAACGAGGAAACTCATAAGATTATCAAGGATAACATAGACCGTTCTCCATTATTCTCTGGTTTTATCGAGGGCACTGGTCCTAGATATTGTCCTTCCATAGAGGATAAGGTTATGAAGTTTCCGGATAAGAATCGCCATCAGCTCTTCATTGAGCCTGAGGGTGAATTCACCAATGAGATGTATATGGGTGGTATGTCATCATCTCTTCCGGAGGATGTTCAGTATGCCATGATAAGAACAGTTCCGGGACTTGAAAATGTTACTATTATTAGAAATGCTTATGCTATCGAGTACGATTGTATCAATGCAGTTAATCTTGATGCATCCTTAGAGTTTAAAAGCTTTGAAGGTCTTTTTTCAGCAGGTCAGCTTAACGGTAGCTCTGGCTACGAGGAGGCTGCTGCCCAGGGACTTATGGCAGGTATTAATGCAGCTAGAAAGCTTCAAGGTAAGGAGCCAATTATTCTTGACAGATCACAGGGCTATATAGGTGTTCTTATAGATGATCTTGTTACTAAGGAAACCTTTGAGCCTTACAGAATGATGACCTCAAGAGCTGAGTATAGATTGCTTTTAAGACAGGATAATGCAGACCTTCGTCTTACAGATATAGGACATGAAATTGGTCTTATAGATGATGAGAGATATGAAGCATTTTGTACTAAGAGAAATCAGATTAATGCTGAGATAGAAAGAGTGTCAGAGATTATGGTGGGAGCTAACAAGAAGGTACAGGAATTCTTAGAAGCACATAACTCAACACCACTTAAAACTGCTGCCTCACTTGCTGAGCTAATAAGAAGACCGGAGCTTGATTACGAAGCTTTAGCTGAGCTTGACCCAGACAGAGAAGCAGTTGGACCACTTTCGTCAGAGGTAATTGAACAGATAAATATAGACATTAAGTATGAGGGATATATAACCAGACAAAAGCAGCAGGTTGAACACTTTAAGAAGATGGAGAAAAGGTTGATTCCTGCAGACATTAATTATGATGATGTATCAAATCTTCGTAAGGAAGCCAGACAAAAGCTTAATCAGGTAAGACCTGCATCCCTAGGTCAGGCATCTAGAATATCAGGTGTATCCCCTGCAGATGTGTCAGTTTTAATGATATACCTGACAGCTAAGAACTAGGAGCAAAACAATGGAAAGATTAAATAGATATGTTGAACAACTGACAGGAGCACCCCTCTCTGAGACACAGCTTCAGCAATTTGAAACCTACTATGACATGTTAATAGAGACTAATAAGGTTATGAATCTTACAGCCATAACTGAGAGAGACGAGGTCATTCTTAAGCATTTTATGGATAGTGTTGCTTTGGCCGGCTATTATGATATTAAGGATAAATCTCTTAAGGTTATAGATGTTGGTACAGGTGCAGGCTTTCCGGGAATTCCTCTTAAGATAGCATTTCCAAGCTTAAATGTTACCTTATTTGATTCCCTTAATAAGAGAATTAAGTTCCTTCAGAGTGTTATAGATGAGCTTAAGTTAGATGGTGCAACTGCTTCAGCAAAGTCAGGTGGTATAGGTAGCTGCGAAGCTATTCACGGCAGAGCTGAAGAAGGTGGTCGTAATAAGAATATGAGAGAAAGCTACGACTTAGTAGTTTCAAGAGCCGTGGCTAATATGTCAGTTCTTGCAGAGTACACACTTCCTTTTGTAAAGGAAGGAGGATACCTTATTCCATATAAGACTTTAACTGTGGATGAAGAATTGGATGCAGGTAAAAAGGCTATATCAATTCTTGGTGGTAAATTAGAAAAGGTAGAAAAGCTAACTCTTCCTGATTCAGATATAGGAAGAAGCTTTGTATTTATAAAGAAGATAAAAGCTACACCTAAGGCTTATCCTAGAAAAGCCGGGACAGCAAGCAAACAGCCCCTTTAAAAAAGGGGCTGTTTTACTTTGAGCTAATGGTGCTCTATACGAAATGTTGAACTCTAATTAAATCAAAAATTATTCCTTTGTGTTAATTTCATTTGAATCTGTGTCATCATTTTTATGACGCTTCTGTTGTCTTCTAAGTCTAAGCTCCTCTTGTCTTTGTTTGATATTTTCCAAACCAAGCTTGTCTGTAGGAAGAACAGTTTTAATAGCAAAATATTTGAAGTTCTTATTCTGCTTTATCTTAATCTTACTAATCATAAGTCCGTGGTACCAGCATTTGCATACGCTAATATATGTATTAGGTGTATGGGTAAACCACTTAATCCTTTTGGCAGCCTTCTTACCACATTTGTAGCAACGCATGGTAACAAGCTCTTTATCCATCATGATATCCTTCTTGTCATCAAATTCTCTGGAGATATGCTCCATATAGTGCTTGTGGTAGGATATTATTTCGTCTTCCTTAGCTTTAGGATTATTATATACATCGTAGCTATATCGGTCTGCCAAATCTTTAGGATGTATCTTGGCTAGTACCAAAGCTGTGTAGAAAGCGTCATTCACTGCTGAGTGAAATGGTCTGTCTATGTCTATGGATAGATTTGTAACTGCCTTTTCCAGCTTAACAATGCTACCGTCCTTTTCCTTAAGATCTGTGTATATCTGCTGAACATTATAGAACTTAAGGGGAGTAGGAAGTGGCTTCATATAATAGTAGTCCATATTATTCTGAAGATAGCTTAAATCCATAGGACCCCAGGTGCAAAATATGTAGTCATCAGTGCCACACCATTTTATGAAGTCTCTGCATACCATATCAAATGGCTTTCCGTTCCTTAAGTCCTTCTCGTCATAGTTAAGAATGCTTCTGATATGTGGCTGAAGCTTCTTATATAGCTTAGGCCTAACCAGTTGGGAAAAGCTATCTATAATATTAAATTTTGAATCCAGCTTAACTGCACCAATCTCGATTATCTCAAAGGGCATACGGGGATTTTCTGTAAATCCTCCATAGCTTTGATTCCATTCAAGATCGAAAACTATGTAGTTCATATTATTTATCCTTATATTTATTCTGCTTTTGATTTCATTACTCTTAGGCGTGAGTAGTCGCTATTAAGGTTACCATTTCTCTCTTCTAATTCCTTGCATATATCATTGAGAATCTCAATAGCTTCATTCTGTGATTTGGCATTAGCAGTTGCAGTCTGTGCAATAAGAACTGCAAGACGCTCGTTGCTATTAACAATCTTAGTAGCGTTGTCGCCATCCTTCTTAATCATAAGCTTAGACATAAGCTTGTCCTGATCAATCATCTCCTGATATAGCTTAGCATTCTCAGTCTTCATGTCATCCATCATATCAAGAATAGCTGACATACTCTGAGCTCTGGCAATCTCTTCTCTTTTAGCAACAGAGTAAATACCCTTTTCAACCTTGGTAAGCTCATTCTGCTTGTCAATGGCTATAGTTGCAATATCATCTATCTTTGCAAGAATTCCATCTACTAAGAAGTAAGTATCTACAATTACAATAAGTGATACTGCTATTATAAGCTCTATATTAGATGGATAAGCTATTATTAAATATAAATCAATTAGCAGTGCTGCTACAAATGCAACTGCACTAATTGTAAGCGTTGTTTGCGATTTACCCTTCATGAAATTCCTCCTTATTAGTGTATTTCATACCTACTCTTAATTGTATCATAGGTAAAATGCTTTTTCAATGTAGTACAATCATAAAACTTTGTTAATGGGATAGCGGATTTTATACTTGATGAAATGCGTTCATAATACTAGGGATAACCTGCTTCTTACGTGAAACAACATCCTCAAGTATAACACTTCCACCACTTACCTCATCCTTGTCAAAGGCCTTTACAAGAAGACTTTCTGCCTGATTGCCCACATACAAAAGTTCTGTGTCCTCAGTAAATATATTGGTAAGCATAAAGAAAAGCATATCCATGCCATTTGCTTTAATCTCCTGTTCCATATGCTCTAAAAGCTTAGGCTTAAGACTATTTAAAATATCATTGTTAAAGGAAGTGATTTGTCCGATACCAAATTTTAAGTCATCAGTGGAGAAAATCTTGTAATCCTGGTGGAAAATTTCATCCACAGACTTATGCTTCAGCTTACTTCCCGCATTAAACATAGCTACACCGTATTTTTCAATTTCTACACCTGCAATTTCTGCTAAGCATTCACACACTGCCTTATCTTTTTCAGTGCAGGTTGGTGATCTAAACATTAAGGTATCAGATATTATGGCAGAGCAAAGCAATCCTGCTATATCCTTTGGAATATCTATACCGGTTTCGGTAAACATCTCGTATATTATGGTTGCCGTACATCCAAGAGGCTGATTTCTAAAATATACAGGGTTCATGGTTTGCAGACCACCGATTCTGTGATGGTCGATAATCTCAAGAAGATTAACATCTTCAATACCATCAACAGTTTGAGAACGCTCATTGTGGTCTACTAATATTACCTTCTTTGGATTAGCATTCAAATAGTTTCGCTGGGAGATAAGTCCCATATATTTTTCATTATCATCAAGAACAGGATAGTACTGATGACGCTTGCTTGCCATAACATTTCTTATATCATTGATGTAGTCCTCATTAGAAAATGTTATGAGATTATTCTTCTTCATAAAGTGCCTGATAGGAATACTCTGGTTTATAAGTCTGGATACAGTATAAGGGTCATAAGGTGTAATTATTATAGAACAGCCCTTCTCCTGAGCCAGTTTGGTTATAGTCTTTGACACATCTGCGTCATCACAGATTATAATACATTGAGCTTCCATCTCTATGGCACAAAGCTGAGACTCGTAGCGATTGCCAAGGATTACAATATCATTTTTCTCAATGTAGTTCTCCATCATATCAGGATTTGCTGCAGCAATTAAAACCTTACCTGTAACAACCTGATCCTTTGGATCACCTACTACAAGCTTTGCATTGAGAGTATCTAAAATGTTCTGGTAAGGAGTTTTTGCAGTGGCGATAATCTCATTGTCATAAACCTCCATATAGGTCATGGCAATATCCTTAACTGTTATAAGACCAACAAGATTTTGGTGTTCATCCACAGAAGGAAGAGTAGTACAGTGAGTACCACTTAAAATCTCCCAAGCCTTCTTAATTGATATCTCACCAGATACACCGTCTAAGTGTCTATACTCCACATCCTTAACCTGAGTGTATACATTTTCCACTAGTTCTGGAGTTGGAAAATTAAAATAATTTAAAACATACTCAGTCTCCTCGTTCGTGTCCCCTGCACGCATAGGAACATAGTTTTTGCCAGTAAGCTTATTCTTAAGATAAGCATAGCTTATGGCAGAGCAAATGGAGTCGGTGTCAGGATTTTTGTGTCCGATGATATATATTTTCTCGTTATTTAGAGTTGTCATAGTGGCTCCTTTCAAGGTTAATGGCTCTTGCTGGCAAAGGACGAGGTATATACTTTCTTGGCCGGCCTGCCTAGGGTCGGTCCACGCTGACACATGAAATGGTCAGCTTAGTCCCGACCACTGTCGCGGCCGGAATATATGTTACTGCCTCGTCCTTTGTAGAAAGCTATAAATAGTAGTCAGCACCGCCTTGTCGCTCTAAGGTTAAGCGTCCCACAAGAAAAGGACAAGGTCTGTAAACTTTATTCCCGGCTGTCATAGGGATGTATAAAAAGGGCTGTGCCAATAAACTATGCTCCGACCGCGACAGGGTTCAGGGTCGCTGACCGTTTTAAGTGTCAGCGAAGCTGAATCCCTAGGCAGGTCGGCCAAGAAGTTCATCTTGCACAGCCCGTCATTTATATCTATAGCTAGGCCGGCCAATAAGTAGAATCCTTGTCCTTTTCATCATTAGCGTTCCCGAGGCGATTCGAACGCCCGACCTACCGCTTAGGAGGCGGTTGCTCTATCCTGCTGAGCTACGGAAACATATGTGAGTGTCTACTTAGGACACCCACTTATTTTAAAATATAATTCATGAAATGTAAATACTAGCTTAGTGTAAATTTATATCTGCACATGTCCCTGCAGCCAGATTTCACCTCTAAAGCGACGGCCAACTAAAGGCTCACCCTGTAGATCCTTTGCATTGATGGCTACATTTAAATATATGTCATTACAGTTAAGGGACAGATTGTAGACAAGCTCCTTAGTGTAGGAGTTGGTTATCTTAGTCACCTTTAAAATATGAGCAGTAATCATATAATGGTCACATTCCACACCACAAGGCATAAAGCTGGTATCAACTATAGAAAGAATATCCTCATAATGAATTCTTCCAGACAGTGTAGCGTAGGTATCCATTTCCTCAAGTGTAAGACTTTCGATGGCCTCTGTGTTGCCATTCTTGGCTTCAGCCAAGAGATTATTTCGTCTTCTTTTTAGCTTGTCCTGGATAGCCCTTGAGCTTTCATCCTGCATAACTCCAAGAAGTACAGTTCCTCCTGTGGAAAGTCCTGAAAGCTTTACTCTACATAGATTTCTATTGGAATAATTAAGCCATTTGGACTTTGCATAATCAGAGATATTAAGCACATAGAATATGAGGGTCATACCAAGTCTTATATCCTCACAAACTCCGGCATAGGATTCCTTGTCTGTCTGCTTTTCTATGGAAATATTCTCAAATTCCATAAATTCATCTCCCTTAATATAAGGAAAATAATGCTCTATGGAAAGAGAACCATTGATGTCATATTCACCAACCAGGGTAAGTCCCATCTTTTCTCCAAAATCCTTTTCAAATTGGATAAGAGAGGTGTCAATACCTGTGGTGGTTATCATCTTACGGTTAGGATTCCTCAGAGATGACACATATATATTTTCCAGAAGTTTTCTGGTTTTTATTTCGCTAAAGCCAATGGCTCTTAAATATGAATGCATAAAATTATCTCCTTAGATCCTTTGGGTCAAATTATTATTTGATAACATCCTTTCCACCCATGTATGGACGAAGAACCTCAGGTATATTTACACTGCCGTCCTCATTTAAATTATTCTCAAGGAATGCAATAAGCATACGTGGTGGTGCAACAACTGTGTTATTTAAGGTATGAGCAAAATACTTTGTTCCATCAGCAGCCTTAACCTTAATGCCAAGACGACGAGCCTGAGCATCACCAAGGTTTGAGCAGCTACCAACCTCAAAGTACTTCTTCTGACGAGGTGACCAAGCCTCAACATCATATGACTTAACCTTAAGGTCTGCAAGGTCTCCTGAACAGCACTCGATAGTTCTAACAGGAATATCCATAGAACGGAATAAATCAACTGTATTCTTCCAAAGCTTGTGGAACCAATCCATACTCTCCTCTGGCTTACATACAACGATCATCTCCTGCTTCTCAAACTGATGAATTCTATAAACGCCTCTTTCCTCAATACCGTGAGCTCCCTTTTCCTTTCTAAAGCAAGGAGAGTAGCTTGTAAGTGTCTGAGGAAGAGATTCCTCTGGATTTAATGTATCGATAAACTTACCAATCATGGAATGCTCACTTGTACCGATAAGATAAAGATCCTCACCCTCAATCTTGTACATCATAGCATCCATCTCAGCAAAGCTCATAACTCCTGTAACAACATTTGATCTAATCATGAAAGGAGGAATACAGTAAGTAAAGCCTCTATCAATCATAAAGTCTCTAGCGTAAGAAATGATTGCAGAGTGAAGTCTTGCTATATCACCCATAAGGTAGTAGAAACCATTTCCTGCAACCTTACCTGCACTCTCAAGATCGATACCGTTAAACTTAGACATAATCTCAGTGTGGTAAGGAACCTCGAATTCAGGAACAACTGGCTCGCCAAACTTTTCAAGCTCAACATTCTCTTCATCATTCTTACCTATAGGTACAGAATCGTCGATGATGTTAGGAATAACCATCATCTTCTGCTTTAATTCTTCCTTAACAACAGGCTCTAAGCTTTCAAGCTCAGCAAGACGAGCTGCATTCTTAGCAACCTCCTGCTTAACAACCTCTGCCTCGTCCTTCTTGCCCTGTGCCATAAGTGCACCAATCTGCTTAGCGATTTTATTCTTGCTAGCACGAAGCTCATCAGCTTCCTGCTGTAAAGCTCTTGCCTGCTTGTCAAGCTCAATTACCTCATCAACAAGAGGAAGCTTGGCGTCCTGAAATTTCTTCTTGATATTCTCCTTAACTATGTCTGGATTCTCTCGTACAAATTTAATGTCTAACATAATCTTCTCCTTTATTCATATACATCAAAATTAATATCATCTTCAGTGTCTGTGTTAAGTCCGTTGATTTCCTCCTCAACAGTCTTAGCTTTTTCAAGAGCCTCCTTTTCCTCCTCAGAAAGTGGAATGTAGGATTCACCCTTAATTATTTCCTTGGCATAGGTAAAGCAACCTTCTCTAGAGTGCATGGCATTAAGTACAATACCTGTATGCTGGTCATTTAACAGAGCAATTACAAAGCTAAGCTTACCTGACATCTGCTCAAATGCATCGTATTTTACAAGTGCAGTTTTGCTTACGCAGCTTGATAGATGTGCCTTTATCTCCTTGTGTTCTCTGGTTACTCTCTTGGCGTTTGCCTTAACCTTGTCCATCTCCTTGAAGCGGTACCTAATAACCTTTTCTAGGTCGGCTCCCTTCTTACCGCTCATAAGAGCCTTGTATTTTCTTGTAATTATATTCATCTTGTGAATGGTAAATATCATCATAAGGATGAGAAGAATTACAAGTATAGCAAGTATAGTAGTAATAGTTTCAATCTTCATTCCAAGAACGGTGATTTTAGCTATTTCATTTTCCGTCTTCATAAAAGGTTCCTCACTTTATTTTGCATTTAATAATAGCTGGGTAATTCTATCTAAGTCATCCTCGGAATAGTATTCGATTTCTATCTTACCCTTATTCTTGTTTTTAGCCTTGATAGTTGCCTTAGTTCCTAGGCTGCTTTTAATTCGCTCCTCTATCTCCTTATATAGGAAGGAATAATCTGTTTTTGTATCCTTCTCTATCTTAGGAGTCTTTGGGGCAGTGAGAAGCTTTTTGACATAGCTTTCAGTTTCTCTAACGCTAAGTCTCTTATCGAAAATGTATAAAGCAGTATCATACTGAAGCTCCTCATCATCTATGGAAATAAGTGCTCTTACATGTCCCATAGTAAGCATATCATCAATAAGCATCTGCTGAACCTTCTTAGTAAGCTTAAGTAATCTGAGAGAATTACTTACTGCAGGTCTACTCTTTGAAACCTTTTCTGCAACCTCGTCCTGGGTTAAGCTAAACTCCTCAATAAGACGCTGATAAGCCATAGCCTCTTCAATAGGGTTAAGATCCTGTCTCTGAATATTCTCTATAAGAGCAATCTCTACAATCTCCTGTGGAGTGTAGTCCTTGATAACTACCGGTACTTCCTTAAGCCCTGCCATCTTAGCTGCTCTCCAACGTCTCTCACCGGCAATCAGCTCATAGTAATCCTTGTGCTTTGCAACAACAAGAGGTTGTATAATGCCGTACTGCTTAATAGAAGCTGAAAGCTCCTCTAATGCATCAGGGTCAAATGTCTTTCTTGGCTGACTTTTATTTGGCTCAATAACATTTATATTTATAGTTTGCTCAACCGGCTTAACTACTTCCTTAATTACTTCCTTTATTACGGTTTTAGTAGCTGCTGTATCAGAAGCTTTTGTACTACTGGTCTTCCCAGCTGGCTCTGTGTTGTCTATAGGCATTAAGCTTCCTAGACCGTTGCCTAAGGCTTTCTTTTTAGGTGCCATGATTTTCCTCCTTGTGTGTATAATTCTGTAGCAAATATAATTGGTTTACATAATATCGACTGTATATCCATATGCTACATAGTAAAAAGTCTTATTTATTGAAACAATTTATTCTTAATCACTTCATCTGCCAGGTCTCGATAACCCTGTGCCCCAGAGGATCTACTGTCATAAAGATTAATAGGTAGACCAAAGCTTGGAGCCTCCGCTAATCTAACATTACGTGGAATAACTGTTTTATAAATAAATTGGTCAAGATGGTTCTTAACATTGTCTACAACCTCTAAGGAAAGATTGGTTCTGGAATCAAACATGGTGAAAACCACACCCTCTATCTCAAGATTTTTGTTAAGACTCTTCTTGATCAAATCAATAGTGTAAATAAGCTGTGAAAGACCATCTAATGCAAAGAACTCACACTGTATAGGCACCAACACTGTATCCGCTGCTGTCATGGAGTTGATAGTTAACATTCCAAGGGCAGGTGGACAATCTATAATAATAAAATCGAAGTTTTTTCTAATACCTTTTATAAGGTTCTTAAGTATATACTGAGGTTTATCCTCGTTAATAAGCTCTACCTCTGCTCCTGCTAAGTTCCTGTTAGAAGGAAGCACACTTAGGTTAAGCTTCTTGTCCAAAGGTCGAACAATCATACATTCGCCAACATTACATTCGCCGCAAATAGCCTGGTAAATAGTTAGGTCAAGATTGTTCTTGTCAATACCAAGACCACTGGTAAGATTTCCCTGAGGATCCATATCAATAGCTAGAACCTTTTTGCCTTTCTCTGCCAGACAAGCTGCAAGATTTATTGAAGTTGTAGTTTTACCAACGCCACCTTTTTGGTTGGCTATTGCAATTATTCTTCCCATGTTTAAACCTCCATAATTACTAAACATTATACCATTAATTGACTTCCTTCGCCATATCTAAATATGGGAAGAATATTAAGAGTGGTACAATATATTGATTTTTGTTTATGGTATGTTTCACGTGAAACATACCAGGTGAATTAAGATGGTTTGAGTAATTAATAATAATCATCATTTGGTGGGAGAACATCCTGTTTTGCAGTCATACAGAGTTATGTAAACCAGATATGTTTGATTGAGATTTGAGTTATTAATAATATTTATATAATATACTAAATTAGAAATGTATATTATAAATATAGTATAC
>JAZPXZ010000034.1:0-15794 GCA_045543915.1 Wujia sp.
CCACATTTTGGCACGGATGCCAAAATAGCCGCAACAAGCCATGGATGGCGCATTTGCGGCGGTGGCCGTGAACTGCCGATGAATGTATCTGGGCATTACAAAATCCCCACAGCGTAGCGTGTAGCATAAACACCCATAGAATCAAGCCGAAAAAGTCGACTAACCCCAAGCACAATGTGTCAGGGTCAGTCGACTTTTCAACTTCTGATAATGTAATTTATATCCATGTAGATATGAAGTACAAAATGAGCATGTGGGCAGGGTAGTACACATAGAAGAAATACTTCATGGATGGTCCCTTTTTGTGGTTGTGCAAAAGTATAGGAACCATTGCCCATAGAGAGTACATTTGTGAGTTCGTTGACATATAGTAGGTTGCAAGGTAAAGCGCTATATATGTCAGTAAAGGTCTGTCTCTAAATATATAAAATATAACTATTACCAAAACTCCAAAGCCGGCGTAATCTGTTTGGATGGAGTCGGCAAATGAGGTGGTGCAAATAATTGCCACAGCACTAAGCAGGACAAAAATAGGTTTTTTGATAATGCCTCTTTTTTCTTGGGCTTTACAGTAGTCTATGGCGGCAATGGTGATTAATCCTAAGGCTAGAGTGAAGTATACATTTAGGTGCTTATAAATATCAAAGGGAACCCCTCTTGTCATAAGGGAGAAAGGAACCTGAGATATAAAGGCAAAGATAAACAGCCTCAAGCAATAGTTAAAGGTGCTTTTGGTATATATCAGTCCCTCCACAATCAGGTAACAAAAAATAGGGAAAGCAAGTCGTCCTATCATTCTGCAAAGGTTGTAGGTGTCTAGGGACATAAAGCCTGATAGGGAATATGAGCCGTGATAGTCAAGGCCTAGACATAGTCCGATGTGGTCTATAGTCATACAGACTATGGCAATAA
Source organism: Wujia sp. (assembly GCA_045543915.1). Lineage (GTDB taxonomy): Bacteria > Bacillota > Clostridia > Lachnospirales > Lachnospiraceae > Coprococcus_C. The sequence goes on from JAZPXZ010000034.1 coordinate 913, forward strand.
TCTTCAGCCAAAAGGTATTAATAAAGCCTATGCTGTTTATTTTATTCCTTATAAAGGCAATGGGTTTGGTTATACTCTCTATTGTTATGTCTTTGTTTTCCAATTTCAAATGTTCTCCTTAAATGGGTTATTAAATATGTTTCATAATAAGTCATTATCTGTAAATCCGCAATAATTTCTATGTAAAAAAGTCTTTTTGCTACAATATTTTTCCTATTGTGCAAAATTTCAAATATAAACTGGAAATAAATATGGTATACTGTAAGACATAATAGAACAAGGAGGAAAGTAATATGAAAAGAATGGCGAAAAAGCTTATGGTTTTTGCGTTGTCCTTTGTTATGGTGATAAGTGCATTGACAGTGACACCGGCAAAAGCAGAAGCCTTTGATGCTGACGAATGGTGGTTCCCATCAGTTACATATTCTGTTCACAGACAGACATATGGCTGGGAAGAAGAGTGGAAGGTTAATGGAGAAACCTCAGGAACAGTGGGCGAGGGCAAGCGTCTCGAGGGAATATGCATTAAGGTTGACACTAAGGAGTATGGTTATGATTTAGGTATCGAGTATAGAACTCATATCCAGTCCTATGGCTGGGAGGAAGAGTGGAAGGCTGATGGTGCCATGAGTGGAACTGAGGGCGAATCCAAGAGATTAGAGGCTATACAGATAAGACTTACTGGTAATGATGCTGAGCAGTTTAGTGTTCACTACAGAGTGCATGCACAAAACTATGGTTGGCTTGGCTGGGCCAAGGATGGTGAGTATGCCGGAACAGCAGGACAGTCTAAGCGATTAGAGGCTATAGAGATAGTGTTATTACCTAAGGGTTGGCTGCCTTCTGAGTATGATATAGAAGGCTCAATGGGCTGTGCATTTGTAGATATAGCAACTAAGCCGTCTACTGATGGTAGTGGAATGGTTAGTTATATGACTCATGTACAAAATTATGGAGATCAGAAATGGGTTGCTGACGGTTCTATAGCAGGAACCTCAGGTGAGTCTAAGAGACTTGAGCAGATTGCAATTAAGGTAGATAATTCTAAGCTAGATAATATGCCTGGTGGTATAGAATATAAAACTCATGTTCAAAATTACGGTTGGATGGATTGGGTTTCTGATGGAGAAAGATCAGGAACATCAGGACAAAGTAAGAGACTTGAGGGTATAAAAATAAGACTTAGAGGTCAGCTTGCAGGATATTATGATGTGTATTACAGAGTGCATGCTCAAAATTACGGCTGGCTTGGTTGGGCTATGAATGGACAGCCTGCTGGAACTGAAGGCTATGGAAAGCGTTTAGAGGCTATCCAGATAGTGGTAGTTCCTAAGGGGACTGAGGCCCCAAATGCTCTTCCTGCTGATGAGGGAGCGGAAGCATTTATCAGCAAGACAGGAACTTGTTCAGATGAAGACGCAGTTGATACTATAGCCGATAAGGACCCATTATACATATATGCTGCAAATGATGAGATAAAGGCAAGAATGGCTCTCTTCTATGAAAAGTATCCAGAGTACTCTAATATGGTTAAAGTTGTTAATATGAATATAGGTACTACTGATAGAGAATATTTAGAGAATATAGATGAGCTATATAAGGAGGGTGGCGAAGAGGTGCCATCACTTGTTGTTGCAGATGAATCAGTTATGCATGAGTTTATTAATGATTATGGCTATTATGTTCCTATGTCAGAGGTTGGTATAACTGACGAGGAATATGCAAATGCATATGATTTCACTAAGGAATTTGCCACTATAGATGGCAAGCTTATGGGTGTTGCATGGACTGCTTCACCAGGTGTGTTGATGTATAGAGCTGACATAGCTGAGGAGGTGCTTGGAACAAGTGATCCAGCTAAGGTTCAGGCATATGTAAGCGATTGGGATACATTTATGGATACTGCAGAGAAGATGAAGAATGCAGGCTATTATATGGTTTATGGTCCAGACGAGGTCGACTATGCATTTATGGGTTCTAGAACAACGACTTGGGTTTTAGATGGAGCTCTCAACATAGATGATAAGGTTGTAGAATACTTAGAATACTCTAAGGAGCTTTCTGATAAGGGCTACTGTGTAGATGCAGATGGTTATAGATGGACTCAGGAGTGGACTGAGGTAATGGCCGGAACTACTGATAAGCAGGCATTTTGTATATTTGGTGCAACCTGGTTCGTGCCATGGTCACTTATGATTGAAGAGACTGATTTGTATGGTGAGTACAGGGTAGTTGAAGGTCCTGCACCATATTATTGGGGAGGAAGCTATATTTTAGCAACAGACAAGTGTACAAACCCTGAGCTTGCTGAGCTTGTGCTTGAGACACTTTGCTGTGACGAGGATGTAATGTATGATTTGTATGCTAGAGACGATGATGAAGAAGATCCATATTATAGTGCTGTAAACTATTTTGAGTTTCCTAACAACCAGAAGGCTGTTGCTAAGCTTATTGAGGATGGAGAAGGTCCTATGGAAAAATTAGGCGGACAGAATCCGCTTCCTGTATATGACAAAGTTGCCAAGGGAGTCTCTATTGATTACATAATGGTAAATGACGATTATTTCTTCACATTTGTAGGAGATGCAAGAAGAGAGTATATGGAGGGTGACCTGGCAAATGTTTATGAGTGTGTAAACTACATCAAAGAACAGGTTATTGCTAACTTCCCAGGCATAGATATTCCAAACTAGAATATAATGCTGTCTGTATAATAACAAAGATGGTCAGACTTATAGGAATAATAAAACCTATAGGTCTGACTATTTTATTTATCTTAAAAATGAGTAAATTATAACAAATAAAGCTTGTTAACAAGAATTATGTTGACAAGAAAAAGCTTATAGAGTATTGTAATCTTGTCTCTCTTATTCAGAGTGGTGGAGTCATAAGGGACTATGAAGCCACGGCAACCCCGGAGATGCAGGTGATGACATATAGGATTCACCCGAATTAATGGAAGGTGCCGACCTGAGCGATTTAAGATAGAATCGAGCAATAAGAGGATTTGAGCATATGATATTCAAATCCGATTATTAATTTAATCGGATTTTTCTAATTATAGATATCAAAAGTCAAATCTCTGAGAGGGAGATACTTGTTGCAATGAGCCATGCAAAGATAAGCTGAACCTGTCGGCATGGCAGATTAAAGTATAGTAAAAATACGGAGGAATTATCGAGAATGGAAAAATTATTATTCACATCAGAATCAGTAACTGAAGGACATCCTGACAAAATCTGTGATCAGATTTCAGATGCAATCCTTGATGCAATTTTAGAGCAGGACCCTATGAGTAGAGTTGCCTGTGAGACTGCTTGTACAACAGGACTTGTTCTTGTAATGGGTGAGATTACAACTAAGGCACAGATTGATATTCAGTCAATTGTTAGAGAGACAATTAGAGAAATTGGTTATGACAGAGCAAAGTATGGTTTTGACTGCGATACCTGTGGAGTTATTACAGCTTTAGATAAGCAGAGTGCTGATATTGCTATGGGAGTTGATAAGGCTCTTGAGGCAAAGGAAAACAGCATGAGCGACGAGGAGATTGAGGCAATTGGTGCCGGTGACCAGGGTATGATGTTTGGATATGCTGTTAATGAGACACCAGAGCTTATGCCTTATCCAATATCGCTTGCTCATAAGCTTGCTTTAAAGCTTACAGAGGTTAGAAAGAATGGAACACTTCCATATCTTAGACCAGATGGTAAGACTCAGGTTTCTGTTGAGTATGATGAAAATGGAAAGCCATTTAGATTAGATGCAGTTGTACTTTCAACACAGCATGGCGAGGAGGTTACTCAGGAGCAGATTCACGCAGATATTAAGAAGTATGTATTCGAGCCTGTACTTCCTAAGGAGATGGTGGATGAGAACACTAAGTTCTTTATTAATCCAACAGGAAGATTCGTAATCGGTGGACCTAACGGAGATAGTGGTCTTACAGGACGTAAGATTATTGTTGATACCTACGGTGGATATGGTCGTCACGGTGGCGGTGCATTTTCAGGTAAGGACTGTACAAAGGTTGATAGATCTGCAGCTTACGCAGCAAGATATGTTGCTAAGAATATTGTAGCAGCAGGCTTAGCGGACAAGTGTGAGATTCAGCTTTCATATGCTATCGGTGTTGCAAGACCAACATCTATTATGGTAGATACATTTGGCACAGGTAAGATAGCTGATGATAAGTTGGTTGAGATTGTAAGAGAGAACTTTGACTTAAGACCAGCGGGAATTATTAAAATGCTTGACTTAAGAAGACCTATCTACAAGCAGACAGCAGCTTACGGACATCTTGGAAGAACAGACATTGATGTACCTTGGGAGAAGACAGATATGGCAGATAAGCTTAAGAGCTATCTGTAGGATTGGTATAGAAAGGAAACAAATATATGAAAAATATGCTTAATTTTAAGAACTTCGAAGCTTCGGAGTTACAGGAGATATTAGATCTTGCTCTTGATATGAAGAAGGATCCTGATAAGTACTCTAAGGCCTTAGAGGGCAAGAAGCTTTACACACTTTTTGAGAAGACATCAACTAGAACATTTCTCTCATTTGAGACAGGTATTACAGAGCTTGGTGGACACTACTTCAACCAGCTTTGGAGCAATTCAAACTTTGTTCTTGGTGAGCCTGTATCAGAGATAAAGTATGTATGTAGAAATGTTGATATCATTATGGCAAGACTTATTAAGAATGAGACAGTGGAGCTTTTTGGTAAGCATGCAACAGTTCCGTTTATCAATGGCTGTGATAATTCATATCATCCATGTCAGATTCTCGCAGATGCACTTACTATTATAGAGCATTTCGGAAGCTTAGATGTTAAGCTTCTTTACATAGGAGCTAAGAATAATGTATTCAATTCTTTAGTTGAGTTCTTTGCTAAGATGAAGAAGGGTACAATTTACGGACTTACTCCGCTTGTTAATGATACTGTATGTGGTGATGATTTCTATGAGGCTGCAAAGGCTACAGGCCACTATGTAGAGCTTGACCCAGCTATGAGTATCGAAGAGGCTAAGACATATGTTAAGGATATGGATATTCTCTACACAGACACCTGGGTAGATATGGAGTTCTTTAACAATCCAGCATATGCAAAGCAGAAGGAAGAGACTATGGCTAAGATGATGCCATACCAGATCAATGACGAGTTTGTAGAGGGAAGCAAGGCAGTTGTATTCCATGATATGCCAATGCATGTAGGCTTTGAGATTAGCCAGAGTATAATTGATAAGAATCTTGATATTATTCTTGATCAGGCTGAGAATCGTCGTCATGCAGAGAAGGCGGTTATGGTTACGCTTCTTAGAGATTAGTTAGGTGATTGTTGTTTTGACTTCTTGGAGAGCCTATTGGCAAATTGGGAAGCTTTTGGGCAGTGGAGACAGGAAAAATTCTATATGCCCGAGAATTTGTTTGTAATTGAAAACATTATGAGATGTTTGGGCAGTGAGGGATGAAATTTTCTACACTGCCCATGAATTTATATGGGATGTGGATTTCTAGGACCTCCCTCGGGCAGTGGAGGTAGGAAATTTTGTATATGCCCGTGAGTTTGTTGTCGGTGAAAGTTTCTTGGAAAAAACCGGGCAGTGGAGGTAGGAAAAATCCTATATGCCCAGGATTTTGCATGGAACTTGAATCCTCAGGAAAAATCCGGGCAGTGGTGATGGAAAAACTGTATATGCCCGAATAGTTGTTTTCAAGCGTATAGATTGTATGAATAGAATGTGTAAGATGTGATAGACGGAGATAATTTATGGATGTATGGATAGGAGTACTGGCATTTGTATTGTTCCTAGGTTTTATAACAGCGTTTTTTGTTTGTGTGGGAACAGTTAAACGCCAATCCGGCATAATAGTAAAAAGCCGAATAAGAAGAAAAACTGGAAATACTGAGATAATATATGCAAATATAGCCCTAGTGATTTTGGTTGTACTGGTATATTTTAAACTATATACCTTTGTTCCGGCAGTGCTTGCATTTGTGGCATTTATTATAGCCTCAACCAGGGTGAAAAGTGGAATTACCGATGAGGGAGCCATAGTAGGAACTGCCTTCCTTGAGTGGGAGGATATGAAAAGCTATAAGCTTGTCAATGAAAAGGACGATAGTAATGTTATTATCCTCAAGATTAGAGCTAATAGAAAGCAATATGTGTTGGTGTGTGACAGAAGAGATAAGGGAAATATAAGAGAGATATTTGATAATAAGGGTGTAGCACACACAAGGACTATAGATAGTATGTGATTACTGTGATGAGGTAGAAAAAATCGGCTGATTTTCAGCCGATTTTCTTGTTTTTTATTTGACATTACAGTACCTTGGCTTTATTATAGTAGTTAGTAAAAATCTGCTTTTTGGCAGAGGATAGGAGACACTGATGAAGCATTTAATAGATCCAACTGATTTAACTGTAAAAGAAATCGATGACATATTAGATTTAGCTATAGATATAATTAATGATAAGGAAAAATATCAGGATGCTTGTAAGCGTAAGAAGCTTGCAACTCTATTTTTTGAACCAAGTACAAGAACCCGTCTTAGCTTTGAGGCTGCTATGATGGAGTTAGGTGGTAATGTGCTTGGTTTTTCTTCTGCTGATTCATCATCAACGGCAAAGGGTGAGAGTGTAGGAGATACTATAAGAACAGTAGGCTGCTATGCAGATATAATTGCTATGAGACATCCTAAGGAGGGTGCTCCGCTTCTTGGATCATTTGTATCAGAGGTTCCTATTATAAATGCAGGTGATGGCGGACACAACCACCCAACTCAGACTCTTACAGACCTTCTTACTATTAAGCGTGAGAAGGGTAGACTTAATAACTTTACTATAGGTTTATGTGGAGATTTAAAGTTTGGACGAACTGTACACTCTCTTATTAAGGCTCTTTCCAGATATGAGGGTATAAAGTATGTGCTTATTTCTCCAAATGAGCTTAGAGTTCCAGAATATATAATCACAGAAGTATTCAAGAAGAATAATATAGAGTATAAAGAGGTTACAACTATGGAGGAGGTTATGGATGAGCTTGACATCATCTACATGACCAGAGTTCAGAAGGAGAGATTCTTCAACGAGGCTGACTATATTCGTTTGAAGGACACATATATTTTGGATAAGAGCAAGCTTAAAACTGCAAAGCCTGATTTGTCAATCCTTCATCCACTTCCAAGAGTTAACGAGATTTCCACAGAGGTGGATAATGACCCAAGAGCCTGCTACTTTAGACAGGCGCTTAATGGCAAATATGTTCGTATGGCCCTTATTATGACTATGCTGGAGGTGACTGTATAATGAAAATTGAAAGTATTCAGAACGGAATTGTATTAGACCACATAACTGCAGGTAAGGCACTTCTTGTATATCATGACCTTGGATTAGATAAGCTTGATTGTAGTATAGGCTTGTTACAGAATGTAAGAAGTAACAAGATGGGCAAGAAGGATATATTAAAGATTCATCAGATGTATGACATTAACCTTGATGTGTTGGGATATATTGATCCGAATATTACAGTTAGTATAATTAAGGATGGTCAGACTATTGAGAAGAAGAAGCTGACTCTTCCGCAGAAGCTTACAAACATTAGAAAATGTAAGAATCCTAGATGTATAACTTCAGTGGAGCAGGATATTCCTCATATATTCAAGCTGACTGATGAGGAGAATAGAGTTTATAGGTGTATTTACTGTGAGGCAGATAAATAGAAAGAGTCGTGCCGACAGCCTCGCAAGTAAAACTTGCGTAGATATTGCGGGAATTATAAAATTATTTAAAGGTTTACATTTTTTTTGAACGTGGTATAATTTATAAGACTATGTATAATGTCCTAACTATAGGACTACGAGGTGTGGAATGGAAAAGTATGTTATAAAGGGCGGCCAGACCTTAGAGGGAGAGGTCACCATTGCAGGAGCTAAGAATGCTGCATTAGGTATCTTAGCAGCTGCGGTTCTTACAGATGAGGAATGTGTTATAGAGAATGTTCCTTATGTTGAGGACACAAAGGTGCTTCTTGCTGCTATAGAAAATATTGGCGCTAAAGTTAAATATATAGATGAACACACAGTTTCCATATGTGGAGGAACCATTGTAGATGATGATTACTTATGTGTAGATGATGAGTACATAAGAAAAATTAGAGCATCATATTACTTACTAGGAGCCTTACTTGGTAAATTTAACCACGCAAAGGTTGCACTTCCAGGAGGTTGTGATATAGGGCTTAGACCTATTGACCAGCACATAAAAGGCTTTGAGGCTCTTGGTGCTCAGGTGGAGATTGATAATGGTGGAAATGTTGTTGCTAAGGCAGAAAGATTAGTTGGTAATCATATTTACCTTGATGTTGTTACTGTTGGTGCAACTATTAATATTATGATGGCAGCAGCCCTTGCAGAGGGAAAGACTACTATTGAGAATGCTGCGAAGGAACCACATATAGTTGATGTAGCTAACTTCCTTAACAGTATGGGTGCTAACATAAAGGGTGCCGGAACTGATGTTATTAGAATTCGTGGAGTGCAGAAGCTTAAGGGTACCTGCTACTCTATTATTCCTGACCAGATTGAGGCAGGTACATTTATGACTATGGCCGCAGCTACAGGCGGTAATATATTGATTAAGAATGTAATTCCTAAGCATCTTGAGGCTATTACCTCAAAGCTTAATGAAATTGGTGCAACAGTTATAGAGTATGATGATTCTGTGAGAGTTATGGCAGATGGAAGACTTAAGTGTACACAGATTAAGACACTTCCTTATCCTGGCTTCCCAACAGATATGCAGCCACAGATGGCGGTTACCCTTGCTCTATCTCAGGGTACCAGTGTTATTACAGAAAGTATATTTGAGAATCGTTTCAAGTATGTTGGCGAGCTGGCTCGAATGGGTGCCCGTATTAAGGTAGAGGGTCAGTCGGCAATTATTAATGGTATTGAGAGATACAGTGGTGCTAATCTGGTGGCTCCAGATTTAAGAGCTGGAGCAGCTCTTGTTATTGCAGCCCTTGCGGCAGATGGATATAGTACTATTGAAGATATCAAATATATTTTGAGAGGCTACGAGAATTTTGACGGCAAGATACGAGATTTAGGCGGCAAGATTCAGGTAGTGGATTCTGACAAAGAGGTTCAGAAATTCAAATTAATGGTAGGTTAATTAAGGGGGTACAAAAGGACATGGCAAAGAAACCATACTATATTACAACGGCTATAGCTTATACTTCAGGAAAGCCTCATATAGGTAACACCTATGAAGTAGTTTTGGCTGACAGTATCGCAAGATACAAGAGATTTGTAGGTTATGATGTAAGATTCCAGACAGGTACAGATGAGCACGGACAGAAGATTGAGATTAAGGCATTTGAGAGCCTTAACACTCCTAAGGAGTTCGTTGATGAGGTATCAGGACAGATTAAGTCAATCTGGGATTTGATGAATACATCTTATGATAAGTTTATTAGAACTACTGACCCAGAGCACGAAAAGCAGGTTCAGAAGATTTTCAAGAAGCTCTATGATCAGGGTGATATCTATAAGGGTGAGTATGAGGGTATGTATTGTACACCATGTGAGTCATTCTTCACATCAGCTCAGCTTGTGGATGGAAAGTGTCCAGACTGTGGTAGAGAGTGTCATCCAGCCAAGGAGGAGGCATATTTCTTCAAGCTTAGCAAGTACGCTGACAGACTTATTGACCATATTAACTCACATCCAGAGTTTATTCAGCCAGAGTCTAGAAAGAATGAGATGATGAACAATTTCCTCATTCCTGGACTTCAGGATTTATGTGTATCAAGAACATCATTTAAGTGGGGTATCCCAGTAGAGTTTGACCCAGGACATGTTATCTATGTATGGATTGATGCATTATCAAACTATATCACAGGTCTTGGATATGATGTGGACGGTGCAAGTGACGAGCTTTACAGACGTTACTGGCCAGCAGACCTTCACCTTATTGGTAAGGATATCTTAAGATTCCACACTATTTACTGGCCTATTATGCTTATGGCATTAGGACAGCCACTTCCAAAGCAGATTTTCGGGCATCCATGGCTTATCCAGAGTGATGGAAAGATGAGTAAGTCTCGTGGAAATGTTATCTATGCAGATGACATGGTAGACTTCTTTGGAGTTGATGCAGTAAGATACTTTGTTCTTCATGAGATGCCATTTGAAAATGATGGTGTTATCTCTTGGGAGCTTGTGATAGAGAGAATTAATGCAGAGCTTGCTAATACACTTGGAAACCTTGTTAATAGAACTATTTCAATGTCTAACAAGTATTTTGACGGTGTGGTAACTAATGCAGGTGAGCATCAGCCGGTAGATGATGACCTTCGTGATGTTGTTGTTAATACAAGACTCAAGGTTAATACGGCTATGGACAAGCTTAAGGTTGCAGATGCTATGACAGAGATATTTAATCTCTTCAAGAGATGTAACAAATATATTGACGAGACTATGCCTTGGGCACTTGCTAAGGAAGAGGACCAGACAGACAGACTTAACACAGTGCTTTATAACTTGGTTGAGAGTATTACTGTAGGTGCTACACTTCTTGAGCCATTTATGCCTGAGACATCAGAGAAGATATTAAAGCAGCTTAACACTGCTAAGAGAAGAGTTACAGAGCTTTCACAGTTTGGACTTTATCCATCAGGTAATAAGGTAACTGCAGAGCCAGAGATTCTTTTCGCAAGAATCGATGCAGCCGCTATGTTGGATGAGATTGAGAAGAAGTTCCCATCTAAGGTAGAGGAGCCTGAGGTTAAGGAGGAGAAGCCTAAGAAGAAGGAAAGACCTGAGCTTAAGATTCCTACTCTTGATGCAGTTGTTAAGGAGCAGATTACTATTGAGGAGTTTGATAGAATGCAACTTCAGATGGGAGAGATTCTCTCATGTGAGGAGGTAAAGGATTCTAAGAAGCTTCTTTGCTCACAGGTACAGATTCAGGGAAGAGTGCTTCAGATAGTATCTGGAATTAAGAATTACTACACTCCAGAGCAGATGGTAGGTAAGAAGGTTGTTGTAATTACTAATCTTAAGCCTACAAAGCTTGCAGGAGTTTTATCAGAGGGTATGCTCCTTTGTGCTGAGGATTTCGAGGGTAACCTTGCACTTCTTACAGCGGAGAAGGATATGCCAGCAGGAGCTATGATTAGCTAGAATAATTAGTTTTATAGATGACAAACAACAAGAAGACCATCCCATTGGATGGTCTTCTTGTTGTTTTCTTGATTGCTGCAATAGAGAGAGTCAACATGGCGGAGATATCTGTGAATTGGGTATGGCGAGAGCAGGGGAGCAGCTGATATCCATTCCATGGTAGGAGAACTGCCAAATATAACATTAATATTTGGGAATAATGGTATGTGGATTTCTATAGCATAAAATGTTAAAATAATATCATGATAATTTGGTTGAACATAGGAGCATTATGAGTGGATTGAATGCAGAGAATTTAATAGAGAAAGAAACAATGGATAAGCCTGTTCGCTACTATGTGTTAGATACAGTCAGGGGGATTTGCATTGTTCTTGTGGTGCTTTATCACTTGCTTTACGATTTAAGTGAGGTATTCGGTGGTGATTATGCATTCTTTAGATCAGAGGCAATGAATACATTTAGAGATTCGTTTGTTGGAATGCTTATTTTGTTGGCGGGTATATCCTGTAATTTAAGCAGAAGCAATATAAAACGAGGATTTAAAACCATTCTCTGCGGTGTGTTGGTATCTGTTGTAATGTTTGTTGTAATGCCGGCAGCCAAGGTGTATTTTGGAATTCTTCATTTATTGGGTATCTCTATGATGTTATATGGGCTTACCAGTAAGTTTATGGATATAATTCCCGTATCAGTGGGCTTTTTAGGATTTCTTCTGATGCATATGCTGACGCTTGGGGTATATGATGGCTATTTCGGTTGGCCAGGGCTTTTTGTGGTGGATATTCCACAGGTGCCAAAGAATTTGTTTTTCTTTATATTAGGATTTAAGACAGGGCATAGTTCGGGAGACCACTGGGCGATTATTCCGTGGATGCTTTTATTTATGGCAGGAGCTTTTCTGGGGAGATATTTCAAGGAGAAAAAGGTGCCAAAATGGTTTAGTAAGAACCCCATACCGCCCCTTGCCTTTATTGGAAGAAAGACTTTGATAATATATCTGCTACATCAGCCACTGATATATGGGGTGTTATATTTGCTATACAAGGGTGGAATTATATAAAAAAGGGTATGCATGGGTGATAATTTGCATTAATATAGCAGATATGCTATAATGATTCCGTCTGTAGGTGGAGGATGCAGATTTCGAAAGGTTAAGAACCTTAGCGCCATGCACCTTACATAGAGTGAGTAAGGTTAACGAGGTAAAGAGTTTATCGAAATATTCGGCGGATGCTCTTTCGCGCAACTGAGCGTGTTATGTCTGGACAAATATGAGGGTAACCTCAAAACAAATTCAGATAATCAGTGCAGTTTAGATTATTGTATATGATATGTATATGCAGACATAGGAGAGGTGACATGATTGGTGAACGGTCAAGAACTCTTATGTATTTTCATGGCGGGAATGAGAAGCTATTACTGGGCATATATAATATATAGACTGATAAAATGATTGTTTAATATAGGCAGAAGATTTGCGAATAATCCTAAGGAAGCGAATAAATCCAATTCCTAGGTTTGTTTTTGTTGTGTTATAAAATGCAAGACACATAATCCGTAAGTGTATTTCTGCCAGAAAGAAAAGAGGTTAATTAAATATGTGTGGAATAATAGGATTTACAGGTACTATACCTGCTAAGGATGTAATTATTGGTGGTCTTGAGACTTTGGAGTACCGTGGCTATGACAGCGCTGGAGTTGCACTTCTTCATGATGGAGAAATCACAGTAAAGAAGAGAACCGGTAAGGTTGAGGAGCTTAAGAAGCTTTGCGCTGATATGAACAATCCTGCAACCTGTGGTATAGGACATACCAGATGGGCAACTCATGGTGGAGTAACTGATGCAAATGCCCATCCTCACCGATGCGGCCAGGTTGTACTTATACATAACGGTATCATCGAGAACTATCGTCAGCTTATCACTGAGTATGGTCTTGCAGATGACTTAGTATCCGAGACAGATACAGAGGTTGTGGCAGCACTTATTAATAAGTTCTACGAGGGTGATCCTGTTAAGGCTATTAAGAAGGCAGTTAAGGTTTTATCAGGTGCATTTGGTCTTTGTATCATGTTCCAGGATATACCGGACACCATCTACTGTATTAGAAATGTCAGCCCACTTGTAGCTGCAACAAGCGACAAGGGTTCAGTTATAGCTTCAGACCTTACAGCACTTATTGCGTATTCAAAGGATTATTTTGTAGTTCCTGAGTACCACCTTCTCACTCTTACTAAGGACGGAATCGACATAAGAGACATGAAGGGTTCGGAGGTTAAGCCACAGATTCTCTCAGTTAACTGGGACATCACTAGCGCACAGAAGGGTGGATATCCATTCTTCATGCTTAAGGAAATCTACGAGCAGCCGGATGCTATTAGAAATACAGTGGCACCACGCGTTATGAATGGTATGCCTGATTTTACAGAGGACGGAATCGACGACTCAGTATTCGAAAATATTGACAAGGTAACAGTTATCGGTTGTGGAACAGCTATGCACGCAGGTATGGTTGGAAAGCACCTTATAGAGAGCAAGCTTAGAGTACCTGTACAGGTTGAGATTGCTTCAGAGTTTAGATATAAGAACCCAATCATTGATGAGAAGACACTTACCATCGTGCTCTCACAGTCCGGTGAGACTATAGATACCTTAGAGGCTATGAAGCTTGCAAAGGCTAACGGTTCAAAGGTTATCTCAATCGTTAATGTTAAGGGCTCAAGCATCGCAAGAGAAAGTGACTATGTACTCTACACTCACGCCGGCCCTGAGATCGCAGTTGCCAGTACAAAGGCGTATACTGTTCAGGTTGCAGCTATGTACTTAATCGCAGCTAGAATGGGAGTGGTTAAGAAGCTTGTATCAGATTCAGAGACTAAGAAGTTTATGACTAAGCTTGTTAATACCCCTAATATAATCGAGGATACATTAGAGGGAGCTAACAACATCAAGCGTGTGGCTAATCATATCAAGCTTTCTCCTGATGCATTCTACATCGGTAGAGGTCTTGACTACACCATGAGTCTTGAGGCATCCCTTAAGCTTAAGGAGATTTCATACATTCACGCTGAGGCCTATGCTGCCGGCGAATTAAAGCACGGAACCATAGCCCTTATTACTGAAAATGTACCGGTTATCGCCATTGCAACTCAGGAGGATGTATACGAGAAGGTTATCTCTAATATCCGTGAGGTAAAGGCAAGAGGAGCTTATGTAATCCTCATCAGTATGGATGAGAAGGTTGACGACCCTAAGATTTGCGACAAGCATATCCGCATCCCTAAGCTTGATCCAGAGTTTACAGCATTTGCAACAGCTGTTATCCTACAGCTTATTGCATACTACACTTCGGAGGCCAAGGGACTTGATGTTGATAAGCCACGTAACTTGGCAAAGTCTGTAACCGTAGAGTAGATAAAATACATTATCAAAAGTTGAAAAGTCGACTAACCCTGACACATTGTGCTTGGGGTTAGTCTTTTTTACGGTTTGAGTCTATGGGTGTTTATGCTACACGCTACGCTGTGGGGATTTTGTAATGCCCAGATACATTCATCGGCAGTTCACGGCCACCGCCGCAAATGCGCCATCCATGGCTTGTTGCGGCTATTTTGGCATCCGTGCCAAAATGTGGCCTGTATATTTAAGCTGGGCAAACAAAATCTACCCACGACTTCGCTATCGTAGCT
>JAZPXZ010000035.1:0-14201 GCA_045543915.1 Wujia sp.
ATTAATACTTTTATATTCTATATCATCTATTAAAATACTTAATGTTCCCACTAGCTCTCCTTTTTTTATTGGTGGCGAAAGCTTTGACGGAATATTATATTTCAAAGTGACTTTTTCCTTTTCCCCTATTAATATATTAACATATTCATCAATATAAGTATCAATAACATCATATGGTGTACCATCATCAACATAAATACTCTTCATAGGAGTATCTTTATGGGTTATATATTCTAATTTATAGTTATTTATACCATACTCAATCAGCTTATTTGTATCCTTCCATTTATAGCTTTTGTTGTTTGGCCAACCTGCACCTAATAATGCAATTATATATGTTTGATTATTATGTTCAATTGCCACAACATAGCAATATCCTGCATCTGCTGTAAAACCGGTTTTTCCTGCAAGAACGCCATCTCTCATATCAAGATATGCATTTTTGTTATATACACTGTATTGATTCTTATTTGTGTAATCACTAAATGAATATTCTCTTGTTTGACAAATTTTTATGAATTCATCTTTTTTAGGCGAATCCATAACACAGTATTTCATCAGCTTTGCTAAATCAATTGCACTTGTTGAATGTGTTCCTTTATCATTTGTACTATCTAATCCATTTGGTGTAATGAAATATGTATTATTTAAGCCAAGCTCATTAGCTTTTTTATTCATCATATCAGCAAAAGAATTTACATCACCAGCTATGTGCTCAGCTATTACAACTGCTACATCGTTGTGACTTTCCAATATAAGTGAATAATATAAATCTTTAAGTTTATATTGCTCATTTTCTTTGACACCAAGCTGAACATCCGGCATCTTAGCTGCATATGAGCTTACTGTCGCAATATCATCACCTTCTCCATATTCTAAAGCCAATATAAGCGTCATTATTTTGGTAGTACTAGCCATTGGTCTAATTTCCTGACCGTTTTTTTCGTACAATACTCTTCCTGTAGAACCATCTATTAAGGCTGCCGACAAGGAATACAAACTATCAATGTTTGAGGTATATGCTTTAACTATTAATTGCGATTTGTATATATAATTTAAAGCAAAAATACAGGTAAATAATATTACACAAATTTTGAATTGTTTCATTTCATACTCTTAAAAATTACATTAGTAATATATATTATAATGCGACATATATTATTCATTATTATTGAAATCCTATACAATTTTTTGTATAATTATTTTATTACATTCAAAGGAAAAAATTTATGGGTTCAAAATTTACTTCAGAATTAAAAGAAGGCATGGTTACCCTTACAGATACATTTTCGACTAAGGGTAAGTTAATTTTGCCTAAAAATACTGTTATAACCAAAAGTATTATTTCTCGTCTTGTTAGTAATGATGTTCTTTTTGTAGAAATCGAAGATGAAGCAATAGAATTAACCTCAGGTGATGAATTATTTAAAACCTTTGCCATAGATGAAGAAACAATTAAGTCTAAGCCTGAATACAAAAAATTCAGAAGACGTTACGAGAAAAACATAACTGATATTGGCGATCATCTTAATGATATTGTTCACAAGAATGCAAGCATAGAAACAGATGCTATGTTAGATTCTACTCTTAATATCATTAAATCAACTGACTCACCATTAAGTATATTTACTATGCTTTCTACTATGAAAGACTATGATGACTCTACTTTTAATCATTCTCTAAATGTTGCCCTTATTTGCAATATATTTGGCAGATGGCTTGGATTGTCTGATGAAGATATTAAAATAGTAACTAGCTGCGGATTATTCCATGATATAGGAAAGCTTTTAATTCCGGAAAATATTATCAAAAAGCCAGGAAAGCTTACCGATGAAGAATATAAGATAATTAAAACTCATTCTAAACTTGGTTATGATTTACTTAAGAAAAAAAATGCAGATATACATGTTCAATATGCAGCGCTTATGCACCATGAAAAATGTGATGGCTCAGGCTACCCTCTTGGACTTACAGATAATCAGATAGATTGGGCAGCTCAAATTGTTACTATCGCAGATATTTATGAGGCTATGACCGCAAAGCGTGTTTATCGAGGAGCTTTGAGTCCTTTTACAGTAATAAACAACTTTGAAGAAAATGGACTAAGAAAATATAATCCAAAGTTCTTATTAACCTTCCTTGAAAATGTGGTTAATAGCTATATGAATTGCAAAGTTAAGTTAAGTAATGGTGAAGAGGGAGACATTGTATATATCAATAAAGTCAGCCTATCAAAACCACTTGTAAAAACCAAAGATAACTTTATTGATTTATCAAAGAATTCTCATGTTTCCATTGAAAGTATCCTATAAAAAATAGAGGTGTATATTACACCTCTATTTTTAATTGAGCCTCTTCCATAGCTTCCTGTTTAAAGTCTTCTATCTTATCTGGAGTTATAACCGGAAGCTCATCCATGGATGTAACACCAAAGCTTCTTAAAAAGTCTTCAGTAGTTCCAAAAAGAATTGGTCTACCTATGGCATCTAATCTACCAACCTCGGCAACAAGTTTGTATTCCACAAGCTTATTAATGGCATGAACACAGGATACTCCTCTGATTGCTTCTATTTCCTGTCTGGTTACAGGCTGTTTGTAAGCAATAATAGATAGAGTTTCCATAAGAGATTCAGTAAGATTATGCTTCTTTGGCATATTTACCAGTTGACTTAATATATCATAATAATCATTCTTAGTACAAAGCTGATATGAATCTTCAAGCTTTACAAGTCTTATACCTCTATCCTGTGCTTCATATCTATTCATCATATCATTTAAAAGCTTAATTACATCCTTTTCATCAAGCTCTAAAACCTTTGCTAAATCCTTTGACGAAACAGCATCTCCCATAGAAAACAATATTGCTTCTATAGCTGCCTGGTTTTTTATAACGCTATCTTCCATAATTCCTCCGTTAATCTAATTCTAAGGAGTCAATTATAATGTCTCCAAATAATTCTTCTTGTCTAATAACTATATCTCCAACCTTCATAAGCTCTAATATAGCTAAAAATGTAACTATAATATTTACTTTTGACGCCTGCATTTCTAACAGTGTTCTGAAATTAATACCTTTAAGTCCTTTTACACTGGTACGAATTTCATCCATTTTATCTTCTATGCGAACCTCTTCTTTTTCTATTGTACCAAATTTACTTCGTATAGGGTCCACTCTGTCAACTGTACGCTTCATAACCTGATTGAATATTTCATTAAGCATAGCAAGAGTTGTATCTCCCACAACCTCAGCAGGATCTATCTCCTCTTTGTACTGCTTAACCTCTTCAGGAATTGATTCACTCTTGTAATATGCTCTAACAGCATCCATCTCCATATCCTTAAGCTCGTAGGATGCATATTTATACATCTTATATTCTAAAAGTCTTCTAACAAGCTCAGCACGAGGATCATCTTCCTCCTCCTCTTCTTCTTCCTCTTTCGGCAGAAGCATCTTAGCCTTTATGCTAATTAATGTAGCAGCCATTACTAAGAATTCACTCATAATATCAAGATTTGATTCCTGCATGGCATTTACATATTCTAGATACTGTTCTGTTATCTCTACAATAGGAATATCAAAAATATTAAATTTATTTTTTTCAATCAAATGAAGTAATAAATCAAGAGGTCCTTGAAATTCATTGATTTTAAATTCTAGTTTATCCTGCATATAACTGTCCTTTTGTTATTTTTCCGAATGATATTTTAACACAGGTTAAATTATAATGCAAACCATTCCACCATTTGAGTCATTAACGATTTTCTCCATAGTATCCTGTAATTTTTGTTGGCTTTCCTGGTTGATTTTATTAATTTTACTTTCAAGTCCTTCTTCTATAAGCTGACGAATTGTTTTACCAAATATACTAACACTCCATATATCATCCTTATCCATACCATCCTTTTTAATATAGGATATTAAATCTCTTGCCTGTTCCTCATTACCAACAATTGGTGCAATTTCAGTAGTAATATTAGCCTTAATCAAATGAATTGATGGAGCATTTGCTTTTAGTTTAACACCATATTTATTGCCAGATTTTATTAATTCTGGTGGATCTAATTTAATTTCAGACTTTTCAGGAGTTACAGATCCATAGCCTGTTTTATTAGATTGATTTAATGCTTGACTTATCTTTTTACATTTATTCTTTGTTTCTGCCAAATCACATATTTCTTTAATAAAATCATATTCGTTATTAATGGTACAGCCAAATAGTTCAGATAACATATCATAGTAATATTTATCAAATAGCTTTATGTTAATATTAATATCACCATCCGCTAAATTAATTTTACTAATATTTAATGCCTCTATATACTCATCATTTTCTCTATGTAAATCATACACATCCCTCATGTGGTACATATCTTTAAAAATAGTTTTAGTCATATCAATTAGGTAACTTTTAATTTGATTATTATTATCTAATGCTTCCACCCATTTAGGAATATTAAATTTAACTGAATTAATTGGAAATGACAAAAGTAATTGTTCAAATATCATAAAAACATCATTTTTGTTTAAGCTATTACAATTTACTGGTAATACAGCGACGCCGTATTGCTCACTCATATCATTTGATAATTTTATTATATCCTGATTTTTAGGATCTGTTGAATTAAGCAATACAACAAAAGGCTTGCCTAATTCTTTTAGTTCTGCAATAGCTCTATTTTCAGCATCTATGTACCCTGTTCTTTCAATATCAGTAATACTTCCGTCAGATGTTATAACAATACCAACTGTGGAATGTTCAAATATAACTTTTTTTGTTCCAATTTCTGCAGCCTTTGTAAACGGTATCTCATAATCATACCAAGGTGTTTTAACCAATCTTTCTTTACCATCCTCCATATGACCTTCAGCACCATTTACCATATAACCAACGCAATCGATTAGTCTAAGCTTACAATTTACATTATCAGAAATATTTATTTCTATTGCATCCTTGGGAATAAATTTAGGCTCAGTTGTCATAATAGTCTTACCACCTGAAGATTGAGGAAGCTCATCGATTGTTCGCTGCTTAACATATTCATCAGAAATACTAGGTAAAACCATAAGCTCCATAAATCGTTTTATAAATGTTGATTTTCCTGTTCTTACAGGACCAACAACACCCATATATATTTCTCCAGATGTTCTCGCATTAATATCCCTATAAATATCCATAAAAATACCTCCATATTTTTAAACATTATGTATTAATTAGTGATTAATCCTAATACATCACTACATTAAATATATGTAAAAAAATATGAAGGTATAACTTATTTTATATTATTTATTTCCAAAGCAAATCCTTATCTTCAGTAGTTTTCATTCTTGTAAGCAGCATTACCATAGCATCCTTAGCAGGTAAATCCTCAAACAAAATCTTATTAACCATCTCAACGATAGGCATCTCAACATTAACTTGTTGACTTAGCTTTAATGCTGCTTTTGCAGAATATACGCCTTCAACCACCATCTTAACTTCTTCTAAGGCTTCCTTATAGGTTTTTCCCTGTCCCATTAGAAATCCTGCATTTCTATTGCGACTATGCTTAGATGCACAGGTAACAATTAAATCTCCGGTACCTGATAATCCTGAAAAAGTTGACTCATTACCACCTAAAGCACATCCAAGTCTTGAAATTTCAGCAATTCCTCTTGTAATTATGGCAGCTTTTGCATTATCTCCACAGCCTAGACCATCTGCAATTCCTGCAGCAAGAGCTATTACATTTTTTAGAGCACCACCAAGCTCGATTCCCATAACATCAGGACTTGTGTATACACGGAAGAAATCGCTCATAAATGTATCCTGTACAAGCTCTGCAATTTCTCTAGTAGCTGCACCTGCAACAACAGTAGTAGGCATACACTTACCAACTTCTTCTGCATGACTAGGACCTGATAAAACAGCAACTGTAGCATTTGGAATTTCATCATTAATAACCTCTGTCAAAGTCATTAAAGTACTTTCCTCTATACCCTTTGAAACATTAACAATTATTTGATTTGTGTAATAAGGTGCAATTGTTTTAGCTGTACTTCTGATAAATGGTGATGGAACCACCATAACAAGCATTTCCTTATCCTTACATGCTTCCTCTACATCAGTTGTAAACGAAACAGAATTATCTATTTTTACTCCAGGAAGCTTAGTAAGATGTTCTCTGCTTTCATTAAGCATTTTTATCTCATCAGAGTCCACTGACCAAACAGTGAGCTTATGTCCATTTCCGCTTAAAAGCTTTGTAAGGGCAATTCCCCAGCTTCCGGCACCTAATATTCCTATATTCATACAAAAACCTCCAAATCTAAAGCCAATTATATTTTATACTATCATATACATATTATAAACTATACTTCCTTATCCTTTTTTGCAAATAATTTGTTCTCTTCATGATTTATAAGTCTTTTAATATTTGCTTTATGACGATAAATTGCCATTACAGTCATGATACCAACTATAATAATACTTTCAATCATAGCATTTTTAGAGTCAAGATTATTCAAATCAAAGGAATATCTTTCGTTTACAGCTGATATAGTATATTCTATAAAAAAGCTAATAACTAAACATATTGAAGCAACAGAAACATACTTTGTAATTATACATAATCCAAAGAATACTAATGCTGCACTTAATACAAGAATTGGATCTAAAAATCCACATATAACTCCGCCGGTAGCTGCAATTCCCTTTCCACCTCTAAACTTAAGATAAAACGGAAAGTTATGTCCAAGAATTGTACCAAATCCAGCATATGCTATATATAGATATACATTTTCAGGGCAAATCTGATTAAATATTAATCTTGCAACTACAGCAGCAAAAAAGCCCTTAAGCAAATCACCAAAGAATACAATTATGCCGGCCTTTTTACCAAGTACCCTAAGTGCATTAGTTGTACCTGCATTACCACTTCCATGTTCTCTTATATCTATTCCATGCATTCTGCCATAGATATATGATGTCTGAATCATACCGAAGCAATATCCACCTAGTAAACATAGTATTCTATATATTATTGTCATTTTTCTTTCCTCTCACGTATAATAAATTTAAGTGGTGTTCCTCTAAAGCCAAAAGCTTCTCGTATCTTATTCTCGATATATCTAGTATATGAGAAATGCATAAGCTCTCTGTCATTTACAAATATTACAAAGGTTGGTGGTTTAACAGAAACCTGAGTAATATAGTAAAGTCTAAGTCTTTTACCCTTATCTGAAGGTGGCTGATTTAAAGCAACCGCCTCTGCCATAATCTCATTCAATACACCTGTTGCTATTCGAAGTGAATGATTTTCTATAACAGCGTCTATTGTTTCGAAAAGCTTAGGGAGTCTCTGTCCTGTTTTAGCTGAAACAAAAAGAATCTCTGCATAAGGCATATAAGCAAATTCTTCACGAATCTTATTGGTAAACTTATATACCGATTTATCATTTTTCTCCTCAAGGGCATCCCATTTATTAACAACAATTATCATACCCTTGCCTCGCTCATGAGCTATACCTGCAATCTTAGTATCCTGATCTGTGATACCTTCTGTAGCATCAATAACAAGAACAGCTACGTTACATCTTTCTACAGCAGAAACAGTTCGTATTATACTATATCTCTCTATTTCTTCTTTAATCTTATTCTTCTTTCTAAGTCCGGCTGTATCTATAAAAACATACTCTGTACCATTTCTAGTAATAGTTGTGTCTATAGCATCTCTAGTTGTGCCGGCAATGTCAGATACAATTACTCTATCTTCACCTAAAAGCTTATTAATTATAGAAGATTTACCTGCATTAGGCTTACCAATTATGGCAACTCTAGGTCTTTCATCCTCTATCTCCTCCGTTGCAGAAGCATCGAAATACTTTACAACCTCATCAAGCATATCCCCAAGACCAAGCTGTGAAGCAGCAGAAACAGGCATAGGGTCACCTATACCAAGATTATAAAACTCATATACATCAGGCATAAATTTTTCAAAGCTATCTACCTTGTTAACAACAAGAACAACCGGCTTTCCTGAACGACGAAGCATATCTGCAACCTTTCCGTCAGCGTCAACAAGTCCCTGTCTAACATCAGTTATAAACATTATAACATCAGCCGTAGATATAGCTATCTCCGCCTGTTCTCTCATGCTTTTTAAAATAATATCATTGCTCTCAGGCTCTATACCACCTGTATCAACAATTGTAAAATTATAATTTAACCAATTAACATCTGCGTAAATTCTATCTCTTGTAACACCGGGAGTATCCTGAACTATGGATATCTTATCTCCTGCAAGGGTATTAAAAAGAGTTGATTTACCAACATTTGGTCTGCCTACAATGGCTACTACGGGTCTTCCCATATCTTAATTCTCCGTTTCAATTATCCTGTTAAATAAATCCATACCGCTAGATTGTACAACAACTACTTTAACTTGTAAAGCATTTTGAAGTTGTTCAAGTGTTATATCATCGAGGAAGATATCCTCGTCACTTTTTAGTGTATTACAAGGAAGCAAAAGTACATCTCCCAAATCCTTATCTTTTAATTGTTCTATAATATCCTGTCCTGTAAGAAGTCCTGTTACGGTTATCTTTTCACCAAAGAAATTATTAACAATTGGATAAATATCAAATTCAATATTAGGAGCTACAGCTTTTAAGTATTCCTTAAGTTTTAGTTTACTTTCATAAGCAAGCACACCTGTTATGGTTGAAACCTTTTTATACCCCAAAAACGGACCTTTATTATCTTCAATAAATTGTTCTATAGCTTCTTCAAACTCATCAAACAATAATCTAGACATTCCAACACCATTTTCCAGCTGAATATATCCATCATAGTTATCTGCATCAGGAAAATCAATTCCAGCATTAATATACCACTCGTCACTGGCATGTACAAAATGTGTACCACACTTTTCTAAGGCTTTTTTCTGGTACTTCTCAACTGTCTCAATAAGCTTAATTGCATCATCCTTATTAAAGCTCTCTAATGGATATAAACCTTCTCTATATTTTGTAAGTCCTACAGGAACTATAGATAAGCTTTGCATTACAGGAGCGTATTGCAATAAATCATCTAAGGTTTTCTCTAACTCCTTACCATCATTTAAGCCCTTGCACAGAACAATCTGAGCATTCATAGGTATTTTTGCATCATAAAGTCTTTTCATAATAGAATTAACTCTACCTGCAAATCTATTATTAAGCATCTTACATCTAAGTTCTTCATTAGTAGTATGTACAGATATATTAATTGGAGCAAGCTTATACTCTATTATTCTATCTATATCCTTATCCTGAAGATTAGTAAATGTAACATAATTACCTTGTAGAAAGGATAATCTTGTATCATCATCCTTAAAGTATATGGTTTCTCTCATTCCAGTAGGGTTCTGGTCGATAAAGCAAAATACACAATTGTTGTGACATCTTTTATAATTATCCATAAGAGAATCGGAAAATGTAAGTCCCAGCTCCTCATCCTCATCCTTTTCAACCTCAAGGAGCCATTCCTCCCCATCAGCTTTTTCTATTAATATCTCAAGATATTCATCCTCGCAAAGGTAATGATAATCAAAAATATCCTGAATTTCTTTATTATTTATTGATACTAAATAATCACCTGGTTCAATTTCTAACTCCCAGGCTATACTATCTTCTATTACATTCTCAATAAGATGCTTTTTCATAATGCTCTTATTCCTTTCATAGATAACTTTATTTTAACATAATTACCGCTGCTAAATTTCCTCTTAATCCATTAGATGCTCTATGAGAATACAAAGCTTGAGGGTTACAGCAGGTACAAATATCAGGCATAGAAATATTATCATCTAGTACTCCTGCATTAAGTAAATTAAATCTACATGCCTGATGAAGATTTAATTGATACTTTCCATTACCCTTATCAAGTAGAATCTCTTTAATTTCTGCTGATGAATATTTCTCTATAAATTGTTCTGCAACATCAGAAGAAACCTCATAGCAATCCATGCAAATAGAAGGTCCTATGGCCGCTATTATATCCTGTGGCTTAGAGTCATATTCATTTATCATGGTTTTAACCATCTCACAAGCTATATTATTAACTGTTCCCTTCCAACCAGAATGAGCAAGACCTACCACATTATTTACTTTATCATAAAAGTAAAGTGGTACACAATCAGCATAAAATGTAATTAACGGAATATCCTTAACATTTGTAACTAAACCATCTATTCCCTTGATTGTTTCCTTAAGCTTTACACCTTTCCCTTTATCTTCCTCAGTAACAACATATATCTTAATATCATGAACCTGGTCTGAAAAGACACGATTTTCAAATTCATAGCCTACTGCTTTGGCGAATCTCAAATTATTGGCAACAACCTTATCAGTATCATCACCTCTCGAAAAGCTTAGATTAAGACTATACAAATGGTCCTTACTAACACCACCCAATCTTGTAGAAAAACCATGAATTAAATTATCAAACTGCTCAAGTGCCATATATTTGATTACAGGAACAATGTCACCATCACCGCTTATATCAACCATATCTACCCTGGTTGTTCTTTTTGAATTATCAATTTCTATATTTCTATATTTTAATTTTTTTAAACTATCCATATATTCACCTTATTACCCAACAAAATCAAAGGCATTCTCTACATGAAATATCTCATCACCAAGAATACCAATAACATCAAATCTTATACTGGTATTATCTACAGAAATTTTGGATTTGTTCATATAGAACAATGCTGCTTTACATATCTTTTTTTGCTTAGAATAGGTTACAGCCTCTAAAGGGTGTCCACTACTGCTTGCTGAACGGTATTTAACCTCAACAAAAACAATTGTGCTACCATCTCTTGCAATTATGTCTATCTCTGCCTGTCTTACTTGAAAATTTCTCTCTATAATAAAATATCCCTTTTCCTGTAGATATTTTACTGCCCTTTCTTCATAATTGCTACCAGTTTTTCTCTTGTTCTCCATATTAACCATTTACCCTATCTATCTTAGCCTTAATCTTATCCATTCTGTCAACATAAACAAGTATTTCTGCAACGACACCGTAAAGTTCAGGAGGAATGCAATCTCCTATATCAAGTTTAAGGAGAGTTTCAGTAAGATTTGTGTCTTTATATAAAGGAACATCACTTTCCTTGGCAGTTTCGATTATTTTATCCGCCAGAACACCCTGACCTGCCGCAACAACCTGTGGCGCCTGATTATTAGGGTCATATAATAAGGCTACCGCCTTTTTCTTTGGTTGATTATTATTAGAAGTTGCCATAAATTCACCTATGTTCTCATGTCAAAGGAGTACCTTTTTACACTTTTTTCTAAATCCTCACCTATTAACTCCTTAACCACCATATTAGGACCTGTGGCAAGGGTAGGTTCTCTTGTTATTACTTCATTGGTTAAATTAAAACCATTTTCATTGATTGCCTTTTCAAGCATAGTCATATGCTCATCAATTATTTTCGCACTAATTTCATCCTCTACATAGAATCTGGTATGTACATTAGTTCCATGTAAGCTAACATGAACATCTGTAGCACCCAAATGATCCATGTCCAAATGAAGCAATGCGCTTACCTCTTCCTTTGTATTTTTAATATTACGCTTATTCATATAAACATACAGGTCAGAATTCATCTGATTATTATCCAGCTTTACCGGAAGCTGTGCATAAGCAAACATATTATTTAGATTCTGCATGAAATCAATTCTTTGTTGCATGGACTTAGCTGTCTGAGACATGTTATCACCTGCTGGTGAACCACCTGTATTAGAAAAGGCTTCCATAAGCTTGTTGGTCTTATCATACATGCTTTTATATAAGTCATCAAGCTCCTTGGGATTCTCCATATCCTTAGGATTAAGTGAGAATTTTCCTTTAATTGTATCAGAAAGAATTTCGTTATAGGAATCACTAACCAAAATATCTTTAATATTTTCTGGTGTAAGCTTTAAAACATCTGTGTTTTTAATCACTTCATTAATATTATTAAGAAGTTGCATTGGAGTATCCGATTTTTCCACAATTGAATTAATAACACCTTCATTAACCCCTGAATTGCTAATCTCTTTGATTAGGTTATTTAATTTAGTCGGGTCAATATCAAGCTTCTCTGCAAGATTTTCAACAAAAGACGGTATTTGGGGGGAGCTATTAATCTTTACCTCAGTACTATCATCAGGAACTGTAAGCTGGTTATTAATAAGTTCTGTTGTAGTAGCCGAAGCTTCCCCCTGTACATTAGCTTCCATGCTTTGTATTATATCAGCAACAGAAATATTAGACGCATCTACATTATCAGACAAAGCACCCAACAAATTAGTATTTATAGTAGTAATTTGCTCCATAGAAGCCTCTACAGTACTTCCCATCTGATTTATAATCTGATTAACAGAATCCTTATTAAAATTAATAATACTCTGGCTTAAATTATTAATATCCTGAGTTAATTGGTGGGTGTTAGTCATGTAGGACTCATACTGTGTAATATTAGCTTCATTTACAGGCATACCTAGCTTATTAAGATTAATAATTGTATCAATGCTTGCATCTGGAAATTTGTAGCTTTGAGCCATTATCTTTTGCATTGATGCCTTATCCACAGGCATGTTATTACTCATAAGTCCTTCTGCAATCTGATAATTTTTCTCTGTAGGAGAAATAGAGTTAACATCTAATATTTTAAATATGGCATTATCCTTCATATTTTGAACGCCATCACCATATGGCTTTATCAAAACATTTGCACCATTATTCTCTTTAACCATGAAGGTTAAAGAATCACCTATATTCATATTAATAGCTTCGGTCATCTGTGCAAAAAGAGTTTTGCTATTATCTAGCATAATGCTAACCTTATTATTATTTATATCAAGTATCTGTCCATTAAATATCTGCCCTTCCTTAGCCATAGTAATTTGGGCATTAGCAGTAACAGTGCCACCTTCTGAAACAACAGGTTGATTAACCTTAATGTTAGCACTGTTATTAGTAGAAATATTAAAATTAATAGTACTATCTGAGATATTCATGAAACTCTCCTTGATATTATTTTTTATTTCTCGTGCAAAATCTTTTTTAAGAATGTCATTCTATGTATATCACAAGGTCCATCCTCTTTAAGCTTTTTTATATGGTTAGGAGTTCCATAGCCTGAACTTTTGCCAAAATCATAGCCTGGATAAATACTATCATACTCCTCCATCATCCTATCTCTCGTCACTTTAGCTACTATACTTGCTGCTGCAATCGATGCAGATAGAGTATCACCTTTAACGATAGGAACCTGCTTTATATCTATATCGGGTATTTTAACTGCATCATTTAGAAGCAAATCCGGTTTTTGTTTTAAGTTAGCTATTGCAATTTGCATAGCCTTATATGTTGCTTGAAGTATATTTATCTCATCGATAACTGTTTCAGAAACCACTCCAATTCCATAAGCAACTGCTTTATTAATAATTATATCATAAAGTTCTTCTCTTTTCTTCTTTGAAAGCTGTTTTGAATCATTTAAATAAAGTATTCTTTCATTATTAGGTAGAATGACAGCAGCAGCTACAACAGGACCTGCCAAAGGTCCTCTACCAACCTCATCTATACCGCATATATAAGCGCTACCATAATCGCGATACTTATCTTCAAAAGCATACATAACCTCTGTTCTTGAAATTTCCTCAAGAAGTGCCTCGTGTTTTTTTGTTGCTTTATCAACAAGTCCTGCAACATTGGCTCTGGCATCATCATTGTACCTATCTATAAAAGAAACTAATTCTTTAGAAGAATTATAATCTAAGGCTTTATATTCATTATTTATATCTGAAAATTTAGTATTACTCATATCTTTCCTCCATTATTAAACAAAGGACTATACACAAGCTAAAGCATAATTACAGTGTATAGTCCTTATTGATTATTCTACAACTCCAAAATCACTTAATGGATATATTCTAAGTAAAGCCTTGCCGAGAATGTCTTCTCTATGAACATTACCAACAGATGAAATTCTACTATCCTGACTATTGTTACGATTATCTCCTAGAACAAAATACTCATCCTCTCCTAATAATATAGTTTGACTTGCTCTTCCTATATTATGAGGCAAAATTCGTTCCATGCCATAATGCTCCTTAAGTAACATTTCATCTATAAAAATATTACCATTCTGATCAATTCTTACTGTTTCACCTGGAA
>JAZPXZ010000036.1:0-58769 GCA_045543915.1 Wujia sp.
AGTAAGACCCCTTGAAGACTACAAGGTTGATAGGCTAGGAGTGTAAGTGTGGTAACACATTCAGCTGACTAGTACTAATAGGTCGAGGGCTTATCCTTAGAGGTTTCTTATTAAACGGGAGAATGTTTGAAGAGATGAAAATCTCATCTGTGTGAAGTTCTGAAGGTACAATGTTATAGTTTGATAGATTAAAGAAAGAATTGGACTTATGTTCAATTCTTTTTTTTATTATTGTATCTATAAGATTTATGTTATATATTATATGTGTATTAATAATTTGGAGGTTATGTTATGTATTGTAATGAATGCGGAAAGGAATTAAAGTCTACTGATGCATTTTGCATTACATGTGGTACACCAACTGGTGTTAAAAAGACTAGTTCAAAAAATAATGAAATGTTAAATGCAGGTTCAAATTCATCAAATAATGAAATGTTAAATTCAGATCCAATTTCATCAAATGATGAAATGTCAAAAGCAGGGCGCCTACCTGAAAACAATAAAGCTTCGGGTATGTTGAATAATGCAATGCCGGCTGATGGTATTGTATCAACTAATTCTTCTTTACAAGATGTAAATAGTATGTATAGTCCTAATGGAGCGTCTATGTATCAAAGTCAACAAAGCTTTAATTATAGTATGAGTGATAATCTATCTGGCAATGGCGACAAGAATAAATTAAATAAGAATCAATCCAATAAGGATAAAGTAAATAAGAATAAATCTAATAAGAAATATTTAATCATTGGCATAGCGGCGCTGTTTGTTATTTGTTTAGCTGTTACGCTTATTTTGATGAATAGGTTATCACCACAGAGAAAGATAATAGATGAATATTTTGAAGCAATTAATGATAAGGATGTAACTAAAATATATGATTTGTCCTATACAGATGAGCTTAAGGAAGGTCTTCCTGTTTACGATAAGGATGAAGATAAGGTATTTTTCTTTACAAATGTTCGTTTAATGGGATTTTCAAGAGGGTTATATGAGTTCGATGCATTTAAATTTTTGCCATGTGTAACTGAAGTATACGAACCTTCAAAAAATAATTTAAATCTTGGTAATTCTAAAGATAGGGTTTTAGATGGTTTAGAGGTTTCCTATGATATTATAGATATTAATCCATTGGAGGATTTTGATTTATACTCTGATCTTTTGGGACATGAAGAAGTGGTTGATATGGATGAGTTTGAAAATATAGTCAGTAGATATAACCTTGAAACAGGTGAACAAATTAAGGTAGATATAGAAGATGCATATGTTGCACAGGTTAAGGTTAGCTGGGAATATGATGGTAATTTATACGGTATGATGAAAAGCTGGTGGAAGGATGATGAATTTAAAGAATTTGTCTCTAAGCGTGGCTTTGAACAGTATGATACATATGATAAGGCTATTAAATCTATGGAAACCATTAAAGACAAGGATAAGGTTTATTTGCTTTTGTTATATAAATGTGATGGACAGTGGTACATTTATAATGGTGATAAATTAGCTAGCTTAGCAACCCAGTATGAAAAGGGCAAAGCAACTTTGTTTTTGTATTAGTTTAATATTATTTCTTTTACTTGATTTGTGTTGAAAAGTGTAGTGATTTGGTGTAAAATCACATTGTTATGCTTATAAGAATATTTTTTATTTATAAAGAGGAGAATGAAAATGGATAACAATTTTAACAACAATGGTGGTATGGATGAAGATAAGACCGTATTAATCCAGCAGGATCAGTATGGAAATCCACAGGTAGCACAGCCACAGGGGATGCCAGCACAACCACAGTTTAATCAGGCACCACAGGGAATGCCTTCCCAGCCACAGTTTGGACAGGCACCACAGGGAATGCCAATGCAACCACAGTTTAATCAGGCACCACAGATGAGCCTTAATCAGGGTGGTAATAATAATCCACCTAAGAAGGGTAAGGGTGGAATGATTGCTATTATATCAGTATGTGCAGTAGCAGTGATAGCCCTTATTGTAGGACTTGTTTTAATTCTTGGAGGAGATGATAAGGATAAAGATAAGGATAAGGATACAACTGAAACTACAATAGAGGAAACTACAGAAGGAACCACCGAGGCAACAACAGAAGCAACTACCGAGGCAACAACAGAAGCTACAACAGAGGCAACTACCGAGGCAACAACAGAAGCAACTACCGAGGCAACAACAGAAGCTCCGGCAGCTACAGGTGATGGTTCAACATTAGTTGATGTATCAAGCTATGGATTCTCAACAAATGATTGGACAAGTCTTGAGTTTGCTTTAGATGGTACAGTATATACATGGCCTATAACATATGCTCAGATTAAAGATGCCGGATACTCTGTTAATTCAAGTATAGAGGCTGAGACATTGGAATCAAACTACTACTCATTCAGCGAATGGGCTTATAACGGAAATGGTGATTCAGCATTTATGATTCAGTTTAAGAATTTTACTGATACAGATAAGACTGTAGTTGAATGTGACATTTTAAGCTTTATCTTTTATTTAGATGATTATGAGGAACAGAGATATTCTTCAATAGTTCTTTGTAACGGTGTTACAGTTGGAACTACATATGAGGATGTTATCGCTATAATGGGTACTCCAACAGACGAGTATGTAAGCGATGATTCAGAGTATGGATATCGTACAGCTACATATGACGCAAATGATGAGATTTATGCTAACAGCATTGAGTTTACATTTATGAATGGTGTTGTTGACGATATTGAGATTACTAATTACGAATAATTATATATAACAGTATATTTAATTTTAAGTGCACTTCGAAAGAGGTGCACTTTTTTCGTTTTTTGTGTGAAGGGTTAATATTTGAAAATAATATAATAAAATCACCAAGGAATATATTAATTAAAACAGGGGGTTTAGCGCAATAAAATGCTAAAACTATTGCCATATACTACAATTATCAGAAGAGTGAGGTGATTGCAATGAAGTGTAAATGTTGTTACGACAAAATAATCTATGACAAGTACAAGATAAAGGGTGGATACATTTGTAGGTCATGCTTTCAGTTTCAGTCTGGTTGTGTTAGAAAAAATATTAATAATCTGACTGCAAGGCAGATAAATGAATTGGATAAAATTATAGATCCGAAGCAAGCATCACCTTGGATTGGATATAAGCCGTTGCAGGTAAGTGATTACTGTGTTCAGATGGATGATTGGGAGATTAATTTAAGTGATATAACCAACATTTATTTAAGCTTTCATCCTAAGCACCAAGGAAGTAAGTCAAATCTGGTTATGGGTGATATGACTGTGGTAATTGAGCTTGAGTCAGGATTTGTAATAGAAGAAGTGCTTAGAACATTAGAATTAGTTTTCTGTATAAGTGGTAAGAAAATATATTACAAGTACCCAGAGGAAATAGAGGAGCTTATCTACCAGCTTAAGTCTAACATCAATAAGGGGATTTATAATACAGATAACATTAGGGACTATTATCATAAAAAAGATCAGGAGAAGGAAAAGGAGGAACAAAGAAGAAGAGAACAGGCGGAAAAAACAAGAAAGGCTCAGGAGGATAGACGAAGAAGGGAACAAGAGAGGAAAGAACAGGAAAGAAGACAGCAATCAAGCTATTCTAAGCAGAATTCATATAATAAGCAGAAGGCTAAGGGGGATAACGGATGCTTTGACGATGAATTGGATAAAGCTAAGAGATTATATAAGGTGGGAACATCATTTACCATAAAGGAGATAAAAAAGATAAGAAATGAATTGGTTAAAAAATACCATCCTGACCAGGGAGGTAGCGCAGAAAAGTGTAAGGAGGTTAATAAAGCATTTGATATTTTAATGAAATACGCAGCCGCATAGGAGGTAATGATTATGATGGAAATAATAAAAACAATATTTAGAATTATTACAAATCCGTTTGTATTTATATATAATTTGGCAGAGAAAATTGAAGACGAGCATTTGGAAACCACATTAGGGTACCTAGTTTCTATGGGGATATTTCTGTTTTGGGGAATAAATGATCTTATTAAATGCGGTTTATCATTTGGCTTTCTAATAAAAGGTATGTTTGTATTTTGTGTGTCATCACTAGCCTTATGGGTTATAGAGAATGCATGGAAGGTGATATACATTTTGGTGGTGACTGTAACATATGTGCCAAGAAAAATCAATGATTTATGCGAAAGCTGTACTAGCTATAATAAAAGATACTATAGAGTAAATAGAACACATTTTTGGTCTAGGAGCAATAGGACAAGTAGATATAATTTGAATTATTTTATAAAAAAGGATAAAAAGAAGCCATATAAGGGCATGAGATATAAGAACGCTTAAGTAAGCGAAATAAAAAGGAGTGATTTATATGAAAAATGGAATGGTAACACCTTCGGATATTAAGAGGTATTTAGATAGATTTGTCATAGGACAGGAAAGAGCAAAAACAGTGCTTGCAGTTGGAATATACAATCATTACAAAAGAGTAAACAAGGGACGGAGAGATATACAGAAAAGTAATATTATGTTGGTTGGTCCAACAGGTAGTGGAAAGACCGAGCTTGCCAGGTGCATCGCCAGGTATTTGGAAGTTCCGTTTGTTATGGTGGATGCTTCCAGCTTTACACAGGTAGGGTATACTGGTGATGATGTTGAGAGCATTATAACTAAGCTGCTTATAGAAGCTGATAAGGATATAAATAAGGCAGAAAAGGGAATTGTATATATAGATGAAATTGATAAGATAAAAAAGGTAAACCGACCCAATGGCAGGGATTCCAATGGTGAAGGAGTGCAACAGAATCTCCTTAAAATTTTAGAGGGTTCAAAAGTAGAGGTGCCCTTGCAGGGAAGTAGAAAGCTGGCTGGTGAGCCCACCGTTATGGTAGATACAACGAATATATTGTTTATAGGAGCTGGAGCTTTCGTAGGTGTAGGTGTTGAGGATGATTTGTTAAAGAAGGTCGGGTTAGGTAGTGGAACATCTGATGAACAGGAAAGAGAAGAAGTGATTACTACGGAGAATCTTATAAATTACGGAATGCTTCCAGAATTTATGGGAAGATTTCCGGTTGTAGCTCAGCTACATAAGCTTAAAAAAGATGATATAAAGAAGGTTTTAACCGAGCCAGACAATTCGGTTATTAAACAGTATACTAAATTAATTGCAATGGATAATATTTTGGTGGAATTTACTGAGGAAACAATAGATTTAATAGCTGAGAAAGCATTAGAGAAGAATATTGGAGTAAGAGGCTTAAGGTCTATAATAGAGGATGCCATGATGAATATTATGTATATGGCACCTGATTTGAAATTCGTTAATAAATTGACAATTACGCCGGATGTAATTACTGATGGCGCTGATCCTATATATGACTATGTAAATTGGGGAAGGAGTGATTGATATGATAAGTAAAATATTTGTGTATGTTTTATTGTACCTAGGAATTAGAGCAATTATAAGGGCAGGATTGCCAGAGAAATATGAAGAATCTGACAGCTTCAGGGGGATGGCTAGAGAGAAAAAAACTAGTCGTGAAGCTACAGGTAGCTATTACAAGAGCTATGTAGATACAGCATCTGCTAGCAACCAGAGTAGCCGAGGTTCACCAACCTATGATTATTTTGACACACTTGAGGAGATGAACAGGACAGCAGAGGAGATAGCTCTAATGGAGATAGCCTGTCAGCAGGACCGTGAGGAAAAGGCCGCCCACGAGGCATATTTGGCAGCAAATGATCCATGGTTTCATGATTCGGACTGTGGTCGTGGAGATTATTGGTGTGATGGTGGAGATGGTTGGTATGATGATTATTGGTAGGAAAGAGAAACCAACATTACTTCGACTGCTAATGCAGAAAAGCTTTGAAAAGTGTATACTGAAGATATCAGTTGTCGACAAACAATAAAATATGGTAGAATACCTAATGAAAGTATAATTACTTATAAGGGAAGGTACAAGATATGCTTAAAATTATAGGATTAGATGAAAGTGGAACTTTTGAAAAAGAGGAGCTAAGAAATAGATTTATAGGCGGATATACTGTAGCGGTAAAGGACAAAGCAGAATACGATGCATTAAAGGATGAGATTGAGGAATGTCTTAGAGATTTTTGCGAGGATTTTAACACAAAGCATAATCTAACAGATTACATTGTTTATTATCCAAAAAGCTTACATGGCATGGGGGAAGTATTCTATAAGTTAGATAGTGGGGCTAGTAGTTGCTTTGGTATGACTCTTCCTACCCAGTTAGTAGACCCTGCCAAAGTAAAAAAAATGGATAAAAAACCAGATGATCCAAGTAGAATTGTTAATGGAAAGAAATATTATGAAGATTTATTGAATGATAGCTGTCCTTCCACGGAATTCGCAACATATGAGGACCTTCAAAAGGAGTTTAAAGACAGGCTTGAGGAGCATTTTTGGAAGTTTGCCAAAGATCACAATATGGATATATATATGTATTTGTATCCTACGGAGAAGATTAGATATTCAGAGTATGGACAGGATGTCCAGTCTAATATAATTAGCGTAAGTGATGGTATTAATCTATACGAGAGAATGGCAACAATGGCTATGAACCATCAGATATTCTATAGTATAGATGAGGATTATAGTGACTACTACCTAGAGTTTGCTACTAGAAAAATAAATGATAATGAAGCAAATACAGATCAAAAAGAACATATGCGTGAGGTTTACACACAGGAAGAGAACTACGGTAGGAATAGAAATAATTCTGCTAATTGGTACCAGATTACGAACACATCTACATATAAGACCTCTGTGGCTACTAAGCTTTTCGAGGATGCGTTGTTGGAAAAGTATATAGATAAGAATTACTATTTTAATGTGAAGTCGATTAATTATTCGTATAATAGCAACACGGAGGAAACAACACCTTTTCACTATGTGGCAGATATAGTATGCTCCGGATTATTAGGCGTTGCAAAGGTAGCTAATAGAAGTGGAAATTGGACATCGAATAAGCTGGAAAAATTCTTTGACCTAATATCCACCAAAACAGGTATAAACAGATCCCGTTTTTCTATCAAATTATATGATAAGATGGATTCTATGTATATCAAGATGCTGTCTCATATAAATGAGGTTGAATTAGATAAATTCTATGAGGAAATGTATAGGTTTGAACAGATGGAATCTTCTTATAAAGATTTCTATAAAAAATACTGGATGGATTCTCTTTACAAATATGCCTCATATAAGGTGAAGGATACAGCAGTAGTTATGGGAAAAACCTATGCTGACAAGGTGATAGGCAAGCTTCAGGATTATTATACCTATGTGGACGGAATGATGGGACCAAGGGAAATGGAGTGCGAAAAGGGTGCGTATATTGCAACTAAATTTCTAAAGCTTCTTCCAAATCTTGGGATTAGAAATAAGCGTCTGGAAGGAAAATATATATTTAGATTCAATGATGTGATACTTAGGGCAAATAATCATAGAGGTGATATAAAGAAAAATAAGAAAGTTATCGCTGAATGTGAGAAGTACAAGTTGTGTGTGGGCTTAGAGGAGTATATAGAACATACCCTTAGGGTTGCGCAATATTATTTTAACGCTTTAGACTTTCAGAAGATAATTAATATCTTCCTTCCCCTTACAAGAAATGTACATTTTGTTAAGGATTTAGATGCTAAAACTGTTGAGGAGACCTACACTACCAAATATGCAGAGATTAATCAGCTAAAGAGAATATATAATGAAATTTTTGCCAGCATAGCTAAAGTAAATGAAATGGTGGAAGATAATGTTGAGATGACTGAGGAGAAATTGTTTGAGGTACCAAATATATCCATTCCTTTCGTAGGAAAAATCTATGGTACATTATCTCAGGCGCATTCTTTCTTAGGAAACAATGTTGCAGTAGATGAGGCAGAGGCTGCCATAAAGGAGTTTGCTGATGATCATGGTAATGCTGATATAAATATATGTCACCTGCTTCATTATTACATTGAGCATGATATGAAGGCTTATGTTCAAAATGCAAAAAGATATTTTGGAGAACCAAAGGCTGAGGATAATGTTGATTCAGAGCTTGATTTTCAGCTTAACCAGATTGTGAATGATAAGGCAGGGTTTGCATTGTATTTGTACACTAAGGCATTCAATCGTTTCTATGCAAATAATAAGATTAATGTTAAGCGATTAAAAAGATTATTTGAAGTAATAAAAATCATACCTGCAGAGTGTAAGAATGTTCATCCA
Organism: Wujia sp.; assembly: GCA_045543915.1. Classification (GTDB taxonomy): domain Bacteria; phylum Bacillota; class Clostridia; order Lachnospirales; family Lachnospiraceae; genus Coprococcus_C. Next base: position 8,209 of record JAZPXZ010000036.1, read on the forward strand.
TGGGAGCTTGTGTACAAGAATCTCTATGAAGCAATGCTGCAGCAGAAGGAGCAGTTTGGTAACAAGGATTTCGAATATGTGAAGAATGAAGCTTTAAAGAGCTATAAGCTGTCTGGAGCAACAATCCAGCTGATTCAGCTGAACCTCAAGCTGAATTCCTTGGAGGAAAAGGTTGAACTTGAGACTAAGGATGTAGAGCTTATGCAGCAGTTCTTTGATGTAGAAGATGATATAACTTATGAAGAGGCCAAGAAGCTTTTGGGTAAAAAGCTTACATATGAGTATGTGTAAGTATATGTAGAATATAGTTTAATAAACGCTGGTTATGAAAAAACCAGCGTTTATTTTAAAGGTAAATATTTGTGATATAAAATAGAAAGGACGGTTATTTATGGACAGCTTTGAAAAGAAATCATTTAGAAGACAAATGTATGCAAATGATTCTGAAGTGGGTAGAATGAAGCTTCAGTCTGTTAAGGAGAATCTTTATGAGGCTCACACAAAGGTTATCTTACATACAATAGAAATGTATGCTCAAAAGGATTTGAGTCAGTGGGTACAAACGGATTTAGTGGAGAAACTTCCAACCTTAAGATCAAGTAACGACTTAAAAAAATACATAGATGAGTTTGAAAAGGGTAATATAGGTGGAATTGATATAACAAATGGTTCTGCAATTATTAATGATTTTCTTCGTAAGGAGGCATTAGGTAAGGCTAGAAATCAGGTCCAGGCTAAGATTAATGTATATAAGAATAAACTTGAAGAAGCGGATGAGATAATTGAGAGCTTGGAGCAAAGAAGACTGCAGGTTGTCGATGAAAAAAATGATTATGAAGAGGGTGTTGATGTTGAGGTAGAGAACGGAGATACGGATAAAATAACATATGATGAAAATGAAGGCGATGAAATGGATATTTCAACCATAACAGATAAAAATGTTTATCTCCAAGTGGTTTCAATGATTACACATGTTGATGAATTGGATAATGAAATTGAAAGACAAAAAGAATATAAAAAAGAAGTAGAGGGGTATATTAGTCAATTAGAAAATTATAAAAGAGGCAAGCAGGATATCCTTACTAATTTAGATTGGAAAGAATCAAATGCATTAAATAATCTTAGGAGATTGAGAAATGCTGAATTTGCACATAAGACGGAGCATGGCAATGAGATATCCTCTTTTGGTAAGTGGGAACCTGATGCAGGTCCATTATACCAGTGGGCAGCAGAAATAATTAACTATTTAAAGGTAATAGACGAAAGATATAGAGAATTTGCAATATTTGATGATTATTATACTTTGAAGGTAAATAAGGAAAAGTTTGATAACTGTAGGATTTATGTTCAAAGGCAGATAAATGAGTTGTATGTTAATAAAAGTAATATAACATTTGAATTTGGCGGAATACTCTATGATAAGAATGACGAAGATTTTAATTTTAAAAGATTGATTGTTAATATGGCTCAAAATTGGGGGACGGGAATAAGATATCTAACAGTTGTTTCTAATGAGGACTTTCCAGAATTGAATTTGTTTTTCAAGGAATGCTTGTCGGGAACAGATAACTATGTGGATTACTATCTTTATTATAGAAAAATTATTAGAGAGGCTAGTTTAAATAGTGATTATTCAAATATGAATGCTGCGTATTTTAAACTGTTGTACAATTTAAATCCAGATATTAGGGATATATACTGGCGTGGAAAAAAATACACAAAAAGATATTTTTCTAGAAAAATCTTAAAAAATTTAGCCAGTGTAAAGGATGGACGCACTCTGTTGGCGCATTTAGTAAAATTTAATACTTTTTTGGGAGGCTTTGATTTACTTTCTGTATGTAAGCATCATCTATTGTCAAAGGTTTATTTTGTGGGACATAAAGATGATAAGGGGCGACAACTGGCTGGAAAAATGGAAAAGGCGATTAACAGGCTTGCAGGAAGTGAAAAAAAGTATATAGCTAATTTGTATATAGAAACAAAAAATGCTATATCGGATTTGATGTTTTATCTCAATGATGAATATGAATTTTCATCAAGTATATTGAATAAGACATGTGTTTGGGAAAACATAACAGAATTGGTAACATTTATGGAAGATGCAAATAATTTCAGCTCATTATCACAGATGGCTATGTTTATTAATGAGCTAAATGATTCTGCAGATTTTGCTGTTTGGAAAGCAAGATTTGAATAAGGGAGAGGTGAAGAAATGTACACTTCAATGAATTGGTACGCTCAATTTTATAATTTTATCAATAGTAATGATTATAGAGATTTCGAAAATGAGATTTCTAAATTTATATATAATAGTTCAGAAATTGGAGAACTGATGGGATTTTTTTTGGGTGATAGCTATTGTAGGAGAAAAGTGGAAAAGATAAGAAACCAAGAAACTTCTATTAAAGAAATTGCAGATTTTTTTAATAATATAGGTGCTGACATAGAGAAAAATAGTTGGATGAATGAAAGAGAAACTATAAATACGGAGTACAGTATACTAAAGGAAGAATTCTACAATATGATGGTTGCTAGAGATAAGCAAATAAAAAATGATATGCTTGATGCTTTACAGTTAAATAAAGAATATATAGATAAAATAAAAGGAATAAAGTGCAGAAGATATGATTATTTTATAAAAAACATATTAGTATACTTTAACATAATGGAATTAAGAACATATTTTCCAATTTGTCAAATCAGTTTATATGTTAATGAGATTTGTGATAACTGTTGTTATTTAAGTTCTAAGTATAGCGATGATACGCTTAAAAATGATATATTAACATATATTGAGCATACAACAAATGCGATTCACGAAGCAACAAATAGGTACAGAAATGGTTCGGATTTGGTGCTGGCAATAAATAAATGGTATGCATATGCATCAACAGAACTGAATAAAAAATGTTATATAATCGACCCCGATGGGGGAATAAGTCTATTACGAGAAAGATTAAAAGAATTGCGTACTCTTGATCATGAACTGACAATTCGAAGTAATATTAATAGTGCAAAAACTGATGCGATGAGAGTTTTAAATAAACATTATTTTCCTGATATGATTAGAGAACTAAAAAATGTTGTTGAAACGATACCACGCGAGTGTTTAAAGTGTGATAAAGATACATTTATTCATGAGGGTATATCCTATTTTGAATCTATAGTAAATGTATTGGTTGAAGAAAAAGATAGGAATTTTGGAAATATACATTTAGCAAGAATGATATTCCATGCCTGTTCAGAAATGAATAAGGTTATAGAAAAATTTTCATATGAACCAGAAGTAGTGGAAGCAGTATCTAAGTTATCAGTAAATGTAAGCAAATTGAATAACTATGCAAAGGAGTATGGTAAATTAGAAAAAATGAAATATGTCGATGGAGATAAATATCCAATATAGTATTGTGAGTGTTTAATATAAACAGATTTTCAATAAAAGTTATTAAAGAAAAAGATTAACTGATCAATGTCGTGTGATGACATGTTGGTTAATCTTTTTTATAAAACTCACTCCTCTTTATTGGCTAAATATTATACATTAGCTCCCCCTGTTCTAATAATTGAAAATACTTATGATTTGGGGTATGATATATGAGGGAAATTATTGCGAAAAATTACGGCATATTTTTATATAGGATTACTGAACATTTGGATTTAAACGGCGATTTGACACATGGCAAGGAGGTTTACTATGGCTAAAAGTATAGAAGATATATTGAATGAATTGCATAGTGTTATTGAAGGTGAAGGTATTGATAACTGGAATAATATCTATGACCCGGATTATTATGAGGAGGATTTCCTAGATGATTTGGGATATAGCAATATGGGTTTATTTGAAAAGGTAGTGGAGAACAATCTTGATACCATAGATGCTTGTGTCAAATACGCAATTGAATTTGATAATCATGCGGCCTTTGCTAAGTACTATATCGAAAAAGTATTGATTGATAAAAAGGAAATTTTTGTTAATAAAATGCAGAGCTATTTTAGCTGTAATAAGTTGTACAAGGACAAGGGGTATCATGCCCTTGAGATTATCAAAAGTATGGGAGGCTTCTGGAGATATCACAAGGTTGATATAACAGATACCAAGGAAAATATTTTTGTATCGCCTCAAACAAAATCTGATTGGAAACGAATTGATGGTGTGTTTCCTAAGAGAGATGAAATAATACAAATTGGATTGTGGCTAAGTCTTAATACCAATCAGGTGAATGAACTGTTAGCTTTGGCTGATTATGAGAGATTATATGCCGTTGACTTGGTTGACTGTATATGTATATTTTATCTCAATTATTATAGTAATGATGATAATAAGAATAAAGATGAGGGAATCCAAAGGATTGATAAAGTCAAGAAAGTGATAGATGAATATTTGGATAAAACCTTTATAGATGGCCAGTTTGTGGCTGTTGGAAAGTCAAAATACAAAGCATATCACAATAGAGAAATCCTAAAATATGATGAAGCTAAGGAAGAGTGGAATATTCAACAGGAGCTGAAGCAATACAAGGAGATAATTAATAGAAATCAACCTGGTGAGAATGTAAGTACAAAGGATATTCTGAAGACGGGAGCATTAACATGCATTATACAAGATGAATTTAAAGAATGTACTAGTGAGGAGCAATTAAAAGAGTTTATTAGCAAGAATACAAGTATGTTCAACAATAAGTATTATGGATATCTGTTAAAGCTTAGCAAATGCATACTTAGTATGGAAAAATACGAAAAGAATGTATACGCATCCTCAATGAGAATAAGCAAGAATCCTGAACTAGAGGAATATGAAGGTGATGAGGAATTCTCTAACTATATAGATAGGCTGGGAAGTCAAGAGGATACAAATAGAATTAGAGAAGAATATTCCAATTATCTAGCCGGAAGAAAGCATTCCTTAGAAGCCTTAATAGATTTTCTTACAAAAAAGTGTATAGAAAAGGGTGCTCTAGAGGAGGATTTTGTCAAGGATCATAATGATTATACACCTGAGCCCGATGAGAATGAAAAACAAAAAAAGGAAAAACAGACCACGGTAATATTGCGTAATATTAGCATCGAAGCCTTTAATGAATACCCTGTTGCGTGGACCTTGCGTAATTTTGATAGAAACTACGCTCAGTCTATGAATCTAATTAAGATTCTGTGGGATACAAGTACAGTGCTAAGTCCTGAGATTTACAAGGCTTATTTGTTGGGCTTAAAATCAAGCCATAGAGGAGAAACTGCGGCAACTCAGATGATTAAGGGAAGACAGGTGACAATAGATAAGACTAAGATGTCAAAGGCCTATGAATTACAGCTAGGAAGCAAAAAGAATCTATTGAAGCTATTTATCACCACTGGAAGAGAAGAGGAAATTAGAACCCTTATGAATACAGTTGGTTATTGGAATGTATCTGAGAACGCTAGCTATCAGGATACAGATTTCTTTGAGAAGAGCTATGTGGAGGATTGCTATGATAGCTTGATTAGATATGCTCTAGCTTATAAGGAAGCTTTAATAAATTACTGGGTTGATAATTTACCGGAATATGAAGATAAAACAAAAGCAGAGAAAAAGGTTTTGATAAAAAAACTGGAGTCGGCTTTTCCTTTTATGAAGCTTATTATGTACATAAATAGAGACATACAGTTAGTGTTAAAGTATCACTATGGAGAAGGTGGAATGTCTGATGAACAGATAAAAGCTGTTGTGCTGGATATGATATATCCTGTATTGGAATCTGAATCCTCGTGGTTTGTGGATTGGTATGAGAAGTGGATTGAGGAAAAGAAGGATAAAAAAGAAAAATATGAATGGTAGAATAATAATTACATAATAGGTGTTCGTTTTTTCATTATTTGTGTGAATGTAAAAATAATACAAGGATTATAATCTAAACAAACCAAAGCAAACACAAATAATTTGAAGAAATGAGAGACTATGATGCTACAGTAATTAATGTTTGAACATTTAGCAATTAAAGGTGGTGAATATCATTGAAAAAAGCAGGACTTTATAGGTTAGACAATATAATAGCGGAAACTAATTTTGCTACTCTGTATGAGGGTCTGAAGGTCAACGAGAATGGTGACTATGACGAGTTAAAATACGCAGTTAAGGAATTTAAAAGCATAGACTCCATAGTGGACTATCCAAACAAGGAAAAAAGTATATCACAGCGCATCTATAATAAGTCTAAGGAGTGTGTAAATATTCCTATGACAGAGGTGTTTACCTGTGATGGTAAAAAATATGGTGTTATGGATTATAGAAAGAATGGTATTTTTTTGAACGACTTTATTAGGGCATTGGAGGCGGAGTATGGCCCAGGAAATATACCATTTAGAATGCAATATCGTATTATCAAGAGAGTGTTAAAGGCACTTGATAGTTTACATAACATCTATGACAGAGATACAGACCGAAGAATTGGTGGATATCTTCATTTGGATTTGCAACCTGCTAATATATTTATAGAGAATGCAGGTACCTACAAGATGGGGATGGGCGGTGCTAAGTTTATCGATTTTCAATCGGCGGTTGAAATTGGTGAGGATGGTGTAGGAGAGAGAACACCCGAAGAGACTGCATTTGCCACTACAGGCTATGCAGCTCATGAGCTTAACAATGTGAATAATACTAGGTTTACTCCGGCTACTGACATATATTCTGTAGGTGCAATTGCAGCTCGAATGCTTATAGGTAAGGATATAAACATTGATTATCTTGATTATGCTGATATGCTTTCTGAGGCGGATAATAGCTGTGATGCCAAAACCTATGGCAACAGAATTGTTAAGCACATGTATAGAGATGTTATAGAGGTGGCTTTGTCAACTAAAGCGTCTTATAGATACGACAGCGCTAATCAGATGTTTGAATCCCTGAGTAGGGTAAAGCAGTGCTTTGACTGTGTGGAAAAGGGTGACTATTATGGCGTTTTGAAGACCTGCTATGCTATGAGTATGTCCAAAAGGGAACTTCTTAGTCTTGATATGAACTCCTTTGCATTCTCGAGAGTTGTTAATGAACTAAAGGACAATACTTACTCATTCAATGTTCATTCAGCAATGGGAACATATATGTTTGATGCACTTATGGATATGTGGGCTAAAAATAGTGAAAATGCTGATAAGGCCAATATGTATACTAGTACAAGCTATAATGACCTGATTAGCTGTGGAATAGCATACAACAATCATATGGGTAGATTTGACAGAGCAATTTCTTTATATGAAAAGCTTGATTATGACAGTCTACTTGTGGATGATTATATTAAGATTTCCAACAGAATAGTCGTAAGCTATGTGGATCGTTTTGAGTTTAAAAAAGCAAGAAATATTTGCGGCAATATTATTAGCTTCCTTGAGAATAGAAAGAATGTAGACGCTGGCATTGCAGTGGATATGGGACTTAACCCTATAACTGCCACTAGGAGTACAGACCTTGCAAGAGCATATAGTGGTATGGGCTACTATGCAACTATATGTGGAGATGATAATGGTTTAGAATATTTTGAGAAGGCTTTGGCTGAATTCGGTGATGATTCAGGTAATGTTGGTATTACTTTGTCCCATATGCTTCAGTGGTACATTTATAAGAATGATAACAGTGATAAGTACAAGGAGTGCCTGGGTAAGTATTTATATGCCAATCCTTTGGAGGCATATTTAAATAACTATTATGATGGGGAGCATAATGAGCTTAGTCAGGGCATATTTATTAGAGTTAATGATATGTTTAAATTCCTTATATACCTGAAGGATTTATATGCATTTCATATGGAACAGGTGGACGATCAGCTAATTAATCAGCTTATGCTTATAGTGGAGAAGCATTCAGCCTTAGATAAGGGATCCTTAGTTCATCCCTTAGAGCTAATATACAAATATATTGGTCTTATTATCTACAAGTATACAGGAGATAATAATAATGATGACGCATATGTGGCTATGAAGCTTTCGGTTCATTGTATTAATGGCAATAGATTTATGCAGGGACAAAGACTTGATATGAACGCTGTTATATCCTACTGTACTATGTGGGAGGACAGAAAAATTAGAGAGGATGATTGTGACCGAATCTACAAGGAATTACTCTCTAAAGCTAAGCGTTCTGGCTGGAGCCAGCTTGTGAAAAGGCTTGAGGAGTGTAAGGACTTAAGTAAGCTATGCCCTTACGAGGCATGTTAGAGTATAGAGCATAAAAATAAAGGGGTAGCTATGGCTACCCCTCTTCTAGTTCATAAAATTTTTCATATAATTCAAGAAGCTCAGAATCAAGCTCCTGGTATTTTGCTGCAAGCTCCCCTAGATTATGGGAGTTAGTGGCATTAGCCGGATCATTTATCTCGTTGTTCAGCTTTTCCATAGCAGCCTCTACCTCAGCGATTTTAGCTTCAGTTTTCTTTAGGTCGTTGGCACGCTTTCTAAGTCGCGCCTGTTCTTCCTTGCTCTTAAGGTAATCCTCCTTGCCGGAGGTAGTGTCTACGGAATCACTAACAACACCACTTACACTGGTAAATGGATTTGCCTTATTATCACTAGCTCCGTACACAATATCCTTATGACTTTCATAATAATCGTAATTTCCGATAAAGCTGTAAAGCTTTTTGTCCTTTAATTCTATAATTCTAGTTGACACCTTGTTAATAAAGTATCTGTCGTGGCTTACAAATAGAACTGTTCCCTCATAATTTCTAATAGCCTCCTCCAGAATTTCCTTTGACTGAATATCTAAGTGGTTGGTAGGCTCATCCAGGATAAGGAAGTTTGCCGGTGAAAGCATAAGCTTTGCCAAGGATACTCGGCCTCTTTCGCCACCGGATAAATCTCCGATTTTCTTGAATACATCCTCACCAGTAAATAGGAATGCTGCCAAAACATTTCTTATTCTGGTGTTATTTAAATCAGGGTATGAGTCGGAAATCTCGTCAAATATAGTCTTGTGAAGAGAAAGTACCTGGTGCTCCTGATCATAGTAGCCAACCTTTACCCTAGAGCCTAAAGCGATGGAGCCTGAATCCTTTGACTCAAGTCGGTTAATTATCTTAAGTATAGTGGTCTTACCGGTTCCGTTGCCGCCGATTAACGCCACATGCTCACCACGCTTAATCTCCATATCAAGATTCTCAAAAAGCTGGTTGGAGCCAAAGCTTTTTCCTAGTCCGGAAACTGTGAGAACATCATATCCACTTTCTACAGAAGGGGTAAGAGAGAGTCGCATCTCTGAGGCTACCTCTGTTGGTTTATCTAATCGTTCCACCTTATCTAGCATTTTCTCACGACTTTCAGCTCGTTTAATTGATTTTTCCCGATTGAATTGCTTTAGCTTGGCGATTACATCCTCTTGATGCTTAATTTCAGCCTGCTGATTCAGATATGCCTTCATCTGAGATGCACGAATCTCACCGCGCTTCTTAGAATAGTAGCTGTAATTGCCGTGGTAGATAATCCCCTTAGTGTTATCTATCTCCACCACCTTAGTGGCGATTTTGTCTATAAAATATCTATCATGGCTGACAATTATTACGCTGCCCTGATAGGAGGCAAGAAAGCCCTCCAGCCAAGCGATAGAAAGCATATCCAAATGGTTGGTAGGCTCGTCAAGGATTATAATGTCAGGCTTGGTGAGAAGAAGTCTACCTAGGGCGATTCTCATCTTTTGACCGCCAGATAGGGTATTAATGTGTCTGTCGTAATCTGCTTTGTCAAAGCCTAGACCCTTTAACACTCCGGTAATTTCACTTTCGTAGGCATAGCCATTTTCTCTGTCGTAAGTATTTTGAAGACGATTGTAGGTCTCCATTATTTTCTCTAACTCTTCTCCAGATGCGTGCTTCATATCCTGTTCTAGGCGTCTTATATTTGCCTCCATATCTATAATGTGCTTTTTGGTGGCAAGCATTTCTGCATAAACAGTGTTATCAAAGGAAATATCCTGGTGCTGAGACAAATATCCTACAGTGGTGTCCTTTGCCACAACCACCTGGCCGCTATCAGCAGTCTCCTCACCCATAATTATCTTAAGCAAAGTGGTTTTACCTGAACCGTTTATTCCTACTATAGCAATCTTCTCTTTGTCCTCTATGTGAAATGATACATCCTTAAGTATATCTACAACTCCGAAGGATTTACTTATATTTTGACAAGCCAGTAGCATAGCTGTCCTCCTATTGGTATATTTTAGGTGTTTTTCTTTAAACTATTAGTATAAAAATAGTGTCTAAACCAAATTAATATGATATAATCATTAATTAGGATTAGTCCTTGTCAATTATATAATAATTGTAAATTTTATTCAACAAAATCAGCATTACGGAGGATGAAATATGTTGGGGTCATTATTCAATTCTAAAAGCAAGGCTGCTAAGAAGGAGATAGAGGATTTATTCAATGAAATTCAGATTAATCTGGAGAACAACTACAAGGATTTAGCCATTGGGGCAAGGAAAAAGGCTGAGGAGCGACTTAAAGGTATGGAAGGTACCGGAGAGCTAAGTGAGAAGGACTACAGGAAGCTAAAGGCAACATTAGATGATTACACCAAGAGAATGGAAGGCTATCATCACTAATATTATTAGTACGAGTTTATGGAGGATACAGGGTATGTCATTTTGTAAGGATTTTATATGGGGCGGAGCTTCGGCTGCTCATCAGATTGAGGGAGCATATAATGAAGATGGAAAGGGTCTCAACATTTGGGATGTGCACAGTAAGATAACTGGAAGAGTAAGGTATTCAGAGGATGCTAAGGTAGCCTGTGATCACTATCATAGATACAAAGAAGATATAAAGCTTTTTAAGGAAATGGGACTTAAGTATTATCGATTTTCTATAAGCTGGGCAAGAGTGTTGCCAGAGGGGATAGGTAAGGTTAATGAGAAGGGACTTAAATTCTACTCTGATTTGGTAGATGAGCTGCTTGCCAATGGTATTGAGCCAATTATTACCTTATTCCACTGGGATTATCCATACGAGCTTTATTGCAAGGGACACTGGATGAATCCGGAATCACCACTTTGGTTTGAGGAATATACTAAGGTTGTAGTTGATGCACTTTCCGACAGAGTAAAGTATTGGCTGACCTTTAATGAACCACAGTGTATCATAGGCTGTGGTCACTGGAGAGGCTCTCATGCACCATTTCAGCAGCTGGCAGATAGAGATTTGATTAGAATGTCTCATAATATTTTGTTATCTCATGGAAGAGCTGTTAAGTATATTAGAGAGCATGCAAAACAGGAGTGCAAGATTAGCTTTGTTTCCATTGCGCCAGTTCATATTCCTGTAGATGAGAGTCCAGAGGCTATAGAGAAGGCTAAGGTAGATTCTATGTCCTTAGAGAACAAACAGTTCTTCTCTATTACTTGGTGGTGTGATCCGGTTTATCTGGGCAAATACCCAGAGGAGGCCTATAAGCTTTATGGTGATGATATGATTCATCCGTCTAAGGAGGATATGGAGCTTATATCTCAGCCACTTGATTTTTATACAGCGAATATATATTACAGTGAAAGCTTTAAAAGTGATTATGGATATAATTCAAATGCATATCAGGGTGTTCCTCGTAACAGCTTAGGATGGGTTATTGATGAGAAGGTTATGTATTGGTCGGCAAGATTTGTATACGAGAGATATCACATGCCATATATGATAGGTGAGAATGGTCTCTCCACCAGAGACTGGGTTGATTTAGACGGCAAAGTTTTAGATTATGGAAGAATAGATTATATAAGACGCTATATTAGAGAGCTTAGAAAGGCCAGTGATGAGGGAATTCCGGTAATTGGATATCTCTACTGGTCTGTAATGGATAATTTTGAGTGGGCTGAGGGCTATGATGAGCGCTTTGGTTTGATTCATGTGGATTACCAGACCCAGGAGCGAACTATTAAGGAGTCAGGTCGTTGGTTCAAGAAGCTTATTGAGTCTAATGGAGATATAGCGTAATAATTTAGGTTGAATATGAATAAAAAAGTAGTTACTCTTCTGAAAATGTTAATACTGTCCTTAGGTCTTATTGGAGTATTTGTTATGTATGGTAAGGATAAGGAAAAAAATGTGGATGAAACTGAGCAAACCAGCTATGGCTTTGCTATGGGTACATCTATATCAGTATCAATATATGATCAGACTGTAGATGCTAATCAGATAACAGAGAGTATTAATCAGGAGATAAAAGCTTTAGATGAGGAGCTTATATCCTGGAGAGCTTCCGGAAGTGAACTAAGGAAGTTGAATGAAAATTATACTACGGCTCAGGGCTATGAGATAAGTCAGGAGCTACTGGTAGTATTGAGACAATCCCTTGATATTTGCAGGAACAGTAATGGTGCTCTTGATATTACCATAAGACCACTAGCCACTATGTGGAATATAGAAGGAGATTCTGAGGATGCATTCGTACCTCCAAGTGCTGAGGATATAGAGTCGGCTTTAGAATATGTGGGCTACGACAAGGTGGATATTATAACTGAGTCCTATGGCAATGATGCCAAGGAAGTGACCAAGGAGAACTATTATATATACCTGTCAGAGGATGATATGATATTGGACCTAGGGGCCACAGGCAAGGGCTATGCCTTGGATAAGGCAAAAGTAATTCTTGAGGAAGCCCAGGTTGATGGCGCATTGGTTACAGTTGGAGGAAGTATTTTAATATATGGGGAGAAGCATTCTGGTGAGTCATGGAAGATAGGGGTACGAGATCCTCATAAGCCTGATGACACAAGTGCTATGATAGGATACCTAGAGCTTGAGCCAGGCACTGTTACCTGTGTGTCAACCTCTGGTGGTTACGAGAAGTACAAAACCTATGAGGGCAAGGATTATCACCACATATTGGATAGCAAAACAGGCTATCCTGCAGATAGTGACTTGTTAAGTGTAACAGTAGTATGTGATAATGGCCTGGTTAGTGACGGTCTTTCCACAGCATGCTTCGTACTAGGCTACGAAGAATCAGTGCCATTGCTTGAAAAATATGGTGCTCAGGCCGTTTTTATGGACAGCAACGGAGATATAATTGTGACTGAGGGATTAAAGGATAAGTGGATAGAAAAGTAAGCATTTTAGAGGTGATATATTTTGAAGTGGTTAGAGCATTTAAAAACTATTAATAAGCATAAGCTACAGGTTATGAAGCACTGCTTTGCAGTAGGGCTTTATTGGCAGGGAATAATGCATGATTTGTCAAAGTATTCATGGGTGGAGTTTTCTATGGGTGCTAAGTACTATCAGGGAAACAGAAGCCCTAATGATGCGGAGCGTGAGGATAAGGGCTATACCAGTGCTTGGTTACACCACAAGGGAAGAAACAAGCATCATTTGGAGTACTGGATTGATTACAGTGTGGATAAGACAAAGGGCATCGTAGGTATGGAGATGCCTAAGAAGTATGTTATAGAGATGTTCTGCGATAGAGTGGCAGCCTGCAAGATATATAACAAGGAGAATTATCATCAGGGACAGCCTCTTGAGTATTACAGGAGAGGTCGCTCAGGAAAACTGCTTCATCCTAATTCCCAGGCATTATTAGAGAAGTATTTGGAGATGCTTAGTGAGAAGGGTGAGGATTATACCTTTGCCTATATTAAGAATAAAGAGGTAAAGAACATTAGATTATCAGGCTTTAAGAAGCTGATAGATAAGCTTAAGGATGCTACAATTTTTTTGATGAGCCTTATAGAAGACTAAGGCTTATTGTTACATTTAGAAGGAAGGTTTTTTGATGGATTTTACACATTTACATGTCCATACAGAATTTAGTTTGTTAGATGGCTCAGCTAAGATTAAGGAGCTTGTGACTAGAGCCAAGGAGCTTGGTATGAAGGCTCTGGCTATTACAGACCATGGGGTTATGTACGGAGCTATTAATTTTTATAAGGCCTGTAAGGCAGCAGGAATTAAGCCTATTATCGGCTGTGAAGTTTATGTGGCTCCTGGCTCCCGCTTTGACCGAGAGGTGGTTAAGGGTGAGGGAAGATATAATCACCTAGTGCTTTTAGCCAAGGATAATGAGGGCTACCATAATCTCTGCAAGATTGTATCAGCTGGCTTTGTTGATGGATTCTATTACAAGCCAAGAGTTGATATGGAGATTCTTAGACAGTACAGCAAGGGAGTTATTGCTCTTAGTGCCTGTCTGGCAGGAGAGGTTGCAACTAATCTTAGACATAACAATTATGAAGGAGCCAAGGAAGCGGCTTTAAGACATCTTGAGATATTTGGCGAGGGAAACTATTATCTGGAGCTTCAGGACCACGGTATGCCTGAGCAACAGATTGTGAATGCAGGTGTGATGCGTCTGTCTAAGGAACTGGGTATTCCAATGGTGGCTACCAATGATTCCCATTACATAATGGCAGAGGACGCAGAGGCTCATGATGTGCTTCTTTGTATTCAGACAGGTAAGCTTCTTAAGGATGAGGACCGTATGAGATATGACGGTGGACAGTATTACTTAAAGTCAGCAGAGGAGATGGCTAAGCTATTCCCATATGCTTTGGAGGCTCTTGAGAATACCAATAAAATTGCAGACAAGTGTAATGTGGAGATAGTGTTTGGCGAGCAAAAATTGCCTAGATTTGATGTGCCAGAGGGCTACGACGCATTTTCGTATCTGACAGAGCAGTGTAATAAGGGACTTGTTAGAAAGTATGGAAAGGTTACACCTTCCCTCCAGGAAAGACTTGATTACGAGCTTGGAGTAATTCGCGATATGGGCTTTGTGGATTACTTCCTTATAGTTTGGGATTTTATACGATTCGCTAAGGAAAATGGTATTCCGGTAGGACCGGGACGAGGCTCTGCAGTAGGAAGTGTTGTTTCATATACCCTTGATATAACAGACATGGAGCCTATAAAGTATGAGCTACTCTTTGAGAGATTCTTAAATCCAGAGAGAGTAACCATGCCCGATATAGATATTGACTTCTGTCCTGATAGAAGACAGGAGGTTATAGATTATGTAAACCAAAAGTATGGCAAGGACAATGTAGCACAGATTATTACCTTTGGTACTCTTGCGTCTAAGCAGTGTATTAGAGATGTAGGTAGAGTTATGGACCTTCCATATGCACTTTGTGATAAGGTTTCTAAGGCAGTGCCAACCAGACTTCCAGAGGAGTATGCTAACGAAAAGCTTAATATACCGCTTGCTTTAAAGGTAAGCAAGGACTTAGCCCAGATGTATGATGAGAGCGAGGATGTTAGGAAGATGATTGATATGGCTATTAAGCTGGAGGGTCTTCCTAGACAGTCTGGTACTCACGCGGCAGGAGTGGTTATCGGTCAAAATCCTATAGGAGAGTATGTTCCACTTGGTAGAGGCGTGGAGGATGCTATAGTAACTCAGTATGATAAGGACTTGATTGAAGAGCTTGGACTTCTTAAGATGGACTTCCTTGGTCTTAGAAACTTAACAGTTATCAATGATGCCAAGAGATTTATTAAGGAGAATCATGGAGTAGATATAGATTTTGCCAAGATGGAGCTTGATGACCCAGAAGTATTCGAGCTTATATCTGCTGGTAAGACAGATGGAGTATTCCAGCTTGAAAGTGCTGGTATGAAGAGCTTCATGAAGCAGCTTAAGCCTTCTAACATTGAGGAGGTTATAGCCGGAATATCACTTTATCGACCAGGTCCTATGGACTTTATTCCACAGTATCTTAAGGGCAAGAAAAATAAGTCAGCCATAGTATACGACCATCCAGCATTGGAGAAGATATTGGCTCCTACCTACGGATGTATAGTTTACCAGGAGCAGGTTATGCAGATTGTTATGGAGTTGGCAGGCTATTCTCTTGGTAGAAGTGACTTAGTTCGTAGAGCCATGGCCAAGAAGAAACCAGAGGTTATGGCTAAGGAGCGTCAGAACTTTGTCTATGGTAATGAGGCAGAGGGAGTTCCCGGCTGTATAAATAGAGGTGTAAGTGAGGAGATTGCTAACAAGATATTCGATGAGATGACTGATTTTGCTAAGTATGCATTTAACAAGTCTCATGCAGGAGCTTATGCACTGGTTGCATATCAGACAGCTTACCTTAAGGCTCACTATCCGGTGGAATATATGGCAGCCCTTATATCATCAGTGAAGGAAAAATCCGGCAAGGTTGCAGAGTATATCCAGATATGTAAGTCAATGGGTATAGAGATTTTACCACCAGATATTAATGAAGGCTTAGGTGATTTCTCGGTAAATGGCAATGCAATCAGATATGGCCTTTCAGCAGTTAAGAGTGTAGGAGAGGGAGTAACTGATATAGTAAGAGAGGAAATACTTGAGAGAGGACCATTTAAGAGTCTGGAGGATTTCGTTAATAGACTTTCTAATAAGGAAGCTAATAAGCGTACCATAGAAAGCTTTATATGCTCAGGTGCATTTGACAGCTTTGGATATAACAGACGACAGATGATGATGGCATATCCAAGCATTCTTGATAATGCGGCTAGAGAGAAGAAAAGTGCCATGTCAGGTCAGATGTCCCTTATGGATTTTCTTGGAGAAGAGGAGAAGGCAGATTTCTCTGTGAAGTATCCGGATGTGGAGGAATATTCCAAGGAAGATAAGCTATCTAAGGAGAAGGAATTCTTAGGTATATGCATCAGTGGACATCTGCTAGATGATTACTATGATGTGATTGATAGCAAATGTACAGCAAAGTCCATGGATTTTGTGGCGGAAGAGGAGTTTGGCGAGTGTGCAGTTGAAGATAAAAAATTCTATACTGTAGCAGGTGTAGTTGAGAATGTTAGAGTTCAAACCACAAAGCGTGGAGACAACATGGCATTTGTAACCATAGAGGATTTGTATGGTACTTTGGAGATAGTTGTATTCCCTAGGGAGTATAATAATTATAGAAGCCTATTTGAGAAGAATAGCAAGCTGCTTATAAGGGGTAATGCTTCACTTTCGGACAGAGGAAATAACCTTATTGCATCTGATATCTATACCTTAGAAGAGATAAGACTAGATATGGAGGCTGATAAGAAAGAACTTTGGGTGTGCTTCGAAACCGAGGAGGAGTTTAACTCCAAGGAGCAGACCTTCCTAAATATTCTTGGAAGATACAAAGGAAGAACCAAGGTATTGGTTATGCTTAGAAATCCAAGAAGCTTTAAGAGAATGGCAGATAAATTTAGAGTATTGGCTTCAGAGGACCTGATTCAAGCACTTAAGGATTTTAAGGGAGAAGAAAATGTGGTTGTAAGACCTGTTTCTTCATAGAATACAATATTTGACGATATTTGTAGAATTGGCAAAAACACAGCAAATATTCTAAATGTGCACTTGTTCAAACAAATTAATTCTGCTATTATAGTCAATCATAGATAAGGAGACTTAGATTAATGATAATCACATCGGCCACAAACGATAGAATTAAGGACATTAAAAAGCTTATAAAATCATCATCATACAGAAGAGAGAAAATGCTATATGTTGTTGAAGGTATCAGGATGTTTAGAGAGATACCGAAGGCAGATGTTGATTCTGTATATGTGGCTGAAGGAGCTTACCATAAGCTAAAGGATGATATTTTAACCGTAGTTGACGAGGAAAGTATTATATTTGTGGCCGACCATATATTCTCCTCAATGTCTGATACAAGTACACCACAGGGTGTTATGGCGTTGGTTAAGATGAAGGAGCTTATGCTAAGTGATGTGGTAAAAGGTGAAGGGGATTTTCTTCTCATAGCAGAGAGATTGCAGGATCCGGGTAATCTTGGAACCATAATAAGAACTGCAGAAGGAGCAGGTGCCACAGGGATTATTCTAAGCAAGGACTGTGTGGATATGTATAATCCTAAGGTGATAAGGTCCACTATGGGCTCGATATTTAGAGTGCCAGTGTATGTGTCGCCTAATCTTGAGACTGATATAGAGGGACTTAAAAAGCTTGGGGTTTGTATCTATGGAGCCCACCTTGATGGGAAGGAATTCTATGATGAGAGCTTTATAGGTTCGTGTGGATTTTTGATAGGTAATGAGGGTAATGGCTTAAGCGAAGTCATTAGCCATAAAGCAGATAAGCTAATAAGAATTCCTATGTGTGGAAGGGTGGAATCCTTGAATGCTGCAACATCTGTGGCAGTTATTTCCTATGAGGTATTACGCCAAAGAAGACAAAAATAAAAAATCTACAAAAAACTGGAATATATTTACATATACCAGAGTATATATATATTATACCAAAAGGATAAGACCGGTAGCCGTGGGGAGCTATAAATTACCGGTCATACGCCCTGGGGAAATTAGGGTGTTCATATGAAGGAGGAAAAAATATGACAGAGAAAATTTTAACAAACAATCAAGTAGTAGTAGCAGGAGAAATTGCATCAGATTTCAGATTTAGCCATGAGATATTTGGCGAAGGGTTCTATATGGTAGACCTACTGGTTAGCAGATTAAGCGATACACATGACATTATCCCCCTAATGGTGTCAGACAGACTCTATGATGTAGAGAATTCTCACATTGGTGACAAGGTATTAGCTAAGGGACAGTTTAGATCCTACAACAAGCATGATGAGAATAAGAACAGACTTATTTTATCTGTGTTTGTAAGAGAAATCGAGAACATAGTTGAGCCGGATGAGAGGGAAAATAAGCCTAACCAAATATTTTTAGATGGCTACATATGCAAGGAGCCTATTTATCGTATGACTCCATTGGGAAGAGAAATCGCTGATATCCTTCTTGCAGTTAATAGAGCATATGGTAAGTCAGACTATATTCCATGTATATGCTGGGGCAGAAATGCTCGTTTTGCCGGAAAGCTTGCAGTAGGTGAGCATGTGGCTGTCTGGGGCAGAATCCAGAGTAGAGAATATCAGAAGAAGGTTGGCAACGATGAAATTGTAAATAAGGTTGCCTACGAGGTATCTGTAAGCAAGATGGAATGCTTAGAGTAGTTGCTAAGCAACACCGAGCAAGATTACTTGGGAGGCGTTGACAATGCTCGTTGTAGGTGTTATAATCTACAAGACTTGACGAGTGCAAGGGAAGCATGAATATATAAGGTAGAGGTGCGAGATTCAAAAGTACCCCACAGGATGACTTAGATCAGAGGATTGTGGGTGAAAGGGGAAATCGCCGAAGGAAGGTAGATATCTAAG
Organism: Wujia sp.; assembly: GCA_045543915.1. Taxonomy (GTDB): domain Bacteria; phylum Bacillota; class Clostridia; order Lachnospirales; family Lachnospiraceae; genus Coprococcus_C. The sequence goes on from JAZPXZ010000036.1 coordinate 27,327, forward strand.
GATTACCGACCTGGCTGTGCAGTGAATAATTGTATGGTTGTCATCGCAAGATGGAGCGCTACTATAGAAATATAATTAGAGATGTATTATTTCAAATTATTTCAGGGTTAGCACTTTGTCGTGCTAACCCTTTTTTGCGCGTTACAATGAGTCGTGCTAGACGATGGCTAATATGCTCGTTGGGTGCTTGCACACATAAGAGCATATTTAGACATTGGATAATACGACGAATGTCGCGACAGTGAGCAAGCTTGCTTGCGAACCTGTCGGCACGACGGAATTAATTATTTTTGAATTAGGAGGAAAACAAAATGGCAATTTTTACAGGATCAGGTGTTGCAATTGTTACACCATTTAAGGAGAACAAAGAGGTAGATTATGATAAGTTCAGAGAGCTTATTGAGTTCCATATAGCTAATGGAACTGATAGTATTATCGTTTGTGGTACTACAGGTGAGTCTTCTACACTTACTCATGAGGAGCATATTGAGTGTATTAGATTCTGTGCAGAGGTTGTTAATAAGAGAATTCCAGTTGTTGCAGGAACAGGTTCAAACTGTACTGAGACAGCTATTTACCTTTCTCAGGAGGCTGAAAAGGCTGGCGTTGATGGATTACTTATTGTTACTCCATATTACAACAAGGCTACACAGAAGGGACTTATTGCACACTATACAGCAATAGCAAATAGTGTTTCACTTCCTATTATTATGTACAATGTACCAAGTAGAACAGGTGTTAATATATTACCTGAAACTGCTGCATATCTTGCTAAAAATGTGGATAACATAGTAGCAATTAAGGAAGCTACAGGTAACCTTTCACAGGCAGCTAAGCTTATGAGCCTTTGTGGTGATGATATCGACCTTTATTCAGGTAACGATGATCAGATAGTTCCAATTATGTCACTTGGTGGTAAGGGTGTTATCTCAGTTATTGCAAATATTGCACCACAGGAGACACACGACCTTTGTCAGGCATATCTTGATGGAGATGTTAAGAAGGCTTGTGCTATGCAGCTTAAGTCTATTGAGCTTTGTGATGCGCTTTTCTGTGAGGTAAACCCTATCCCAGTTAAGAAGGCAGTTGAAATAATGGGTCTTTGCCCAGGTTATGTAAGAGGACCACTTACTGAGATGGAGCCTGCTAACGCTGAGAAGCTTTCTAAGGCAATGGCTAATTTTGGTTTAAAGTTCTAGGAGGTTTTTATGACAAGGATAATCATGCATGGCTGTAACGGTAAGATGGGCCAGGTAATAACTGGTATATGCAAGGAAGATGCGACTGTAGAAATCGTTGCAGGTATTGATGTAATAGACAATAGAGACAATGGATATCCAGTGTTTACTGATATTGAGGCTTGTGATGTAGAGGCTGATGTTATAGTTGATTTTGCAGCTGCTGTTGCAGTTGATAAGCTTCTTGATTATGTGGCAAAGACAGGTATTCCGGTGGTGCTTTGTACTACAGGACTTTCTCCTGAACAGCTAAGCAGAGTATCACAGGTTTCAGAGAAGGTAGCAATTCTTAAGTCAGCCAATATGAGTCTCGGTATTAATACCATTATGAAGCTTCTAAAGGATGCTATAGCTGTGTTTGGTCCTGCAGGCTATGATGTTGAGATTGTGGAGAAGCATCATAACCTTAAGGTGGATGCTCCTTCAGGAACAGCTCTTGCTTTGGCAGATTCAATTAATGAGGCTAGCAATAATCAGTACGAATACATTTACGACCGCTCACAGACTAGAAATAAGCGTGACAAAAAAGAGCTTGGAATTTCTGCTGTTAGAGGAGGAACTATAGTTGGTGAACACGAGGTGTTATTTGCAGGTATAGATGAGGTTATAGAGATTAAGCATACAGCTTATTCTAAGTCAGTTTTTGCAAAGGGTGCAGTTGAGGCAGCAAAGTTTTTGGCTGGAAAGCCTGCTGGAATGTATAACATGTCAGATGTTATCGGCTAATATAGGTAGGTGAGATTATGTATCAAGATAATGTGGTGCTTTGTAGTGCCTCTAAATATACTGAGAAGTATTACTTGAATCCTGATTTTGATAATTTACCGGATATAGTAAAACAGGAGCTACAGATTATGTGTGTGCTGTTTACTGAAGATATTGGTGGAATTATTATGCTAGAGTATGATGATGAGGGCAATCTAAGCCTTAAAACTCATTGTAATGAGGAAGATATACTCTATGACGATATAGGAAGTGTACTTAAGGTGAAGCAGCTGCTAAAGGAGAAGCAGGAGCTTTTTGAACAGCTGGAGCAGTATTACAGAGTGTTCTTCCTTCAGGAGGATTAAAGGAGAAAAAATGTTATTTGCAATTGATGTAGGAAATACTAATATTACAGTTGGATTATTTGAAGGTGAAAAGCTTACTTATACATTTCGTATGACCACAGGAATATCCCGTACCTCAGATGAGTATGGTATGTTCTTTGGTGATTGGCTTACACTTCGTGGAATGAGCATAGAGGATATAGACTCAGTTATTATAGCATCCGTTGTTCCTAAGGTTATGCATTCCCTTACAAGTGGAATAATAAAGTATCTTCATGTTACTCCGATTATAGTTGGACCTGGAATTAAGACAGGAATTAATGTTGCTATTCCTAACCCAAAAGCCTTGGGTGCAGACAGACTTGTAGACGCAGTGGCAGCCTATGAGCTCTATGGTGGACCGGTAATAGTAGTTGATTTTGGAACTGCAACCACACATGACCTGGTTCTTTCTGATGGAGTATTCCACTCGGGAGTTACAACACCTGGTATTAGACTTGCAGCCAGTGCTCTTTGGACTGGAACAGCTAAGCTTCCTGAGATTGAGATTACAAAGCCGGATACTGTACTTGCTAAGGATACTGTGACTAGCATGCAGGCTGGTGTATTCTATGGATGTATAGGTCAGACCGAATATATTATAGAGCAGATTAAGAAGGAATCAGGGCTTTCAGATATTAAGGTTGTAGCTACAGGCGGTTTAGGAAAGCTTATATCTGAGAACACAGATAAGATAGATGTTTATGATCCAAATCTTACTCTTCAGGGATTAAGACTTATATACGAAAAGCAATAGTCAGGAGATTAATATGTTTGATTTTAAGGATAAAATCATACTGGCGCCAATGGCAGGTATTTGTGACCTGCCATTTCGTTTACTTTGTAAGGAACAGGGAGTTGATATCCTGTACACAGAGATGGTAAGCGCTAAGGGTATGCATTACAATAATAAAAATACAGGTCCTCTCATTATGACAGACAAAAGAGAGGAGCCTATAGGTGTTCAGATATTTGGCAGCGAGCCTGTTCTTATGGGTGAACAGGCAAAACGATTAGAGGACAAGGGATTTTCCTTTATTGATGTAAATATGGGCTGCCCTGTACCTAAGATTGTTAATAATGGTGAGGGCTCGGCACTTATGAAAAAGCCGGAGCTTATAGGACAAATTGTTGAGTCCTTAGTTAAGAGCGTTAGTCTTCCTGTAACTATTAAAATCAGAGCAGGCTTTACCCCAGACAACTTAAATGCACCTGAGATAGCCCGTGTAGCTCAGGAAGCAGGAGCTTCGGCGATTGCTGTCCACGGAAGAACCAGAGAACAGTACTACCAGGGTGTGGCAAATTGGGATATCATAAGACAGGTGAAGGAAGCTGTATCAATTCCTGTAATAGGAAATGGTGATATTACATGTGGAAAAGATGTTGTTAGGATGAAGGAAGAAACTGGCTGTGATTCATTTATGATAGGAAGAGCAGCAAAGGGAAATCCATGGATTTTCAAGGAGATAAAGCATTACCTCAAAACAGGAGAAGAGCTGCCAAGACCTACCAATCAGGAAATTCGAGATATGATGCTTAGGCAGGCTAAGCTTATGATAGAATACAAGGGGGAATACACAGGAATCCACGAGATGCGTAAGCATGTGGCATGGTACACCCAAGGAATCAAGGACTCTGCAAAGCTTCGGGCCAGCATCAACATGGTAGAAAGCTATGAGGAGATGCAAGAGCTTATCGACAAGACGCTACTAGGATAAAAGAAAAGGATGTGCGAATTTACATTACATCCCGGTCTGTCTAGGGGATAAAGCTTCGCCGACACTTAAAACGGTCGGCTGCGCTTCACCCCTGCCGCGCCCGGTTTCGAGGTAATGGCGCACATCCTTATTGCTTATACGAATTTTTATCGTTAGGCAAGGGCTGTGCACCAGTAAAAATTATTCCGGCCGCGACAGTGGTGGGGACTAAGCTGACCGTTCATAGTGTCAGCGTGGACCCACCCTAGGCAGGCCGGCCAGTACAGTTTATTGTGCACAGCCCCTTCTTACACATGATACAGCTTCCGGGAAATCTTCAGGCTGTTGTACAGCTCTTTGTATTCCTGGGACTTTAGGCTGGTGATGTAGTTCCTGAGATAGGCTTTTTCGAATCCTAAGCTATTTAGGGTATCGGCAGCCTTGTTGTAGGCTACGGCAGCCTTGATTTCGGTATCGTACTTGCCCACTAGATAATCTCCATTGATGTGGATGTAGGCGGCGTAGGTATTGATGCCGTTTTTGCTTTCAACACGCACGCCGGTGTAATTGTTGATAATCATTATGTTAGAGTATCTATAATCATTTTGATCTCCATTTGCCATAATATAGTCTCTGCCATACACTGCAAAGGGCTTAATGCCCAGTCTGCTTAAAATCTTGTATTGGCTTCCGTAATCACTGACAAATAGGTAGCCTCCACGCCTTTGAATCTTGTGAGAAGCGTAGAAAAACAGGTCGTCACGGTCGAATTTTAGTACGGTTTTCTTGTCCAGATAGTACTCAAAGTATTGCTTTCTAATGTAGATAGGAGTGGCAATGTATATTCCATTATCTCTGTAATTTACTAAGGAAATAAATTTGTCGTGAGGCAATAGTTCACAGTAATTATAATCGTTAATGGTGATTTCGGATGATTCCACAACCTTTTTCGCATCCAAATAAGCCTGGTGAGCTTCTTCTTGTAATGAATAGCTTCCCAGACTAATATGTTTACCCTTGTATGTAAAGGATGCTCTGTAATAAGTTGTTCCATCCTTTTTCTTTGAAGTGTATACTCCCGTTTTAACCATAAATATGCATTTCCTTGTCTTATTATAGAGAAAGTATAAGACTTCTGGCATCTTATGTCTAGAAAAAAATGTGAAAATGCTTGACCAGACCAATGGTGTAACTTATAATCTCTATAGTGTTATGTAATTAATTTGTAACATATTTGAAAAAAGAAAGACATATAAATTCTATAGGAAAGCATGTGCGTTTAGATAATGTCTTTTGATTAAGGTTGGTGACAAGAATGAAAGAGAAAATAAACAAATTCAAAAGCCAAATATTAGAGAAAACCGTTGAGATAATGTCCGAATATGGAAGATATATTGGAGGAGGAATTGTTGTACTTACATTGTTTGTAATATGTGGTACAACCCTAGCGGCAAGAGTATCAGACAGCAAGATGCCATCAGGAGTAATGATGACTGTTTCTAATGTGGCAGGGGATAAGGAAGCTTTTTCCGGGAATGTTTTTTATTCAGAGCCAATTACCTATGATGAGATGATTAATCATGAGTATGAAACTGGCTACGAGGAAAATATAGCTAAAACCGAAAATGATATTCAGGAGATTCTTACAGCTAGACAGGAGGCGCGACAAAAGCAGGCTGCTCAGGAAGCGCTTAATGTAACACATCAGGGATATGAAAGTATAGGAATATACGATCCTGATTACCAGGGAACTCCTACTGTTGATGGTTCGCAAACTACAGTTCCAGCAGGCTCTAGTGCTCAGTACACTTATGCAGATGAAAATGGTACATATACAAGCTTGGGAATCTTTGAGCTTACAGCGTATTGTCCATGTCCTATTTGCTGTGGTATCTACAGTAATATGACAAATCCTACTACAGCTAGTGGAACAAGAGCTACTCAGGGTAGAACAATTGCTACAGATACATCTGTAATTCCATTTGGTACACAGGTAGTAATCAATGGTAAGATATATACAGCCGAGGATACAGGTGGAGCCATTAAAGGTAACCGTATAGATATTTATTTTGAATCACATACTGAAGCGCTGTATTTTGGTAGACAGAAGGCAGAGGTATTTATAGTTCAATAGTAAGAAAATACAAAGGAAATAAAGGCATTAATTACTTGTTTTTATATATTTAATGTGTTATTATCCTTTTGGTTAAATACAAATATAAATATATGAGGAGTTTTTGATATGGAATTAATATACAAAAGTACTAGAAATGCTAACGAAACAGCAACAGCTTCTATGGCTATATTAAAGGGACTTGCAAATGAGGGTGGTCTTTTTGTACCAGACAGCATCCCTGCATTTGATGTATCATTAGAGGAGCTTTCCAAGATGGATTACCGTCAGGTAGCATACAATGTTATGAAGCTTATGCTTACTGACTTTACTGAGGAAGAGTTAATGCACTGTATTAACAGCGCATATGATGATAAGTTTGATACTAAGGAGATTGCACCACTTGTTAAGAAGGCTGGGGCATACTACTTAGAGCTTTTCCATGGTTCAACTATAGCATTTAAGGATATGGCACTTTCAATTCTTCCATATCTTTTAACTACATCTGCTAAGAAGAATAATGTGGAGAATGAAATAGTAATTCTTACAGCTACTTCAGGTGATACTGGTAAGGCCGCACTTGCAGGCTTTGCAGATGTTCCTGGTACTAAGATTATAGTATTTTACCCTAAGAATGGTGTTAGTCCAATTCAGGAGAAGCAGATGGTTACACAGAAGGGTGACAATACATTTGTAGTTGGTATCACAGGTAACTTTGATGATGCTCAGACAGGCGTTAAGAATATGTTCTCAGATGTAGAGCTTAATAATTACCTTGCAACTAAGGGATATCAGTTCTCATCAGCTAACTCTATCAATATCGGACGTCTCGTACCACAGATGGTTTACTATGTATATGCATATACTAGACTCGTGGCTAATGGCGATATTAAAGCAGGAGATAAGATCAATGTAGTAGTTCCAACAGGTAACTTCGGTAATATCCTTGCAGCTTACTATGCTAAGGAGATGGGACTTCCTATAGCTAAGTTTATCTGTGCTTCAAATGAGAACAAGGTATTATATGACTTCTTCGAGACAGGAAGCTATAATAGAAATAGAGACTTTATTCTTACAACATCACCATCTATGGATATTCTTATATCAAGTAACCTTGAGAGACTTATTTACAAGATAGCTGGCAATGATGCTGCTAAGAATAAGGAGCTTATGTTAGCATTAAATAGCAAGGGCGAGTATACAATTACTGATGACATGAAGGCAAATCTTGCAAGCTTCTACGGAAACTATGCATCTGAGGCTGAGACATCAGCAACAATTAAGAAGGTGTATGAGTCAGACAACTACATTATGGATACTCATACTGCGGTTGCTGCAAATGTATATGATAAGTATGTGGCTGCAACAGGAGATACAACTCCAACAGTTATCGCATCTACAGCAAGCCCATATAAGTTTACAAGAAGTGTTATGAACTCTATTGATGCTGAGTATGACAAGCAGAGCGACTTTGACCTTGTAGATGAGCTTAACAGATTATCAGGTGTTAAGGTTCCACAGGCTATCGAGGATATTAGAACAGCTCCTGTTCGTCACAATACAGTATGCGACAAGGAAGATATGCTTAAGGTTGTTAAGGAGTTCCTTGGAGTATAGTAGTTATGTACATAGGTTTCCTATGAGTATTTACTAGATTAGTCTTATGGAAATTCAACATGTAAGATTAGATTTTGTATTATAATAAAAACATATGTAAGACAGTTCGTTTGTACCATCCTGTCTATAAACAAAACCAGGACTATTTATAAGGCAAGGGAATATAGAATATGAATTATGATCATGAATAAAGATTATGAGTTATGATCATGAGTTCAGTTGAAAAGTTCCTATTATGAATTATTGCGCCATAAGTAGATTCTGCTTATGGCGCTTTTTGTGTTAATAATGAGCCAAGTGGATTCATGCTTGCATGAAAATCCATTTGACGAATGTGCATCACTGAGTATGCTATGCATGTGGTGTGAGTGTGAATGTAATCGAGTAGGGCGAAGCCTACCAGATTGTTGTCATAGCTTAAACTAAGCATTATGGGTACATGAAGAGGAAACTCAGCCTGTATACCCGGGAGATAGAAAAGACCAGTGAATTGCGGGTATAGGAGTCAAGAATCTAGTCTGTATACCTGGGAAACAAAGAAAAACTAAAGTGCGCGGGTACATGAAGAGGAAAATCAGTCCGTATACCCGCAAGGCAGGAAATAAATATGAATTATGGGTATAAGAAGCAAGAGTTATGGCTGTATACCCGGAAAGTAAAAGATATGACAAAAGATATAATAAAACATGAGGAGGAAGCTACTATGTATACTTTGAAAACAAGCGCTAGCTTTGATAGTGCACATTTTTTAAAGGGATATGAGGGAAAGTGCTCAAATATTCACGGTCATAGATGGACTGTGGAGATAGAGGTTGCGGGAGAACAATTAGATACTGAAGGCCAGTGTAGAGGTATGATAGTTGATTTCTCTACATTAAAAGCTGATTTGGGAGAGCTGGTGGATAACCTGGACCATGCTTTAATTATAGAGACAGGTAGCCTTAGGGAGAAAACTCTAGAGGCTCTTAAGGAAGAGAATTTTAGGATTATAGAAGTGGATTTTCGCCCAACAGCTGAGAATTTTGCACAGTATTTTTACAATAAAATGACAGACAAGGGATACATGGTGGCTAAGGCGACAGTATACGAAACTCCAAATAATTGTGCAACATATAGTGATTAGTAGAGAGAATAATATGGGAAGATTTAAGGTAGTAGAAAAGTTCATAAGCATTAATGGCGAGGGAAGATGTGCCGGAGAATTAGCTGCATTTATAAGATTTGCAGGCTGCAATCTGAATTGCTCATATTGTGATACAAGATGGGCAAATGAGCCCAAGGTTACTTATGAGATACTAAGCGAGGAAGAAATATATGCATACATCAAGGAGCATAATGTATATAATGTAACATTAACTGGTGGAGAGCCCTTGCTTCAGGAGAACATAGGTAGGCTTATAAAGCTTCTGTCTAGAGATAAGGAGCTAAGAATTGAGATAGAAACTAACGGTGCAGTTTCTCTAAAGGATTACATAGATATAGGGGAAAATGTAACATTTACACTTGACTATAAATTACCGGGAAGTAAAATGAATCATAAGATGATTATGGATAATTATGACCTGATTAGAACTTGTGATACGGTAAAATTTGTGGTTTCAGATCAAGAGGATCTTGATAAGGCAAGAGAGGTAATTAAGCAGTATCAATTGACTGACAGAGTAGCAGTGTATCTAAGTTCCTCATTTGGTGTGATAAAACCGGAGGATATAGTAAATTACATGATGGAGCATAAGCTGAACAAGGTAAGGCTGCAGCTACAGATGCACAAGTATATATGGGACCCTGATAAAAAGGGTGTGTAATATGCATTGATTTATATAGAAGGAGTTTAACATGGCAATAGATAAGGATGCGATTAGAGAACATATAAGAGGGATATTGATAGCCTTAGGTGATGACCCTGATAGAGAGGGACTTAAGGATACCCCTGATAGAGTGGCACGTATGTATGAAGAGGTTTTTGAGGGAATGAATTATAGCAATGATGAGATTGCTGCAATGTTTGATAAATCCTTTGAACAGCCGGGAGACAATACAGATAAAACATCTGACGATATGGTTTTAGTTAAGGATATCGAGGTGTTTAGCTATTGTGAGCATCATATGGCTCTTATGTATGACATGAAGGTTTCAGTGGCATATATTCCTAATGGCAAGGTAATAGGTTTAAGTAAAATAGCAAGAATTGCAGAGATGGTTGCAAAAAGACTTCAGCTGCAGGAGAGAATCGGAACAGATCTAGCATATGTTATGTCTAAGGCAACTGGCTCTAGTGATGTGGCTGTTATAATTGAGGGATGCCATAGCTGTATGACTGCTAGAGGAATCAAGAGCAAGGGTGCAAAGACAGTTACAACTACCTTGAATGGAAGATTTAAAGAGGATGTAAACTTACAGAACAGACTTATGCTGATGCTGAAGTAATATGGTAATATGAAACTACAGTAATTATCGGTGACATAGGATATAGGAGATTACAAAGATGAAGAATAAAGATGAAGCAGTAGTTGTATTTAGCGGTGGACAGGATAGCACAACCTGTTTACTGTGGGCTTTGAAAAACTATAAAAAGGTGTATGCTGTTTCCTTTGATTATGGTCAAAGACATGTGCTTGAGCTTAAGTGTGCAAAGGAAATATGTGAAAAGCTTGAGGTAGAGCATGTTGTTATGGATATGAGTCTACTTAATCAGCTGGCACCTAATTCTCTTACAAGGGAGGATATTAAGGTGGATACAGATTCTCCAGAGGAAGGTCCTCCAAACTCATTTGTAGAGGGAAGAAATATGGTTTTTTTAACCTTCGTTGCAATATTTGCTAAGGTTAGGGGAATAACAGATATTATAACAGGAGTATCACAAAGTGACTTTTCAGGATATCCTGACTGTAGGGATGTATTTATAAAATCTCTTAATACAACTCTTAACTTGGCAATGGATTATGATTTTGATATAATTACTCCATTGATGTGGATAGACAAGGAAGAAACCTGGGAGATGGCGGATAAGCTGGGTGGTTTTGATATAGTAAAGGAAATGACTCTTACATGCTACAATGGTATAAAGGGCGATGGATGTGGGGAGTGTCCAGCCTGTAAGTTAAGAAAGAGAGGATTAGACGCATATTTAAGTCGTAGGTAATCCTCTAAGTAAGACTTGGGGTATGTTTATTATGAAAAAATTACTTTTTATTGTTAATCCAAAGGCAGGTAAATCTGCTATTAAAACAGACATTTTAGACATAATTGTAACATTTTCTGAGGCAGGGTATGAGGTGACCACATATCCAACTGCCGGACCAGAGGACGCAGAGCAAAAGGTTATAGCTGATGGTGCAAAATATGATATGATAGTATGTGCAGGCGGTGATGGAACCTTGGAAAATACCGTGTGTGGATACATGCAGATGGGAGAGAAAAAGGTGCCTATTGGATATATTCCTGTGGGAACAACCAATGATTTTGCCAGAAGCGTTGGACTTTCCAGAAAGCCGGCAGAGGCAGCGGTTCAAATTGTAAAGGGAGAGCTTAGCACACTTGATATAGGTAAGCTGGATGATAAGTTCTTTGTTTATATTGCAGCCTTTGGATTATTTACAGATGTGTCTTATTCCACTAATCAGAATTTAAAAAAGTATATGGGTCACGCAGCCTATGTGGTGGAAGCTATGAAGAATATAACTGACTTCAAGGCCTATAATATTAAAGCACAGCTTGATGGGGCTCTTGTTACGGGAGAGTATATCTATGTTATGATTACTAATTCATTTTCTGTGGCAGGGTTTAAGATAAGAGGGGCCAAGCATGTTATATTAGATGATGGTAAATTTGACTGTCTGATGGTTAAGATGCCGCATACAGTTGATGAGCTTAGACAGGTGCTTACCGCATTTTTAACTAATGATATTGATGATACTAATCCTATGTTCTATTCCTGCAAGGCAAGTAAGATAGTCATAGAATGTGACCAGGAGATACCTTGGACCATAGACGGAGAGTTTGGAGGAAACAAGAAGGTTGCTGTTATAGAAAATGTTAAGCAGGCCTTTGGTATCTATCTTGATGCCGGATATGATCAGACTGATTATCAAAGTCAATATGCGGCTACTTTGGAGAAATCGGATAGGGATGATTCGTCTGAGGAGATGTTTGATCAGGAGGATATTCTTGACGCACTAGTTGAGGAAAATAAGGAATAACCTGCTATAGAATTTAGGTAAAAGTCTTGATATGACTGAAAGCTCATATCAGGGCTTTTTTCTTTACTTTTTCCTTGATATGGAATATAATTGATTTAATAATGTTTTGAGATAGGAGACTATTGGTATGGGAAAATATTTTGGAACAGACGGCTTTAGAGGAGAGGCTAATGTAGACCTTACTGTAGAGCATGCATATAAGGTAGGAAGATATTTAGGATACTATTTTGGCAAGGACAAAAAGACTGGAGAGAGAGCAAGGGTTGTAATTGGTAAGGATACAAGACGTTCAAGCTATATGTTTGAGTATTCTCTTGTTGCAGGACTTACTGCCAGTGGAGCTGATGTATATCTTATGCATGTTACTCCAACACCTAGTGTTTCATATATTGTTAGAGCAGATGAATTCGATTGTGGAATTATGATATCAGCAAGTCATAATCCTTTTTACGATAATGGAATTAAGATTATAAACCATCACGGGGCGAAGATGGATGCAGCTGTGGAGGAGGAAATCGAAAAGTATATCGATGGAGAGATTCCGGAGATTCCTATGGCAACTAGGGAAAATATAGGAAGAACTACAGACTATTCCATGGGTAGAAATAGATACATAGGATATCTTATGACAGTTCCAACCAGAAGCTTTAAGAACTTAAAGGTTGGTCTTGATTGTGCTAACGGTGCCGCATCAACTGTGGCAAAGGCTGTATTCGATGCGTTGGGAGCTAAAACCTATGTAATCAATAATGAGCCTGACGGAACAAATATTAATACAGATTGTGGCTCTACTCACATAGAACATCTTCAGAAGTTTGTTTTGGACAATGGTTTAGATGCAGGCTTTGCTTATGATGGTGATGCTGACAGATGTCTTGCTGTAGATGAGAAGGGTAATCTTGTAGATGGAGATGCAATTCTTTACATTTGTGGAAAGTATTTGCGAGATAGGGGAAGACTTAATAACAATACTGTTGTAACTACTGTTATGTCTAACTTAGGATTATATAAGGCATTTGATGCTGAGGGTATCTCTTATGAGAAGACTGCAGTTGGAGATAAGTATGTATATGAGAATATGATGGAGAATGGTCACATATTAGGCGGTGAGCAGAGCGGTCATATTATCTTTTCAAAGAATGCAAGAACCGGAGACGGGGTTTTAACCTCTCTTAAGATTATGGAGGTTATGATAGAGAATAAATGTAGTCTGTTAGAGCTTACCAGAGACCTTAAGATATTCCCACAGCTTTTGGTAAATGTAAGAGTTAGTAGCAAGGATGCTGTTATGAGTGATGAGGATGTTCTTGCAGCTACCAAAAGGGTTGAGGAACAGTTAGGCGACAATGGTAGAATATTACTTAGACAGAGTGGTACAGAACCACTTATAAGAGTAATGGTTGAGGCAGAGTCAGACGAAATCTGTAGAGAGTGTGTGGACTCAGTTGTTAAGATTATAAAGGATAAGGGTTACGAGGTCTAACCTATAGGATATAGATGAAGTCGAATCTTAGAAAGCTTGAAAATTCAATAGTATTTTTGCTTAAGCTTACTATGCATGTTTTGCTGTTTTGGTCATTTTATGGAATGTATGCAGTGAAAAACTGGCAGCTTTTAAATATTTCCAGAACATCTGGTGTCGTTCTTGCAACATATTTTATTATGTCATATATGTTTGCTAACATATATGGTAGGTATGATATAGGTAAGAGAAAGAGTAAGCCTATTATGCATTCCCTCATTCTAACCATAGCATTTACAGATGTTTTGTCTATGCTTATGCTTTCAGTTATGAACACAAATGAGCGTAATAACAAGACCTTTGAGCTAGAGCAGCCAGCACTTTTGCTACTTGTTTTTCTTGTACAGTTCATAATAATTTGGGTATTTGTATATGGAGGTAATAAGCTTTACTTTACTTTATTCGATCCTGAGGAGTGTATTATTGTTACATCATCTCAGAGAAGCTTGAATGAGATAATAAAGGGTATAAGAAAGTATAAGCTACAGTATAAGATTTCTCAAATAGCTGATTACAGGGATACTAATCTTAAGGAGTATATCAGTAGGCATGATACGGTATTTATATATGATGTGCCTATAAAGGAGAGAACTGCCATAGTTGAGTTTTGCTATCAGAATATGAAGAATGTTTTCTTCAATCCTGGTATGCATGATGTAATCGAAACAAATGCTAAGCATATTATCCTTGATGATGTTTCAATGTTTGGAAATTATTCTAAGGGCCTTACCCTGGAGCAAAAAATAATCAAGAGAATCTCTGATGTAGTTATATCGGTATTTGCGTTGATTATAACATCACCAATTATGCTTGTTGCAGCTATTGCTATTAAGCTTGAGGATGGAGGAAGTATAATCTTTAAGCAGAACCGTGCAACTCAGGGCGGCAAGATTTTCTCTGTATTTAAGCTAAGAACCATGAAAGAGGATGTTGAAAATTACTCTGTTGTGGAGAATGATGAAAGAGTTACAAAAGTTGGGCGTTTTCTTAGAAAATATAGAATCGATGAGATACCACAGTTTGTCAATGTATTAAAAGGTGATATGAGTGTGGTAGGCCCTAGACCAGAGATGCTTGCAAATATTTTCAACTATACATCTGTGCTTCCTGAGTTTGAGTACAGACTTAGAGTTAAGGCGGGTATAACAGGACATGCGCAGATTGCCGGTAAGTACAATACATCACCTAGAGATAAGCTTATTTTAGATTTGATGTATATAGAAGAATACAGTTTATGGCTTGATATTAAGCTGTTGTTCCAGACAGTGTTGGTTGTGCTTAAGAAAGACAGTACAGAGGCGTTCAAGAAGGAAGAGGAATTTATATTTGAGGAATATGTTCCATTGGACACTGTTTTAGATGAGAGTAAAAGTGAGTAAATTTTGGAGGAAGCAAAATTATGAAGAAGATATTAGTTACAGGATGTAATGGACAGCTTGGAAGAGCGATTAATAAGGCTTACAAGAATGAGGATGTTCAGCTTATTAATACAGATGTGGCTGAGCTTGATATAACTAATGTGGAGCAGGTTGTTGAATTTGTAATGGAGCATAAGCCAGAGGTTATTATTAATTGTGCAGCTCACACTAATGTAAATGCTTGTGAGAGTCAGTGGGATTTGGCATACAAGATTAATGCTATAGGTCCTAGAAATCTTAGTATTGCTGCCACAAAGGTTGGTGCTAAGATGATTCATGTATCAACAGATTATGTATTTGACGGAACTAATACAGAGCCTTACAATGAATTTTCACCAGTTGCACCACTTGGAGCTTATGGCAAGACAAAGCTTGAGGGTGAGGAGTTTGTTAAGAAGTTTTCTGACAAATATTTTATTATTAGAACTGCATGGCTTTATGGTGAGGGCAAGAACTTTGTTCAGACTATGCTTACACTTGGCAGAGAAAAAGGAGAGGTTAGCGTAGTTTGTGACCAAATTGGCTCACCTACCAGCGCCAAGGCCCTTGCTGAGATGATTAAAGCTCTTGAGCCAACTGAAAACTATGGTTTGTTCCATGGTACCTGTGAGGGATTTTGCTCATGGGCAGATTTTACTGAGAAGATATTTGAGTATGCAGGTGTGGATGCAAAGGTTAATCATATAACTACAGATCAGTATCCAACACCAGCTAAAAGACCTGCGTATTCAGTGCTTGATAACTATATGTTAAAGCTTACTACTGACTTTACATTCCCACAGTGGGAGGATGCACTAAAGGAGTATTTGGCTTAAACGCTATAAAATAATTATGGACGAGGAGTTAACATTCTTGGCCGTGTAAGCCTAGGGTGGGTCCACGCTGACATGTGCGTTGCAATGGTCAGCTTAGTCCCCACCACTGTCGCGGCCGGAATATAGTTTACGGGCCTCGTCCTTATATTTTTAAGCATATATATTGGAGGACCTTTATGAATATATGGGATGTTCTTGGTTGCGAAGAGACCAAGGATAAGGATAAGCTTAAAATTGCATATAGAAGGAAGCTAAAATCCGTTAACCCGGAGGATGATTCAGAGGGATTTATGCGTTTAAGAGAGGCATATGAGGAAGCAGTAAGACTTTCGAACATAGATGAAGCTCAAAGGGATGACAGTCAGGATAGTCAGCTACTTAAGGCGATAAAGAGCTTATATAATGACTACTCCAGAAGAATAAGTGTTGCTGAGTGGGAGGAGATTTTAGACAGAGATGAATTTGTGGCATTAGACAGCTCCCAGGATGCCTTTGACACACTAATTAGATTTCTTATGGAAAAATTCTTTATACCTAAAAATGTGTGGAAGCTGATTGTAGACAGATTTGATGTGGAAGCTAATTTTAAGGAGTATGCAGAAAGCTATCCTGAAGATTTTCTGGAGTATATGATTAATAATTCCATCTACGATGACATATTAGATTTTTCCTTACTAGAGTGTAGAGATGAGCTTGCAGATAAGTTTTTGGATAGGTACTTTAGGCTGGACCTACACATTAGAAAGCATGAATATAAAGAACAGAAGGAGCTAATTGATATTATTAGCAAAATGGATGCTTATCATCCGTATTTTGAAATGCTAAGGATAAAGGCAAGGCTTCAAGAGTTTGAGAATATTGACCATAATAATGAGACAGAAGAACAGCGTCAGGACAGAATTCAAGTGTATGAGGATACTTATCAGGACGCACTACTGCTGCACTCTGATTTTCCAGAAGATATTAATTTTATGGGGATATGCGGTGACATAAAGCTTTTGCTGGGAGATTATGAGGAAGCCGGGGAATTCTTTGATAAAGCTCTTGCCATAAAGCCGGATAGCTATATCATGAAGGGTAAGCTGGCAGAGCAAAAGCTGTGCATAGGTGAATTTGATAAGTCCAGAGATTTGTTTATGGATCTTCTAAAGATAAATCACTATGATAACAGCGCAAGGTCAGGAATGATTCGTGCAAATATGGGCCTAATAGACGAACTAAAAGGCAAGCAAGAGTCTGACCCGGAGAACAAGAAAATTCCTATGGAGATAGGCTGGTCGCTGTACCAGATATATAAATTCGATGATGCAATTGATGTGCTAGACGGGTTTGAGCCTGAGGAGTCACAGAAATGTGAGTACAACAACCTTAAGGGAAGAGTATATCTATGTCTTCAGGAGTATCATAATGCACTAAAATGCTTTCACAATTGGAAGCAGGCTATAGAAGCTATTCCAAAGGATGATGATAGCAAGGATGCCAAGGATAAGAAAAAGAGATATGGTTATGTGAATTTTCTTATAGGAGATTGTCACCTTAAGCTTAAGGAGTATGATGTTGCCAGAGAATATATAAGCAAAGCACTTTCCATAGAGCACGAAGAGATTATATTGTCATATGAGGCAATGTGTGAGCTGGAGTTTGAGACAGGTAATTATGAGAAATGCATAGCAGTATGTGAGGAGCTTATTGGCAGAGAAAAGAGAAGCTTTATAGCTTATAATTATATGAGTAAGGCAAGCCTAAAGCTGGATTTCATAAAGGAAGCTATAGACTCATCTAATAAGGCCATGGAAATATATCCATATATTGCTGAGCCTTACGAAACCCAGATAGAGGTTTATCTTAGATTTAACCAGTTTGAGGGAGCAAGCTCAGTAATTGAAAGATATAATGCTATGGGCATTGACAGTGATAGAATTAGTTATTGTCAAGCAAGAATTCTTGCAACTCAGGATAAGAATGAGGAAGCAATAGCAATGCTAGATAAGATACTAAATAGACAGGACGAAGCCTCTGATTTAGATAATATTGTTAAGGTATATAATCTTAAGGCAAATTGTCTTGACATGAGTGGCAAACCGGATGAGGCTCTAAGTGTATTTGAGAAGGTTGTAGAGCTAGAGCCGAAGCACAAGTTTGCCTATGGACGAATGGGTGATGTGTATAGAAGTCAGGGTAAGCTGGCAAAGGCCCTTGAGATGTACTCTAAGCAGATTGAGATATCACCGGATGTAACGGCTTATATTAATAGAGGAACCCTTAATAGATTCTTTCAGAAATATAGAAGCGCCTTAGATGATTTCCGTGAGGCCCTAAAGCTAGATCCAAACAATGCATTTTGTCATAGCAGAATTGGACTTATATATGAGCATCACACGGAATTTGAACAGGCCTTAGCCAGCTTCGATGAGGCATTAAAATATATTGCTGATGACAATGGCAGGTCCCAGCTTTATACTTATAAGGGAAGAGTGCTTCAATGTATGAATAGATTTGATGAAAGCATGTCTGTTTATACTAAGTACATTGATGAATTTGGTATGAATCCGGATATTGCCTATGACATATCCGAGCTTGCTCTTAGAATGGGCGATGTTAATTATGCCACAAGAATTCTTGAGGATTGTATTAATAAATTTGAATTCGATGAAAATGTTAAGCAATGTGTGATTCAGTTAATTTCCATATATGGTGATGAGGGATTCTTAAGTAGAGCTGATGAAACCTTGCAGTTTGCGGTAAATAGGTTTGGAAGTCATGCGGGCTTTTTTGCAGCTATGGGAGCAGTATTAAGAAATAAGGGCCTTTACGATCAGGCTGTAAGGCATTATGAAACTGCCGTAAAGCTTGACATTGAATGCAAACAAAATTATTATAGTGAATTAGTGGAGGTTCTAAAAAAGAAGAATCCTCTACGACAGGATTTAAAAAAATATGTACAAAAGGCGTTGATAAATCCGGCAGAGATGACAAATCCTCATGCCTATATCAAAATGTCCCGATTAAACCGCGCAGTTAAAAAGTATAAGGAGGCGCTATCTATTATTGATAAGGGTCTTAAGATAAAACGATGCAACGGCTGCTTTTATGGCGGATGTCATGATGCCTGGTATGAAAAGGGACTTATATATGAGGCTATGAAGGATTATGACAATGCAAGGCTGTGCTATATAAAGGCACTAGCCATATGCGGACACAATGCCCTGTATGAGGAATGTATAAAAAGGATAGAAGGAAAATGATAGTAGGAATTGATTTAGGAACTACAAATAGCTTAATAGGATATTTTGATGGGGATGCTGCCAAAATTATTCCTAATAAGCTTGGGGAGAATCTTACACCTTCAGTAGTAAGTATTGATGCAGATGGTACTGTATATGTGGGAAGAACTGCGAAGGAGAGAAAGCAGACACACCCAGACGAAACAGCAGATGTATTTAAAAGAAGTATGGGTTCAGCTAAGGAATACGAGCTTGGGGAGAGAAAGTTTCTTCCAGAGGAGCTGTCCAGCCTTGTCTTAAAGTCGCTTAAAGAGGATGCAGAGGAGTATCTGGGACAAGAGATTAAGGAGGCTGTAATCAGTGTACCAGCTTATTTTAATGATGCTCAAAGGAAGGCTACTAAGAAGGCAGGTGAGATGGCTGGATTTGTGGTTGAGAGAATTGTTAGTGAGCCTACAGCAGCAGCTATTGCTTATGGCTTAGATAAGAAAAATGCTGATACAAAGTTTTTGGTATTTGACCTTGGTGGTGGAACATTTGATGTATCCATTCTTGAGTTATATGATAATATAATGGAGGTTCGTGCGGTAGCAGGAGATAATTTCCTAGGCGGTGAGGACTTTACAGAGATTTTAGAGCAGATGTTTGCCAAGGATAACGATGTGGAGTTAGATGAGCTGGATGTTAAAACCAGGGTTCATATTAGAAAACAGGCTGAGGCTTGTAAGCTTGGATTTGAAGAAGGTAAAACCTCTGTTATGAAGTGTAAAATTGGTGAGGAAAGCTATGAATATGAGGTGTCTCTAGCTGATTATGAGAAGGCATGTCAGCTGCTATTAGCTAAGATTAAAAGACCAATTGAGAGAAGCTTAAAGGATGCTAATATTAAGCTTGCAGATATTGACGAGGTTATAATGGTAGGTGGAGCTACAAAGCTTTCTATAGTAAGACGCTTTGTCAGTAGATTATTTGGAAGACTTCCTAACACAGATATTAATCCTGATGAGGTTGTGGCAGTTGGTGCAGCTACTCAGGCAGCCATGAAGGAGAGAAACGAAGCAGTTAAAGAGGTTATTCTTACAGATGTGTGTCCATTTACCTTGGGTACAGAGGTTGTGGTAACTAGAAGTGGTGGATATAAGGAGAATGGTCACTATCTTCCGATTATAGAGAGAAATTCAGTTATACCAACAAGTAAGACTGAAAGACTTTATACAGCCAGTGATAACCAGAGCGAAATTCGTGTAAAAATTCTTCAGGGCGAAAGCAGATATGCCAGAAATAATGTATATCTTGGTGATATAGAGGTGGCAGTTCCAGTTGGTCCTGCCGGTCAGGAGGCAGTAGATGTGACCTATACCTATGATGTAAACTCTATCTTAGAGGTTATAGTAAAGGTTATATCCACAAAGGTTACCAAGAAGGTTATTATCAAGAATGAGGATAATGATATGACTGATGCCCAAATCGAGGAGAGAATGAAGGCTTTAGAAAGCCTAAAGATTCATCCTAGAGAGCAGGAGGAGAATAAGCTTCTCATGTTTAGAGGTGACAGGATGTATGAGGAGGCTACTGGAGATAAGCGTAGACTTATCCAGCATAGGATGACAGACTTTGAGGCTATTTTAGATAAGCAGGACAAGAATGAGATATCTAAGGCCAGAGAAGAACTTAAGGAATTCTTAGATGCTATGGAAGAGGACATGTAGTATAGGTGAACCTTTTTGAAATTGTGGTATAAGATAAGGAGGTATGTGCTATGATATTTGAAAATCAGACATTTAATTTATTTGATGAGACAACTTCAACCATTCCTAATATGATGAGGACAGATATTCAGGAGAAAGATGGAAATTATCTTTTAGAGATTGAAATTCCAGGTTTTTCCAGAGAAGATGTAACTGCTGAATTAGTAGATGGGACACTTACTATTATAGCAAGTAAGCCTGAAACCTTAGAAAAGGATGATACAAAGATAAATTATATTCTTAAGGAAAGACTTGCCACAAGCTGTAAGAGAAGCTTCTTCGTAGGAACAAAGATTAAGCAGGAGGACATTACTGCAGCATATAAGGACGGAATACTTAGTATTATAATCACTAATCCACAGAAATCTGTGGACCGAGCAGAGATAAAGTTGATTCCAATTCAATAAATATACACAGCATTTTTTAGTTAATTAGGCAACAAAAAACTTCACCTAAATGGTGAAGTTTTTTTGTTGCCCTTTATAATGACTGTGCATACTCATCAAACAAGCGATGATACATAGATGGAAGTCCGACAAACTCACATCCGTAACGATAGCCTGAACCACCGATTGACTTGATGTAAAGAATCTTTACAACTGAAAGAATAATCTCATCAGTATTTTCGAATTCAATAGTTGCATTAAAGTAGTAATCTATAGGTAGCTTGCTGTCAGACATAAAACCGATACCAGCCTTAGAAATATCAAATACCTCAATTTCGCTATCCAAGTTCTCAATTTTGATTCCATCCTGCTTAAAAAGGTTTGATACCTCAAGCTTAAGCTTTATAGGAAGTCGCTCGTATTTTCTCTTCTCTTCCATGATACCCTCCATAAGAAAAATTATTCCGCATAAATATATTTAATTATAACAAATATTTTGTCGAAAAGCT
The DNA here is from genome assembly GCA_045543915.1 of Wujia sp. Lineage (GTDB taxonomy): Bacteria > Bacillota > Clostridia > Lachnospirales > Lachnospiraceae > Coprococcus_C. The sequence goes on from JAZPXZ010000036.1 coordinate 48,901, forward strand.
ATATCTATTTTGTGTAAGTAATAAAACCAAGTGATTTATAATATCATATTATGCAGTTCTTAGAGAAACCTCACCTGAGTTTACATAATATTGTTTGCCGTCTATATCCTGACATTTAAGATTACCCTGCTCATCTATGCCAAGGCAAAGAACAGGGGTAAGATCTGTGGTGTCAAGCATAGAAGGGTGCTTGGTGTCTAGAGAGCGCTGCTGTGGGATGATATATACATCCTTGTTTAATGCTTCCAGTCGATTGTTGTAATCTTGTACCATAAAGGAAAGATTATTATGGTTTATAAAGCTATAGTACAAGGAATTAAGCTGTTCTAAAATATTTTTAAGTAAGTCTTCCTTGTCTATGCTTCTTCCTAATTCTAAAAATAAGGAGGTGGCAGTGTTTGCAATATCCCCATCAAAGCCTTTGGTATTAACATTTACACCTATTCCAACAACCACATAGTCGGGACCTGCTTCAGTGAGGATTCCCACCAGCTTCTTGCCGTTTAAGTATATATCGTTAGGCCATTTAATGGAGGTTTTGACATGACAGGTGTTATCAATAGCTTTTGATACTGCCAAGGCAGCTACCAATGTGATTCCTGACAGATGTTCCGGTTTAACCTCGGGTCTTAGCATCAAACTAAAATACAGACCGTCATTGGACATGGATTCGAAACTTCGCCCTAGTCGCCCCTTACCTGCAGTCTGCTTTTTGGCCACAACCAGGCTTCCGTGGACACTTCCTCTTCTTGCCAGCTCCTTAGCTTTGTTGTTGGTTGAATCAATGGTGTCGTAATATAGCACATTATTTACACAAGGTATATTAAATAGTGAACTGTTAAGCCTCATTCTCGTCATGCTTTATGCGAGCATTTACAAATTCGTAAATCTTTTCGCAAAGCTCTCCCTTCATTGTAAATGGAATAGAATAAACATCCTTTGTAGTTTTTACATTTAAAACATAAAAAATCATATTTTCATCGGCGATAACCATAGTGACAAATTCTATGTCGTCAAAGGTATATTGGGTTTCGCCATAGTGATGGATAACCTTTAAGCCTTCCTCGTTAAATTGATATGTAATATCAAATGCCTGTTTTCTAAAGGAAGAGCTAAGGAGGTATACTCCATAGGAGCCTAAGAAAAGGGCAAAAATAAGTGTAAGTATCTTATGGGTTCCGTAGCCATTAGCCACCAGCAAAAACTGAGCAAATGCAACTAGAAAGAATATGCTACCAGCAATACGATAGGTGATACGATTGGATTTTCTTTTTGGTACTGTGTATGTAAAACTCATAATGTCTCCTTTTTATTATCTCAGATAGTGTTATTTTATTATAAAAACAGGTAATTATCAATGAAATTTAACCCGCTTAATCAACTATCTAAAATAACTTGGAAAAAATCGCAAAGATATGTTTCAAAATTACAATGTTTGTGTTACAATTAAAAACGATTTTTGTAAGTTTTTTAGGAGGAAAATACGGATATGGAAAAGATTAAGATGATTACTCCTCTCGTAGAGATGGATGGAGATGAGATGACTAGAATTCTCTGGAAGATTATTAAGGATGAGCTTATTTATCCATTTATCGATCTTAAGTCAGAGTATTATGATCTTGGATTACAGTATAGAAATGAAACTGATGATAAGGTTACCTTTGATTCAGCTTACGCAACCCAGAAGTATGGTGTAGCTGTTAAGTGTGCAACTATTACTCCAAATGCAGCTCGTATGACAGAGTATGACCTTAAGGAGATGTGGAAGAGTCCTAACGGAACTATTCGTGCAATTCTTGACGGTACAGTATTTAGAGCACCTATTGTTGTAAAGGGTATCGAGCCATGTGTTAAGAACTGGAAAAAGCCTATTACAATTGCAAGACATGCATACGGTGATGTTTACAAGGCAAGTGAGATGAAGATTCCTGCAGCTGGTAAGGCTGAGCTTGTTTACACAGCAGAGGATGGAACTGAGATTAGAGAGCTTATACATAACTTTGATAAGCCTGGTATCATTCAGGGTATGCATAATGTTAATGGTTCTATTGAAAGCTTTGCAAGAAGCTGCTTTAATTACGCTCTTGATACTAAGCAGACACTTTGGTTTGCAACTAAGGATACTATTTCTAAGAAGTATGACCATACATTTAAGGATATCTTCCAGGAGATTTTCGATGCTGAGTACAAGGAGAAGTTTGATGCAGCTGGTATCGAGTACTTCTACACACTTATAGATGATGCTGTAGCAAGAGTTATGAAGTCAGAGGGTGGATACATTTGGGCTTGTAAGAACTATGATGGAGATGTTATGAGTGACATGGTTTCATCAGCATTTGGTTCACTTGCTATGATGACATCAGTGCTTGTATCACCGGATGGAAAGTATGAATATGAGGCAGCACACGGAACTGTTCAGAGACACTACTACAAGCACCTTGCTGGTGAGGAGACATCAACTAACTCAGTTGCAACTATCTTTGCATGGACAGGAGCTTTAAGAAAGCGTGGAGAGCTTGATAACCTTCCAGAGCTTATGGGCTTTGCAGATAAGCTTGAGGCTGCAACAATTAAGACCATTGAGGATGGAAAGATGACTAAGGACTTAGCTCTTATTACATCTCTCGAGAATGTAACTGTACTAAACAGTGAGGACTTTATTAAGGCCATTAGAGCTACATTAGAGGCTAGCTTATAAGATTAAAAATAAATGAAGGATGTGCGAGATAACTTCCATTCCGACCCTAGGCAGGCCGAGAAGTAAATACGCACATCCTTATTTTTTGTTTTAATCTCTCTTACTTATAGGCACATATTCTCTATTAGGAGCTATGGACATATAAGCAGGTCTTATTATCTTGTTAGCATTAATGAGCTCTTCAATTCTGTGAGCGCTCCAACCGGCAATTCTTGCAACGGCAAAGAGTGGTGTGAAAAGCTCGTGTGGAAGCTCTAACATACTATATACGAAGCCACTGTAGAAATCGATGTTAGGGCTAACACCCTTGTATATCTTACGCTTATCCGCGATAACTTCCTTTGCGATTCTAGCAACATTTTTATATAATGCATATTCCTCCTGACGACCCTTTTCTTCAGAAAGCTTCTTAACAAACCTCTTGAAAAGATTTGCTCTTGGGTCAGAAAGTGAATATACAGCATGTCCCATACCGTAGATTAGACCAGCCTTATCAAAAGCCTTCTTATCGAGGATGTCGCATAAGTACTGTCTAATTTGGGACTCATCATCCCAATTTGTAACATGCTCCTTAAGGTCGTCAAACATAAGCTTAACCTTAACATTTGCACCACCGTGCTTAGGTCCCTTAAGAGAACAAAGAGATGCGGCAACAGAGGAATATGTATCAGTTCCAGAAGAGGTAACAACATGAGTTGTAAATGTGGAGTTGTTACCACCACCATGCTCAGCGTGAAGTACCAGCGCTAAGTCTAGAAGCTTAGCTTCTGTGTCAGTGTATGATTTGTCCTTTCTAAGCATACGAAGTAGATTCTCCGCTGTAGAAAGGTTTGCCTTTGGGGTATGAATATACATTCCTCGTCCAAGGTTATAATGTCTATGAGCAAGATATGCATAAACAGCAAGTGTAGGAAAGTTAGCTATAAGCTCTATGCTCTGACGAAGTACATTAGGTATGCTTATGTCAGATGTGTTAGAGTCATAGGAGCTAAGTGTAAGAATACTCTTAGCCAATGCGTTCATAATATCCTTGTTAGGCGCAGTCATAATAACATCTCTAGTAAAGTTTCTAGGTAGCTTTCTGTAGTGACCTAGTAGCTTTTGGAAATTATCAAGGTCAGTACGGCTTGGAAGCTCCCCAAATAGAAGGAGATATACTGTCTCCTCGTAGCCAAATCTGTCTTCGCTGGTAAATCCATCAACTAAGTCATAGATATTTATTCCTCGATAGAAAAGCTCTCCCTCGATAGGTGTAGGCACACCGTCAATTTCTCGGTATGCATTGATTGTTGATATTTCTGTAATGCCTGTAAGTACACCCTTACCATCTAAATCACGGAGACCTCTTTTGACATTGTACTTTGCGTATAAACTGGTATCGATTAAGTCATGGGTCTCACATATGTTAGCCAAGCGTACAAGCTCAGGTGTAACTTCTGAAAATTCTCTAAGATCCATACTATTCTCCTTCATTAAAATTTTATCGTATCTATATTAATATAATATAAAATGAAGCATATTACAAACCTTTAATTTAAAAACTTGTTTTAAAATAGAATAAACACACAAATTTCTTGATGAATATAGTTCTATAGAATATAATATTTAAGTTATTGATGATTTTTGACAGAATGATTTTAATTAGAGGGTTTTCGTTATAACAATATAGTAAGGAGAATATAAAGTGGGATTTAAAGATGATTTGTTAGAATATGAGCAGTTAAAGGCTAATGGTAAGGTTTTAGTGAAAAAGCTGGAAAATATGAAAGGTAGTGTGATAGCAAGGCAAAATCAGATTGAAGAGTTTCGCTATGTGGTTGAAAAGGAAAAACACGATTATGATGTGTTAGAGAGAAGCTCTATGAAGCAGATGATTGCTAAGATTACCGGCAACTATGAGGCAAAGCTGGAGAAGGAGTATAGGGAATATATATCAGCCAAGCAGCATTATGATGAATTAGTATATCAGCTTGAATATGCTAATCAGGAGGTACTTAACCTAGAGGGTCAGATAAGCAATAACGCTAATGAGATTACTAAAAAGCTTAGAAATATTAAGAGTCGCTATCAGTATTCCGATGAGTCACAGGCGTATGCTGAAGAGGTAAACAGACTTCTATATAAAAGAAAGGAATATGAAGAGGCAATAAACGCAGTAAGAGAAACCTTATATCACGCTGATGAGGTTATGAGACATTTGCAAAGTGCAGATGGTGCATCTACCTGGGATATGTTTGGTGGTGAACTTTTTGCTGATATTTTAAAATATGCTTCCTTGGATAAGGTTGGGCGAGCTGTATCAGTTATGAAGAATTCTGCTCTTAATATGAAAGCTGAATTAAGTGATATAAGTATAGAATTCAATATGGATTTGGATTATATTGATGGAACAACAAGAACCTTTGATGTTCTTTTCGATAATTTCTTTTCTGATATGCAGGTAAGAGATAGAATTGCAAACAATATGAATATGATGGATGACTATATATGCAGGTTGAGGGAATTAGAATATAAGCTAAATAATGACTTGGCAGAAATTAATAAAGAGATTAGTGTTTGGAATGAACAGCTAAGTATAATGTAATATGTAAGAGGAGGATGTGACATTTGTCATATCCTCTTTTTACATTTTGCACTTACAAAGCATTTTATTTAGTCGTATTATGGGTACAAGGAAAATAAGAAAAACAAAAACAGTAACAAAACAAGAACAATTAGGAGGTAGTCACATGAGTGAAGCAGTAGTAAAGATAGAGAATTTGGTTAAGAGATACAAAGAGGTGCTTGCCCTTGACCACTTTAACTTAGAGATAAAGGAGGGTGAGGTGTTCGGACTTTTGGGACCTAATGGTTCCGGAAAGACAACAACCATTAATTGTATCCTATCACTTCTTTCCTATGACAAGGGTGAAGTTGAGGTGTTCGGTAAGAAGATGACGCCTGACAATTATGAGGCAAAGAGAAACATCGGTGTGGTAATGCAGAATGTAGCGGTGTTTGATGAGCTTACAGTATATGAAAACATTGATTACTTCTGTGGTCTCTATATAAAGGATAAGGCAAAGAGAAAGGAATATGTAGAGGAAGCAATTACATTCGTAGGTCTTGAGGATTTTAAGAAATTTTATCCTAAGAAGCTTTCAGGAGGTCTTCTAAGAAGACTTAACATAGCCTGTGGTATCGCTCATAAGCCAAAGCTAATTATCATGGATGAGCCAACTGTTGCAGTTGATCCACAGAGTAGAAATAAGATTCTTGAGGGAATCGAGGAGCTTAACAAAAATGGTGCTACAATCATTTACACTTCTCATTACATGGAGGAGGTTGAGCAGATTTGTACCAGAATTGCCATTATGGATAAGGGTAAGAACTTGGCTCTTGGTACCAAGGATGAGCTTAAGAAGATGATTAAGAACACTGAGACAATCTATATAGAGAAGATTGATGTAACTAAAGATCAGCTTGAAGCAATTAGCAAAATAAATCATGTGTACAGCGCAAATGTAGAGGATGGAAAGCTTCAGGTTAAGTGTAGTGGTGGAAAACACAATCTTATTAATGTTCTTAACTATATTAATGATAACAATATTCCATGCGGTAGAGTTTACTCAGAGCTTCCAACCTTAAATGATGTATTCCTTGAGATTACAGGTAAAGAGCTTCGAGATAAGGAGGCATAGCATATGTTTTGGCATAATTTTAAATATACATTTTTAATAACACTAAGAAGTAAGGATCAGATATTCTGGAGCTTAATCTTTACAGTTATTCTTGGAACACTGTTCTATGCAACCTTTGGAAATGCATATGCATTGGATGAACTACAGACTAATATTCCGGTTGCAGTATACATAGAGGATGAAGAAGTAAAGGAGAATTTCTCAAATACTATAGAGAATATTTCCATAGTGGAGAATGGTGAAAAGCTTCTTGATATAACCTACACAAGTTCATTGGAGGAAGCACAGGATATGCTTACGGACGATATCTTGGGAGTATTTTATTCCCAGGATGGTAAGCTGAAGCTTATGGTAAATGGTGACGGAATAGAGGAAAGTATTCTTTCAACCATAGTGGCAAACTATCATCAGATAGTTACTGTAATGACCGATGTGGCTGACTTAGGACCAGAGGCACAGATGGCTGCTATGGAGAAGCTTCTTAGCGAGGAGGTTAAGAATGAGGAGATCAGCTTAGGTGATGTGGATATGGATGTATATTCAGACTACTTCTTCAACCTTATAGCTATGTCTTGTCTCTTTGCCAGCTTCGCAGGAGTATCATTTACTATTAAGAATCAGGCAAACCTTTCAACTATAGGTGCCAGAAAGAATGTATCAAATACAGGTGGATTAACTCAGATGGTATCAGGACTTGCGGCTATATGGATTCTTCTTTCCATAATGTCATGTATAGCTCTTGCATACCTTATAATCATAGGAGTTCGCTTTGGTGATGAGATACCTAGAATTATCTTCACAATATTTGTAGGAAATCTGGCAGGACTTACATCAGGCTTCTTTATTGGAAGCTTTGGAAAGCTATCAGAGGGAGTAAAGGAATCCATAGCAGTTGCATATTCCCTTATAAGCTGCTTTTTGAGTGGACTTATGATTCTGGATATGAAGATGATGGTACATCTTTACTGTCCGATAGTAAATAAGATTAATCCAGCAGCAAGACTTAGTGATGCGTTATATGCGCTGAAGGTATATGACAATTATGATAGATTCAATGAGAACATAATAGTTCTTCTCGTTATGACAGTTATATTTACACTTGGAGGATTTTTATTAGGAAGGAGAAAGCAGTATGCAAGTATTTAAGACTTTTTTCAAAATATTAAATAAGCAAAAGCATCAATTTATAATCTACATCAGTATATTTGCAGTTCTCCTTGGAATCTTATCAAATGTAGGTGGAGACCAGAGAAAGGAATTTCAGGGTAGCAGAGTTGATGTAATGGTATTTGACTATGATAATAGTGAGGAGTCAAAATATTTAATGGAGTATATTTACTCTATCCACGATAAACAAGAGGTTGCAGATGACAGAGAAGAGATACAGGATCTTCTTTACTATCAGGTGTTAGACTATGTGGTTTATATAGAGGAGGGTTACTCAGAAACTGGAGAGCTTTCTAACATTAAGAGACCGGGAAGTCACTCAGGTTCATATGTGGACGGTCAGATAGCAGCATATCAGAAAGCATTTGATGCTTATGTGGCAGCGGGCTGTAGCTTAGAGGAAGCAAACGAGAAGGCTGTTAATTCATTAGATAGCGAAGGACTTGTAAGCTACAAGGGTAAGTCAGCAGCAAAGCCTAAGATGTATTACTACTTCACATATATGACATATATCTTAATTATGCTTCTTATGAATGTAATGGCACCAATTATTATGGTATATAACAAGAAGGAGATTAAGGATAGAAATGCAGTGGCTCCTATGACAACTAAGTCAAGAAGCGTTCAGCTTATAGGTGCATCAGCTGTTCTTAGTATAGCTGTGTGGGTGGCTCTAATAATTGTGGCGGCTATAATGTTTAAGGGACAGGTGTTTGTAGGCACCAATGCTCTTAATTTGTTAAGCTCATTTGTGTTCCTGCTTCTCACTGTAGGTTTGGTTTGTATAGTAAGTAGCTTTAACCTTAAAGCACCAACTATTAGTATGATATCTAATATTATTGCACTTGGAATGGCATTCCTTGGCGGTGTGTTCGTACCTATGGAGATATTCAGCGATGGAATACTTAAGATAGCAAGATTTATGCCAACCTACTGGCAGGTAAAGGCAACAGAAAGCTTGTATGTAGATGGTGGTTTAGATACCTTCTTCAAATGTGTTGGAATAGAGGCACTTTTCGCATTAGCATTTATGGCTATAGCACTTATTGTGGCTAAGGTTATGAAGGAGCGAAGAGAGGGATAAAATAAAATGGAGTTCGCTTTTTGCGAACTCCATTGTTTTTGAACAGCTAGATTTACTTTTGGTTGGCCATTAGCTTTGCGATAAGAGCATCCTTCTCGGCAAGCTGAGCATCCTTGTCTGCGAGAGCCGCATCCTTGTCTGCGAGAGCCGCAGTTTTTTCATCTATTTCCTTCTGCATCTCATCAATCATAAATCTAACAGTATTTTTATCCATTATTCTTAGTTCTTCAGAAAACAGTCCCATAACATCCTCCATATTTCGGCACATCTCATACACTACATTATATAGAGGGATAAAATCTGGATACCTTTCGATTAGGTCTATAACATCTTCTGGTTTATCTGTGACTAAAAATGATAGCCAAGCATCCAATTCATTATCCACATTTTTATTTTTGCCTAGTTTCTTGAAGATGTCAAGAGGAATAAATAAAAACTTCTGCAAAAGATTAATGTCTACTCCAGTGTTGGTTTTGGTTTCAGCAAAATGTATGTATTCATTTGGGAAGTTATGGAATTGAGATGGGCTTTGCTCAAATAGAATTATGGTGTATACAGGGCGCATTTCACTATATTTAAAATTCTTTTTATGTTTATCCCGTAATCGTTTGTATTGTCGTAATAGAAGATCAGCAGAATAGCATGCAGCTCTTTGTCCAGGAAACATATAACCGATTTTTTGTATTTCAATATTAGCAATGCTTCCATCTTCAAGTTCCACAACTATATCAGTTATGAGTAAGCTGTCTTCATCTGCCATTCGAGTTCCGTCATTGGGTAGAACTTGAAGGATTTTTATTTTTTGATCAAGTAACGCGCTAATAAATGCATTAAGTGCAGGCACATTATATTCTGCGTTAAATATTTCTTTGAAAAATGTGTCATATGTTACTTTGATACCCTTTATCCCAGTGCATATGTCAAGAAAGTTATTTTGAAAGTCCACAGGCCAACTGTTAAATGTTTGGTTGAGGGTTTTATTGTTTCGTATTTCTGTTAGTATACATTCCCGCTCACGAATTAGTGGAAAGTAATTTTTAAGTTTGTTATTATGCAAGAAAATACCTCCTGATTATATATTGATATATAAATATTGAAAATTAGACGAATCGTCAAAAAAATATAATAAAGAATTCTTTAAATATATAATAATGATAGCCGATAAAAATGTAAATAAGATACAAAGAAAAAAAGTATACATTTTGTAAACAAATGTAAGATATATTTGACAAAATGTAAG